>NZ_CP094516.1:629750-944625 GCF_029909975.1 Bradyrhizobium sp. ISRA430
CAGGCAGATCAACAAGCTGATCGGCGCCGTGGATCGCGAAGGCATGACGCTGATCCCGCTCAAGCTTTACTTCAATGAACGCGGGCGCGCCAAACTGCAGCTCGCGGTTGCGAAGGGCAAGAAGCTGCACGACAAGCGTGAGACCGTGAAGAAGCGCGACTGGGGCCGGGAGAAGGGCCGGCTGATGCGGGCAAGGGGATAGCGAGATGAACCAGAGAAACCTGACCGAGGTCGACTGGAGCAAGATTCCCGCACCCACCGATGACGGCGGCGCCGCGCACCTGAAGGGCAGGGCGCTGCCTCCGATCAGCCTGCGTGCGACCAATGATACCTCGGTGACGCTGTCGACGCTGCGCGGGCGGAGCGTGGTGTTCGCCTATCCGCGCACCGGCGAGCCCGGCAAGATCGCGCTGGTCGACGACTGGGACATGATTCCAGGCGCGCGCGGTTGCACGCCGCAGACCTGTGCGTTCCGCGATCTGTTCTCGGAGCTGAAGGCCGCCGGCGCCGCGCACGTGTTCGGCCTGTCGACCCAGAGCAACGATTACCAGACCGAGATGGCTTCGCGGCTGCATCTGCCGTTTCCGGTGCTTTCGGACGAGCGGCTGGAGCTCACGAGCGCGCTGAACCTTCCGACTATGGATGTTGCGGGGCTGACGCTGATCAAGCGCCTCGCGCTCATCATCGACGACGCGCGCATCACGCACGTGTTCTATCCGGTGTTCCCGCCGGACCGGAACGCTGGCGATGTTCTGGACTGGCTGAAGGCCAATCCATCCGGAGTCTAGCCGAGGTCGGCCTTTACTCGCGCGAACACCTGGCGGAACATCTGCGGCGTGAGCACGCCCGTGTTGGTGTTGTAGCGGGAACAGTGATAGCTGTCGTACAGCCTGATCGCGTCGGCCTGATGCACGGCGCCGTGGCCGAAGGGAGCCTGCGAGCCCTTCAGGTTCAGCGGCTTGAGCACGGTGTCGTGCGCAATCCGCCCGAGCGCGACGATCGCGCGCAGGTTCGGCATCGCCTCGAGGTTTGCTGCGAGAAAGTGGCGGCAGGTGTTGATCTCCGCCGGCAGCGGCTTGTTCTGCGGTGGTACGCAATGCACCGCATTGGCGATCCGGCAGTCCACCAGCTTCAAGCCGTCGTCGGGCCGCGCCTGATAGGTTCCCTTGGCAAATCCGTATTCGATCAGCGTCGCATAGAGCAGGTCGCCGGCATAGTCGCCGGTGAAGGGACGGCCGGTGCGGTTGGCGCCCTGCATCCCCGGCGCGAGGCCGACAATCAGCAGGCGTGCCTTGATGTCGCCGAACGGCGCAACCGGCGCGTTGTGCCAGGACGGCTCGCGCGCGCGGTTCGCCTCGCGAAAGGCAACCAATCGCGGACAGAGCAGACAATCATGGTCGGGTATGACGGTGGAGGCCTGGCGGCTGGACCGGTCCGCCTCAATCGTCGAAGTCGTCATCGCCCCTCGGCGCCATCGTGGTCGCGCGCTGGAGGAATTGCGGGGCGTGGTGCCGCGCCTCGCGCTCGCCACGATCGCGCGGGGCAGGTCGTTCGGACGGGTCGCGGCCGAGCTTGGATTGCAGCTCGACGAGGTCGGTGAAGACGTCAGCCTGGCGGCGCAGCTCGTCGGCGATCATCGGAGGCTGGCTGGCGATGGTGGAGACCACGGTCACCCGCACGCCGCGGCGCTGGACGGCCTCGACCAGGGAACGGAAATCGCCATCACCCGAGAACAGCACCATCTGATCGATGTGCTCGGCGAGCTCCATGGCATCGACCGCGAGCTCGATGTCCATGTTGCCCTTGACCTTGCGGCGGCCGGAGGCGTCGATGAACTCCTTGGTCGCCTTGGTAACGACCGTGTAGCCGTTGTAGTCCAGCCAGTCGATCAGGGGGCGAATCGAAGAGTATTCCTGATCCTCGATGATCGCGGTGTAGTAGAACGCCCGCAAAAGCGTCCCGCGGCTCTGAAATTCCTTCAGCAGGCGCTTGTAATCGATGTCGAAGCCCAGCGTTTTGGCCGTCGCATAGAGATTGGCCCCATCGATGAAGAGCGCGATCTTGTTGGTGGGAGAAGGTGACATTCAGTTGCTCGCGTCGTGTTCGGATGAATCGTTTATTGTTGGCGCGGCAGCAAGCCGCGCAGGTTCAAAGTGCTGCCAAGACCCGTCGAAACCGCAAATCCGGAGAAGTCGGGGCAATCAAGGTATAGTTATGGCGGTGGCGCATCAGTCCGATGCTGCCCTCGATGGCAGCCCGGAAAACCACCCATCCCAGCCCTAATTTGGGGGTAGCAGAGCCGTTTGGCGAGGCCAAATCACAAAATGATCTTGCGAAACCGCCCAGGCCCCTATAACTAGCCCGCATCATCCACATATTTGGTCCCACCCAGAGCGGAGCGACAGTCCATGGCTCGCGTCACCGTAGAAGATTGTATCGACAAGGTCGACAACCGGTTTGACCTGGTCCTGCTGGCCGCCCACCGGGCCCGCATGATTTCGTCCGGTTCACAACTAACGGTTGACCGCGATAACGACAAGAACCCTGTTGTCTCTTTGCGCGAAATCGCCGACCAGACCATCTCGCCGGAGGACCTTCGCGAGGAGCTGGTGCACTCCCTCCAGAAGTTCGTCGAGGTCGACGAGCCCGAGCCCGATACGGTGCCCCTGATCGGTTCCGCGGGTGCGAGCGTCGATGCGGACGATACCGAAGTTGCTGTCGAGCGCATGACCGAAGAGGAGCTCCTGAAGGGCCTCGAGGGCCTCGCACCGCCGGAGGAGCAGCCCGAGGAGGACGAGTAATCGTCCCATCGCTGTCGTCGAATTCTTGTGATCGTATCAGAGGCCCGAACCCGCGTTCGGGCCTTTGCTTTTGTTGACCTTTTCGTGGTTACCATAGTGTTGTCGGATCGCGCGGCCCGCGCTGGGACCGAATTGATCGGAACCGCGTGGGATCGGGGCTAAGGTGTATACAACGGGCGTTGTGGTGACCCGTTTGAAGGCAGGAAGGCATGGTGTATCGGCGCCGGGGACAATGGCAGATGCAGGCCGCAACCGAATCGGTTGCCGTGGCCCCGACTGCGCCGGCAGGGGTGCGGCCGGCGAGGCCGCGGGCGCGCATGATGCGTCAATATGACCTCGTCGAGCGCGTTCGGTCCTATAATCCCAACACCAACGAGGACCTGCTGAACCGCGCCTATGTCTACGCCATGAAGGCGCATGGCTCGCAGACCCGCGCCTCGGGCGACCCGTACTTCTCGCACCCGCTCGAAGTGGCGGCGATCCTCACCGACCTGAAGCTCGACGATGCGACCATCGTGGCGGCGCTGCTCCACGACACGATCGAGGACACCGAGGCGACCCGGGCCGAGATCGACCAGATCTTCGGGCCCGAGATCGGTGCGCTGGTGGAGGGCCTGACCAAGCTGAAGCGGCTCGAGCTGGTGTCGCGCGAGGCCAAGCAGGCCGAGAATCTGCGCAAGCTCTTGCTTGCGATTGCCGACGACGTCCGCGTGCTCCTGGTGAAGCTCGCCGACCGCCTGCACAACATGCGCACGCTGGAATTCGTGCCGCCGGAATCACGCCGCCGCATCGCCGAGGAGACGCTGGACATCTATGCGCCGCTCGCCGGACGCATGGGCATGCAGCAGATGCGCGAGGAGCTGGAGGATCTGTCCTTCCGCATGCTCGATCCGGAAGCCTATTCGGTGGTGATGCAGCGTCTCGATGCGCTCGCCGAACGCAACCGCAATCTGATCGGCGAGATCGAGACCCAGCTCTCGAATAACCTGCGCCACAACGGCCTCGGCGCGCGGGTCTATGGCCGGCGCAAGAAGCCGTTCTCGATCTGGACGAAGATGGAGCGCAAGTCGGTCGGCTTCGAGCAACTGTCGGATATCTTCGGTTTCCGCATCGTGGTGACGGATGTTGCCGCCTGTTATCGCGCGCTGGGCATCGTCCACACCACCTGGCCGGTCGTGCCCGGGCGCTTCAAGGACTACATCTCGACGCCCAAGCAGAACGATTACCGCTCGATCCACACCACGGTGATCGGCCCCGGCAATCAGCGCGTGGAGCTGCAGATCCGTACCGAGGAGATGGACCAGATCGCCGAGCGCGGCATCGCCGCGCACGTCTTCTACAAGGAGGGCGTGGGCTCTCCGACCGAATTCCTCAAGCGCGAGTCCAACGCATTCGCCTGGCTGCGCCACACCGTCGGCATCCTGTCGGAAAGCGCAAATCCCGAAGAGTTCCTCGAGCACACCAAGCTCGAGCTGTTCCATGACCAGGTGTTCTGCTTCACCCCAAAGGGCAAGCTGATCGCCCTGCCGCGCCACGCCAACGTGATCGATTTCGCCTATGCCGTGCATACCGACGTCGGCAACAGCGCGGTGGGCTGCAAGATCAACGGCAAGTTCGCGCCGCTGTCGTCGGAACTCCAGAATGGCGACGAAGTCGAGGTTCTGACCTCGGAAGCGCAGTCGGCGCCGCCCTCGGCCTGGGAATCGCTCGCGGTCACCGGCAAGGCGCGCGCCGCGATCCGGCGCGCCACGCGCACGGCCGTGCGCGATCAATATGCCGGTCTCGGCCGGCGCATCGTGGAGCGCCTGTTCGAACGCGCCAAGATCGAATATGCCGACGACAAGCTCAAGGGCGCGCTGCCGCGGCTCGCGCGCGCCTCGATCGACGACGTCATGGCGGCGGTCGGCCGCGGCGAGATCAAGGCCTCCGACGTCGCGCGTGCCATGTACCCCGACTACAAGGAAGAGCGCATCGCGCGTTATGCCGGCAAGAAGGGGCTCGCCACCAAGCTCAAGGACAAGGTGGTCCCCGAGGTGCCGCGCAGCCCGGCTGCAATTCCGATCCGCGGCATCAATTCCGACCTGCCGGTCAAGTTCGCTCCGAATGGCGGCGCCGTGCCCGGCGATCGTATCGTCGGCATCGTCACGCCGGGCGAGGGCATCACCATCTATCCGATCCAGTCGCCGGCGCTGAAGGATTTCGAGGAAGAGCCTGAGCGCTGGCTCGATGTGCGCTGGGACATCGAGGACAGCGCCCCACAGCGCTTCCCGGCCCGCATCAAGGTCGAGAACGTCAACGAGCCCGGCGCACTGGCGCAGATCGCCACCGTGATCGCCGAGCATGACGGCAACATCGACAATATCAGCATGCAGCGCCGCTCGCCCGATTTCACGGAGACGACGATCGACCTCGAAGTCTACGATCTGAAGCACCTGAGCGCGATCATAGCCCAGTTGCGCGCGAAGGCAGTCGTCGCCCGCGTCGAACGTGTTAATGGATGAAGCTCGTCGTTGCCGGGTTTGACCCCCGCAACCCATCTCTTCGACCAGGATGGATGCCCGTGCGTGACGAGTTGAGAAATGTCAGCTAAGTGAGCCCAGCAATGTCCGCTCCTCCGCTTCGCCTCGGCATCAATGTCGACCACGTCGCGACCCTGCGCAACGCGCGCGGCGGCCGCAATCCCGACCCGGTCCGCGCGGCGCTGCTCGCGATCGAGGCCGGCGCCGACGGCATCACCGCGCACTTGCGCGAGGACCGCCGACACATCCGCGACGAAGACATGGCGCGGCTGAAGGCCGAGATCTCAAAGCCGCTCAATTTCGAGATGGCGGCCACCGATGACATGCTGCGCATCTCGCTCGCCACCAAGCCGCACGCGGTGTGCCTGGTACCCGAGCGCCGGCAGGAGGTGACGACCGAAGGCGGCCTCGACGTGGTCGGCCAGCACAACGCGCTCGCGCCATACATTACGCGATTGAATGATGCCGGCATACGCGTCTCGCTGTTCATCGCCGCCGATCCCCCTCAGATCGAGATGGCAGCGCGGCTGCGCGCTCCCGTGATCGAGATCCACACCGGTGCCTGGTGCGATGCCGTGGTCGACGGCCACACCGAGAAGGCCGAGGCCGAATGGCAGCGGATCGTGACGGGGGCCAAGCTCGCGCGAGCGGCGGGGCTGGAGGTTCACGCGGGGCACGGGCTGGACTATGCGACGGCGGAAAAGATCGCCGCGCTGCCCGAGATCGTTGAGCTCAACATCGGCTACTACATGATCGGCGAAGCCGTTTTCGTCGGTCTGGCCGAGACGGTCCGCAGCATGCGCGCGGCCATGGACCGCGGCCGGGGCCGGGCATGATCATCGGCATCGGCTCCGACCTGATCGACATCACGCGCGTCGCCAAGGTCATCGAGCGCCATGGCGAGCGTTTCCTCGATCGCATCTTCACGGAGACCGAGCGCGCCAAGGCCGAGCGGCGCGCCAAGAACGATAAGATGGTGGTGGCGACCTACGCCAAGCGGTTCGCCGCCAAGGAGGCCTGCTCGAAGGCGCTCGGCACCGGCATCCGGCGCGGCGTCTGGTGGCGCGACATGGGGGTGGTCAACATGCCGGGAGGGCGGCCGACCATGCTGCTGACCGGCGGGGCGCTGGCCCGGCTCCAGGCGCTGACACCCCAAGGTTTCGAGGCGCGCATCGACGTTTCGATCACCGACGACTGGCCGTTGGCGCAGGCCTTCGTTATCATTTCCGCCGTTCCGCTGGCGAAGTCCTGACGGGTCGGCGGTCGTTTTATAATTCATATTAAAAATCAATGTCTTATGCGGTTTTGATGCGATCCTTGATTGCGTGGACCCCAACAACCGTCTAAAAGTCCGCGGGCGCAAATCAGCCTGGGTGAATTCGGCTTTACGCCGGAATTGGCCCTCACTATCAGAATCAGGACAATCTCCTTGCGCCGCGAACCGATGGGCTGTTCGCGGGGGGAGGGCGCTCTGTGACCGCCGGCCGAAATTGAGAGAGCAATGAGCGTGACTTCGGGAACAAAATCTGAGAGCGGCCTCGGCGAAACCATCCGGGTCGTGATCCACGCTCTCCTAATCGCGCTGGTGATCCGCACCTTCCTGTTTCAGCCCTTCAACATCCCGTCCGGCTCGATGAAGGCGACCCTGTTGGTCGGCGACTATCTGTTCGTCTCCAAGTATTCCTACGGCTACAGTCACTACTCGATCCCGTTTTCGCCCCCGTTGTTTTCCGGGCGCATCTGGGGCTCGGACCCGAACCGGGGCGACATCGTCGTGTTTCGCCTGCCGAAGGATGACTCGACCGACTACATCAAGCGCGTGATCGGGCTTCCCGGCGACCGGATCCAGATGAAGGACGGGCTGCTCTACATCAACGACACGCCGGTCGAGCGGCAGCGCATGAGCGAGTATGTCGGCGAGGATCCCTGCGGCTCCGAGGGCGGGACCGCGCGGGTCAAGCGCTGGAAGGAAACGCTACCGAACGGCGTCTCGTATGAGACGCTGGACTGCGCCGACAACGGCTACATGGACAACACCAACGTCTACACCGTGCCGCCAGACCACTTTTTCATGATGGGCGACAACCGCGACAACTCCACCGACAGCCGCTTCCTCGGGCAGGTCGGCTACGTGCCGAAGGAGAACCTGATCGGCCGCGCTCAAATGATCTTCTTCTCCATCGCCGAAGGCGAGCATGCCTGGATGTTCTGGCGCTGGCCGTGGGCGGTGCGCTGGAATCGTTTCTTCAAAATCGTCCGATGAAAGACGAAGCCAAGGACATCGCAACCCAACCGATCGAGGCGCCAGTGGGCCCTGAAGGCGAAGCTGCTCCCAAGCCACCCGCGAAGAAGAAGCGGGCGCGGAGCGGCAAGGCCAAGGGGGCGAACGCGGCGCTCGAGGCGCGCATCGGGCACAGCTTTGCCGATCCGAACCTGCTGATCCAGGCGATCACGCATGTCTCGGCGCTGAAGTCCGGGCGCAAGCGCGGCGACAGCTATCAGCGGCTCGAATTTCTCGGCGACCACGTGCTCGGGCTCGTCGTCTCCGACATGCTCTACCACGCCTATCCGAACGCCGACGAGGGCGAGCTGTCCAAGCGCCTGGCCGAGCTCGTGCGCAAGGAGAGCTGCGCCGACGTCGCCAAGTCGCTCGGGCTGCTCGACGACATCAAGCTCGGCTCGGTCGGCCCCAGCGCCGACGCCCGCCTGCGCAAGAGCGTGCTCGGCGACATCTGCGAAGCCGTGATCGGCGCGATCTTCCTCGACGGCGGCCATGCGGCCGCGGCCGAGTTTGTCAAGCGCAACTGGACCGAGCGCATGCACAAGCCGCGACGGCCGCTGCGCGATCCCAAGACCGTGCTGCAGGAATGGGCACAGGGAAAGGGACTGCCGACGCCGGTCTACCGCGAGGTCGAGCGCACCGGCCCGCATCACGATCCGCAATTCCGCGTCGCCGTCGACCTGCCGGGGCTCGCGCCGGCCGAAGGCATCGGCGGCAGCAAGCGCGCGGCCGAGAAGGTGGCGGCCTCGGTCATGATCGAACGCGAAGGCGTCGGCGGCAGCAATGACGGTTGACACAAGCGGCGATACGCCCGCCGCGACGCGCTGCGGCTTCGTTGCGCTGATCGGCGCCCCCAATGTCGGCAAGTCCACGCTGGTCAACGCGCTGGTCGGCGCCAAGGTCACGATCGTCTCGCGGAAGGTGCAGACGACGCGCGCGCTGATCCGCGGCATCGTCATCGAGAACAACGCGCAAATCATCCTGGTCGACACGCCCGGCATCTTCTCACCCAAGCGCCGGCTCGACCGCGCCATGGTCTCGACCGCCTGGAGCGGGGCGCATGACGCCGACCTCGTTTGCGTGCTGCTCGACGCCAAGACCGGGATCGACGAGGAGGCCGAAGCGATCCTCGCCAAGGCTTCAAGCGTCGGTCACGAGAAGATTTTGGTGATCAACAAGGTCGACCTGGTCCAGCGCGAGAAGCTCCTGGCGCTGGCTCAGGCCGCCAACGAGCGCGTTCGCTTCGCCAAAACCTTCATGATCTCGGCGCTGTCGGGCGACGGTGTCGACGACATCCGCCACGCGCTCGCCGAGATGGTGCCGCCGGGTCCGTTCCTCTATCCCGAGGACCAGATGTCGGATGCGCCGATGCGGCAGCTCGCGGCGGAGATCACCCGCGAGAAGATCTATCAGAAGCTGCATCAGGAATTGCCGTACCAGTCCACGGTCGAGACCGACAAGTGGGAGGAGCGCAAGGACAGGTCGGTGCGCATCGAGCAGACGATCTTCGTGGAGCGCGAAAGCCAGCGCAAGATCGTGCTCGGCAAGGGCGGCGCCACCATCAAGTCGATCGGTGCGGAGTCTCGCAAGGAGCTGATGCAGATCCTGGACGTGCCGGTGCATCTGTTCCTGTTCGTCAAGGTGCGCGAGAACTGGGGCGACGATCCCGATCGCTATCGCGAGATGGGCCTGGAATTCCCCAAGGAATAAGCAGCGGGATCCGATGAACGTGCCTCACAACGTCCAGCGCTTCGAAGCGCTGCTGTATGCATCGCTGATGCTGGATGCCCTGTCGGTTGCGGTGCAGGACCGCACGCCCAATGCCGAGATGACGGAACCGATGATCACGACGGCGACGCTGCTCGCCGGCGGGATGATCCTGCTCTTGGTCTATTTCGTCTGGCTTGCGGCGAGGTGGCGGAAGAACTGGCCGCGCTGGGTGCTGGTGGCGGCACTGGTATTGTCAGTGATCCAGCTCGCGCAGATCATCGGTGTGAAGGGGATGGAGCTGGACAGCGCCATCGAGATCGTCTCCTGCGCGCTGACGACGGCCGGGCTGTACTTCTCCTTCACCGGGGACGCGCAGGGCTGGTTCAACGCGTGAGATTTCGCGCAGTGCAGTAGGGTGAGCAAAGGGGGGCGCGCCCTGGCGCGCCGTGCCTACAATTGACGTCGCTCTGTGGATCAAAATTGGTGGGCACGCTTCGCTTTGCCGACCTACGATCCCCCGAAATACGCTAGACTTCATCCCATGGAATGGACCGACGAAGGCATCGTGCTGGGAGTGCGACGGCATGGCGAATCGAGCGCCATCGTCGAGCTCCTGACGCGCGAGCACGGTCGGCACCTCGGGCTGGTGCGCGGCGGCGCCAGCTCGCGGATGCGGCCCCTCTTGCAGCCCGGCAACAGCGTCAGCGCGGTGTGGCGGGCGCGGCTCGACGAGCATCTCGGCACCTATGCGATCGAGGGCCTGAAGCTGCGCGCGGCGGCGCTGCTCGCCTCCTCGCATGGCGTCTACGGCGTCACGCATCTCGCTTCGCTTGCGCGTTTGCTGCCGGAGCGCGATCCGCACGAGGAGATTTTTGCGCTGCTCGAACATGCGCTCGACGATTTCGACGACATCGGCGGCGCGGCCGTGCACCTCATTCATTTCGAGCTGGCGATGCTCTCTGAGCTTGGCTTCGGGCTGGCGCTGGAGAATTGCGCGGTGACCGGGGAGACCACGGACCTGATCTACGTCTCGCCCAAATCCGGCGGCGCGGTGTCGCGTACCGCGGGCGAGCCGTGGCGCGACCGGCTGCTGCGCCTGCCGCCGTTCCTGCGTCAGGGCGAGATGCACGGCGATCTCACCAAGCAGGACCTCCAGGACGGGTTCCGCCTCACCGGGCTATTCTTGCTGCGCCACGTGCTGGAGCCGCGCGGGCAGGCCCATTCCGACGCCCGGGCGGGCTTCATCAACGCTTTGATGCGACAGCAGACGCGGGCGGCGATATCAGCGTCGTGAGCTTTTCGCGGTACTGATTACCTTCGGACAGCGAGTTCCCCCCGGAACCAAAGCGGCTCGCTTGAAGTTGGCCGGCAGGTTCCACAATGGGGACAAGACCGAGCCGGTGACCGCGGGCTGGGCCGGGCAATAGCGGCCCACAGGGAACCAATCCATCCTTGCCCGATTCGCTTCCACGGTTTAACCGGGCGGCATGGGAAAACGATTGATTCCGCCGGAGGAGCCGGCCGAAATTCACGAGGTGCCGCTGCGTGATGCGCTGGAAGAGCGCTATCTCGCCTATGCGCTCTCCACCATCATGCACCGCGCACTCCCCGACGCGCGCGACGGCTTGAAGCCGGTGCACCGGCGCATCCTCTACGGCATGCGCCTGCTCAGGCTCGACCCGGGCTCCGGCTTCAAGAAATCCGCCAAGATCGTCGGCGACGTGATGGGCTCGTTCCATCCGCATGGCGACCAGGCGATCTACGATGCCATGGTGCGCCTCGCGCAGGATTTCTCCTCGCGCTATCCGCTGGTCGACGGCCAGGGCAACTTCGGCAATATCGACGGCGATAACCCCGCCGCCTACCGTTACACCGAAGCGCGCATGACCGACGTCGCGCGGCTTCTGCTCGAGGGCATCGACGAGGACGGCGTCGAATTCCGCGCCAATTATGACGGCCAGTCGAAAGAGCCCGTCGTGCTGCCCGGCGGCTTCCCGAATCTGCTCGCCAACGGCGCGCAAGGCATCGCCGTCGGCATGGCAACCTCGATCCCGCCGCACAACGCCGCAGAGCTCTGCGACGCTGCTCTGCATCTGATCGAGAAGCCCGACGCGAAATCCAAGTCGCTGCTCAGATGGGTCAAGGGCCCCGATTTCCCGACCGGCGGAATCATCGTCGATTCCAAGCAGGCGATCGCGGAAGCCTACACGACCGGCCGTGGATCTTTCCGCGTCCGTTCCAGGTGGTCGGTAGAGGAGGGCGCCCGCGGCACCTGGGTCGTCGTTGTCACCGAGATTCCCTGGCTCGTACAGAAGTCGAGGATCGTCGAGAAGATTGCCGAACTGCTCGACCAGAAGAAGCTGCCGCTCGTCGGCGAGGCCCGTGATGAATCGGCCGAGGACGTTCGACTCGTCATCGAGCCAAAGTCGAAGAATGTCGATCCGGCGCTGATGATGGAATCGCTGTTCCGGCTGACCGAGCTGGAAAGCAAGATCCCGCTGAACCTCAATGTGCTGATCAAGGGCCGCATCCCCAAGGTGGTCGGCCTTGCCGAAGCGTTGCGCGAATGGCTCGACCATCTGCGCGATGTCTTGATCCGCCGCAGCAACTATCGCAAGGCGCAGATCGAGCACCGGCTGGAAGTTCTCGGCGGTTTCCTGATCGCCTATCTGAACATCGATAAGGTGATCAAGATCATCCGCACCGAGGATGAGCCCAAGCCCGAGCTGATGAAGGCGTTCAAGCTCACCGAGGTGCAGGCGGAGGCCATCCTCAACATGCGCCTGCGCTCCTTGCGCAAGCTCGAGGAAATGGAGATCCGAACCGAGGACAAGAACCTCCGCAACGAGCTGAAAGGCATCAACGCAGTGCTCGCCTCCGAAGCCGAGCAGTGGAAGAAGGTCGGCGAGCAGGTCGGCAAGGTCCGCGACATGTTCGGGCCCAAGACTCCGCTCGGCAAGCGCCGCACCAGCTTTGCGGACGCACCCGAGCATGATCTCGCCGCGATCGAGGAAGCCTTCGTCGAGCGCGAGCCGGTGACCATCGTCGTCTCCGACAAGGGCTGGATCCGCACAATGAAGGGCCATGTCGAGGATCTCTCGGGGCTTACCTTCAAGCAGGACGACAAGCTCGGGTTCGCCTTCTTCGCCGAGACGACCTCGAAGCTTTTACTGTTTGCCACCAATGGCAAGTTCTACTCGCTCGATGTCGCGAAACTCCCGGGCGGCCGCGGTCACGGCGAGCCGATCCGCCTGTTCATCGACCTCGAGCAGGAGGCCGCGCCCGTTGCGCTGTTCGTCAACAAGGGCGGCCGCAAATTCCTGGTCGCGAGCCACGAGGGCCAGGGTTTCGTCGTCAACGAGGACGACTGTGTCGGCACCACCAAAAAGGGCAAGCAGATCCTCAACGTCGAGATGCTGAACGAGGCGCGCGCGATCACCGAGGTGACGGGCGATACCGTCGCGGTCATCGGCGAGAACCGCAAGATGCTGATCTTTCCGCTCGACCAGGTGCCGGAGATGGCGCGCGGCCGCGGCGTGCGCCTGCAGAAGTACAAGGACGGTGGCCTGTCCGACGTCGCGGTGTTCGATGCCAAAGCGGGCCTCACCTGGAAGGACTCCGCCGGCCGCGAATTCAGCGCGACTATGAAGGAGCTCGCCGAGTGGCAAGGCACCCGCGCCGACGCCGGCCGCCTGCCGCCGAAGGGATTCCCGAAGTCGAACAAGTTCGGACGGGTGATCGGGTAGGGCGGCTCGCGGGAATAGGATGAAGCCGAACTGTTGCCGTCCACACCGTTGTCATTCCCCGCGAAAGCGGGGAATCCAGTACGCCGCGGCCTTTCCGTATATGTCACCGTCTCTGGAATACTGGATCGCCCGCCTTCGCGGGCGATGACAGTGAAAGTGTGGAAAGGCTATCGTTCGACGTCGGGCGGTGAATGTTGCTTAGCGCGAGATACGGCACGTCACTACTGCTCGACAAAGGCCTTCCATCGGCTCAGCTCCGACTGTCGCAGGCTCGCCCTTTCGCCGTCGAGCTCGGACTCGCGTTTGGCGGCGTCCGTCATCGCGGCCGCAGCACGATTATAGCCGTTGGCCATGGACTGGAAGGGAAACACGAACTGGCCGTTCTCAATCCTATAGGTACCGAACTCGCGCATCAGCAGGGCCGCGCATTTCTCGTAGGCATTGTAATAATCTGCGCTTGCGGCGAGTCTTTTCGAGGCGAGCGCGATCCAGACCGTATGCTGCTCGTCGATCATCGCCATGAAGGACGACAATCGCTCGTCGCCGACGTTCACTGACCGGGCATCCTTCTCCACGTTCTCGCGCGCAGACCTGAGCTGCTCATTGTAGCGCGCCGCGGACGCCGCGACGTTGGCTTCTGCGGTCTTCAGGTCGCGCCGAAGTGCGTCAAGGTCATCGCGGCTGGCTGCGCCGAGATCGCCGAGACTCGGAAAGGGCCTTGGCGCGGCTTCATCAAGCAGCTTCTGGGCGGCAGCATCGATTTCGTTCATGTCCCTGTTTGCGAGTGCGACGAGCCTGAGGAGCTTGTTGGACGGATACTGCTCGATGGCTTGATCGAGCTCTCCAGGATCCGTCACGCCGCGCAACGCGGTGCGGCCTTCCCGCGCGGCCACGACGGTCTGAAGCTTGGACAGGTCGCCGGCGTAGTAGATAGCCCCCAGGCAGACAGCCGCAAGCAAGCCGAAGAGCAACAGGACGACTAGCAATCGTCCGCGTGGTTTGGCGACCTGATCCGAAGCCGATCCCACGAGGCGTGGACTCCTCTCGAACAACACCTCATATTACCGTCTTTCGCAGGGCCAGAGGAGTCCGTCTCCCTAAATCACCCCGACTAGGCGCAGCGCCACGCCCGCCGCGCATGAGCCCGCCAGCACCGTGAGCATGCCGAGCTTGAAGCGGAAGAGCGCGGTCGCGGCGCCGATCGACAGCACTAGCGCCGGGACGTCGACGCTCGACAGCAACGGTCGGTCGAAGGACAGCGGAAAGACGTTCACCGGTGCGGTCTCGCGGAACAGCGTGTGCAGCGCGAACCAGATCGACAGGTTGAGGATCACACCGACGACGGCCGCCGTGATCGCACTGAGCGCGCCGGCGAGGCCCGTGTTGCCGCGCAGCCGCTCGATGTAGGGCGCGCCGACGAAGATCCAGAGGAAGCAGGGCGTGAAGGTGACCCAGGTCGCGAGCAATCCGCCGAGGGTCGCCGCGAGCATCGGCGGCAGGCCGCTCGGTTCGCGGAAAGCGGCCATGAAGCCCACGAACTGGAGCACCATGATCAGCGGGCCCGGCGTGGTCTCGGCCATGCCGAGCCCGTCGAGCATCTCCTGCGGTTTCAGCCAGTGATAATGCTCGACTGCCTGCTGGGCGACGTAGGCCAGTACGGCATAGGCGCCGCCGAAGGTGACCAGCGCCATCTTCGAGAAGAACAGAGCGATCTGGCTGAACACGTTGGCCTCACCGAACGCGGCGAGCAGCGCTATCACCGGCAGCAGCCAGAGCGCAAGCCATACCGCGCCGACCCGGATGGTGCGCGCGGTATCGGGACGAACGTGATCAGGCACCGCTTCGCCGAGCATGCTGTCGATCGCGGCCGTGTTGCTGCCATGGCCGTGGCCGGCCGGCGCGAATTCCGGGCGGCCGCTCCTGGCGCCGACATAGCCGATCAGGCCGGCAGCGATGATGATGATCGGGAAGGGAACCGCGAAGAAGAAGATCGCGACGAAGGCGATCGCGGCGAGCGCGATCATGATTCGGTTCTTCAGTGCGCGCTTGCCCACGCGCACCACCGCCTCGACGACGATGGCGAGCACGGCGGCCTTCAGCCCGAAGAACAGCGCCTCGACGAAGCTGACATTGCCGTAAGCTGCATAGATATAGCTCAAGCCCATGATGGCGATGATGCCCGGCACGATGAACAGCCCGCCCGCCACCAGCCCGCCGGCGGTGCGATGCAGGAGCCAGCCGACATAGATGGCAAGCTGCTGCGCCTCCGGTCCCGGCAGCAGCATGCAGTAGTTCAGCGCATGCAGGAAACGGCCCTCGGAGATCCAGTTCTTCTCCTCGACCAGGATGCGGTGCATCACCGCGATCTGGCCCGCCGGCCCGCCAAAACTCAGGCAGGCGACGCGGACCCAGACGCGAAAGGCTTCGCTGAAGCTGATGCCGTGACCGGCATCAGCTCCTGCTTGAACAGCGCGGGTATCCATTACGCCTTCACCTTGTTGGTCGGCCAGTTGTGGGTCTCGGTGGTGGCGTCGCGGCACCAGCGGTAGAAGGCGTCGTAGAGCGTCATGCCGGCTTCAAGCTGCGCGAGGTCGTCGTCATACATCCGCGACAGCCCGAGGGACGCAGCGAGCAGGCCGGCCGCCTCCGGAGCGAGGTCGGGGCGCGCCGTGTCGGCGCCGCGCACGAGCGTTGCCAGCCGCTGCAAGGGTGGCGTGGCGAGCCCGAACTCCTCCACCATCACGTCGAAGGTGCAGAGCTCGCCGCGATGGCTCCAGAACACGTTTTCGATGTCGAAGGGCGCTGCGCCAAAGCGCTCGCCGACGCCGACCACTTCGGGTGGCGTCACGTACAGGAACACCGCATTGGGATCGACGAAACGGCGGATCAGCCAGGGGCAGGCGATGCGGTCGACCTTCGGCCGCGCGCGCGTCACCCAGATGGTCCGCCCCCTGTCATCACGTGGCGGCAGCTTGCGTGTGTCGACCAGCGGCAGTTTTGCTGCCTTCCAGCCCTCGAAGCCGCCCTCGAGCGTCTCGGCCAGCACACCGAGCTGGCGGAGCCACGCTGCGGTGCCCTGCGCAAGCTTTTCGCCGCGCAGGCAGGAGACGATGGCAGAGCGGCCGGCGAATTCGCCGCCCCAGTCCGGAACGTTGTCGGGACTGAGCTTGATGGAGCCGGGGATCAGCCGCCGGTCGGCGGCAAAATCCTCCTCCGTCCGCACGTCGATCAGGGTGGGGGTATTGGCCGTGCCGATCAGGCGCGCCAGCTTGTCGGATGATATCGTCGTGAAAGTAGACATGATGCGTCCTCGCAAGAACCGAACGGGACGCGATACTTGGGCATGTCGCCTCGTGGGGAGATCGCTCAAATCCCCATGGTTCTAATTACAGCGAAACCGCGCTGGTCTGTCAATCGCCGGTTTCGCCGGCAATCAGCGTTAGTAAGGTATGCTGTCAGGGCCTATATTAGGCGCAGAAATCCGCGCCTGGAGATATCACGATGCATTCACATTCCATCGAACAATGGACGCATGATCACGCGTTCCTGGGCGAGCGGCACGACGAGAATGAGCGGCGCACCTGGTTCGTGGTCGTCCTGACGCTGGTGATGATGGTCGGTGAGATCCTGGCCGGTTCCCTGTTCGGCTCGATGGCGTTGCTCGCCGACGGCTGGCACATGGGCACCCATGCGGCAGCCCTCGGCATCGCCGCGTTCGCCTACCGCTTCGCGCGCCGGCACCTCGGGAACGCGCACTTCACGTTCGGCACCGGCAAGTTCGGCGATCTTGCCGCCTTTTCCAGCGCGATCATTCTGGGATTGATCGCGGTGGAGATTGCCTATGAGAGCGTGCTGCGGCTGATCACGCCGGTGCCAATCGTATACGGTGAGGCGATCGCGGTTGCGGCCCTTGGCCTGTGCGTCAACCTGGCGAGCGCGTGGCTGCTGCGCGACAGCCATGACCACCACCATCATGGCCATGATCACGGCCACAGCCATGTGCATGATGATCACGACGATCATGACCATGATCATCACGGCCATCACCACCATCACCACGATAACAATCTTCGCGCCGCTTACGTCCATGTCATGGCGGATGCCGCGACCTCGGTGCTGGCGATCGCGGCACTCGCCGTCGCGATGTATTCGGGATGGGTCTGGGCCGATCCGGCCGTCGGCCTGATCGGCAGTGCGGTGATCGCGAGCTGGGCGTTCGGCCTGGTCAAGGCCTCGGGCGCGGTGCTGCTCGACGTGCGCGCGGACGAGAAGCTGGAGCGAACCATCCGTGCGCGGATGGAAGTCGGCGACGACCGCGTCACCGATCTGCACCTCTGGCAGGTCGGGCCCGGCCATTGCGCCGTGCTCGTCTCGGTGGTGTCGGATGCTCCCAAGCAGCCGGCCGTCTACAAGAGGCGGCTCGCCGGCCTGAAGGGGCTGAGCCACGTCACGGTCGAGGTCGAGACCTGTCCGCACTGATGTGATCCGCTGCTTCGGGAATTTTCGCCCCGCGCCGGGTTTGGTCCTGAGGTCGACACGCGACCACGCGCGTCACGGTGAAAGGAACAGGAACAATGCGTCGGATCGGCCTTGCGTTCTCCGCCATCGCCCTTGTGCTCGGCTCCACGGCGGCTCCTGTGCAGTCCCAGAAATCCGGCGTAGAAAAGCTCTACATCCTCAATTGCGGCGAAGGCACCGCCGGCGACATCTCGCGTTGGACGCCGGGCCTGAACGAACGCAAGTCGATGGACTTCGTCGACACCTGCTATCTCATCAGGCACGGGCAGGACTGGTTCCTGTGGGACACCGGCATTGCCGATGCCGTCGCCGCTATGCCCAATGGGCTTGCGCCCGCCGATCCCAAGGCCGTCACCTGGCGGCGTCCGAAGACGCTACAAGCCCAGCTCGAGCAGATCGGGGTGAAGCCGGCCGACATCAAGATGATGGGCGTCTCGCACACCCATCCCGATCACATCGGTAATGTCGAAATGTTTCCGCAGGCCATGCTCTACGTGCAGAAGGCCGAATATGACTGGCCCGGCGCCAACAACGAGCCGCGCTTCAAACCCTCGCATCCCGTCGAGTTGCTCGTGGGCGACAAGGACGTGTTCAGCGACGGCAGCGTGACCATCCTGTCGACGCCCGGGCACACGCCCGGACATCAATCGCTGCTGGTGAAATTGCCGAAGACCGGCGCGGTGCTGTTGTCCGGCGACGCCGTCCACTTCAAGGACAATTGGGACAACCGCCGCGTGCCTAGCATGAACGTCAACAAGGACCAGAGCTCGGCCTCGATGCAGAAGATCGCCGATACGCTGGGCAAGGAAAAGGCGCAGCTCTGGATCAACCACGACAAGGCCCAGCGCGACGGCCAGAAGTTGGCGCCGGAGTTTTACGACTGAGGTCCCGCAAGGACCGCGATCCCACGGGGGAGCTGATTCTGCTGCCATGACGGTGGCAGCAGAGCCGTGCTAGGCGCCCGCGTCTAGCTCCGTGAGGGAACGCCGTGGGAGAGTGGATCGGGGTTGCGATCGCGCTGGCGTCCAGCAGTCTCGGCGGCACTGCGGCGGCGATCACCCGCTATCTCGTCGGCGGAGGCGACCCGATCCTTCTTGCGATCCTGCGCTGGGGCATCGGCTTTGTCTGCCTGTTGCCGAGTGCGCTCCTGATCGGCGTCCGCTGGCCGTCACGGCGCGACCTGCCGGCCGTGGCGCTGCTCGGCGTCTGCTTCTTCGGCTTGTTCTTCATCTTCTACAATATCGCAGTGTCCTACACGACCGCCGCGCGCGCCAGTCTCGCGTTGGCCACGCTGCCGCTCCACACCATGGTGGTCGGCGCGCTTCTCGGCGTCGAGCGGCTGACGGCGCGCAAGATCACCGGCGTCGGCATCGCAGTGGTCGGCGTGGCGGGGGCGCTCGCGGCGGGGCTGGCGCTAAGCCCGCCGGGTGCCTGGCGTGGCGAGCTGATCATGACCGGAGCCGTGTTCTGCATGGCGTTCTACAATGTGCTGTCGCGCCCCTTGATGCAGCGCTCCAGCGCGCTCGGCTTTCTCACGGTCGGCATGGGCGCGGGCGCCGTCGCGCTGATCCTGGTGGGCTTTCTGCGCGGCAGCTTTGCGGCGCTCGATCATTTCACGGCGGCACAGTGGACCGCCGGCGTCTATCTCGGCGTTGGCGGTGGCGCGCTCGCCTTCATCCTCTGGGTCAAGGCGCTGGAACGTGCGACGCCGACCCGCGTCGCCAATACGATGACGGTCAATCCGATCGCGGCAGCCTTGCTCGCAGCGCTGCTGGTCGGCGAGCCGATCACGCCCAATCTGCTCGCCGGGCTCGTCGCAGTGTTCGCCGGCATCTGGATCGCGACCAGCGAGGCAAAGAGCTGGCCGCGGGTATGATCAATCCGGCCGGTCCTCGGCAGGGATCAGAAACAGCGCAGCCAGCGCCGAGAGGCTGAGCGCGGACGAGACGATCAGCACCTTGGCTCCCATGACGTCGATGAGCAGACCGAAGGCGAGTGGCGCTACCGCCTGCGCCATGCGCGCCGGCGCGCCGATGATGCCGAGGCGATAGCCGAAATCCTTCGGGCCGAAGATCGCGAGCGGCAGCGTGCCGCGCGCAATGGTCAAAATGCCGTTGCCGGAGCCGTGGAACAGCGCGAAGGCGCTCGCCGCGGCGCCGCCGAAGATCGCCACGATCACCGCGCCGATCGGGTGGGTGAGGCAGGCGAGCCGCGTCGACCACAGCGGATGGAAGCGGCTGAGGAAACCCGCTTCGAGAATGCGCGCGCCGACCTGTGCCGGGCCGATCAGCGCGCCGGCCGCGATCGCCTCGACGGGCGTCGCGCCGGTGGTCTCGAGAATGCGCGGAAAATGCGCCGCCATCGCACCGGTCACGGTCCAGACCGCGGCGAAGATGAAGGCGAGCAGGATCATGGTGCGGTCGAGCGGCAAATGCGGCTTCGTCGCGGTCGCCGCGGCCTGCTTTGCGCCCTTGATCGCCGGCAGCATGAAGAAATTCAGGGGCAGGCCGATCAGGATGTTGGCGGCCGCCCAGGCAAAACAGGTATCGCGCCAGCCGATATGCGATAGGCCCCAGGCGGTGAGGGGCCAGCCGACGGTCGAGGCAAACCCCGCCATCAGCGTGATGCCCGTGATCGAGCCGCGTGCCTCGGTGCCGTAGATGCGGCCAAGCGCGGCGAAGGCGGCATCATAGAGTCCCATCGCCATGCCGATGCCGAGCACGAGCCAGGCGATCGCCATCACCGTGATGGATTGCGAGAACCCAAGCAGCACGAGGCCGGCGGCAATCGTCACGTTGGAGGCCGACAGAACCTGCCGTCCGCCGACGAGGTCGATCTGTCGCCCGATGCGCGGGCCGAGCATCGCGGAGATGATGAGCGACGCCGAGAACGCGCCAAAGATCCAGTTGGAGGAGACGCCGAGGTCATGCGCCATGGGATCGGCGAGCAGCGCTGGCAGTTAGTAGCTGGAGGCCCAGGCCAACGTCTGCGTGGTGCCAAGCGCCAGGATAATCGGAAGCTGTCGCTGGCTCATATCCTGGCGTTTCTGGTTCGAGTCGGCGGCGATGTCATCGATCGCATTTGCGGCCCGCGGGCAGAGCGCGTCAACCGCGCCTGCGGCATATTCGGCCTGCAGTAGGCGAGAGCCTTGAGGCTGCACGGCCTGCGAGCGGCTTCCGCCTTTCGCTCGTCACGAATGCACGCCATAATGGCGCATGCAATTGACCTCCCGCCTCGAGCTGATGAACTGGCTGACCGGCCAGGGTCTCACCGGCCTGCCCGAAAACGAACTGCTCCGCGGTTTCTGCGAGCGCTGCCGCGCCGAAGGGCTGGAACTCTCGCGTGGGCTCGTCGTCATCGACACGCTGCATCCGATCTATGAGGGCCGTGGCTTTCGCTGGAGCGACCGGCCGAGCAATGAGAGCGACGTGTTCGAATACGGCTCGACCGCCGAAGGCGATGCCGCCAGGAGCTGGCGCCGCTCGGTGTTCTTTCACATGCTGGAGCACGGCCACGATGAGATGGTGATCGATCTCGCCGATGCGGCGTCGCTCGATTTTTCGCAGATCGGCGAACTCGCCGAAAAGGGACACCGGCACTATCTCGCCTTCGTGCACCGCTTCGGCGAGACTGGTGCGCTCGGCCTGATGGATTGCCTCTATTCCTGTTGGACCACGCGTCGCGCCGACGGCTTCAGCGAAGCCGAGCTCGCCGCGCTACGCGATCTCGTGCCGGTGCTGGGGCTCGCAATCAAGTCGGCACAGCAGGTCGACATCGTGCGTACGCTGGGCCGCGTCTATCTCGGACGCGATGCCTCCGAGCAGGTCTTGCGCGGGCGCATCTCGCGCGGCGTTACCGAACGCATAAACGCCGTGCTGTGGTACTCTGATTTGCGCGGCTCGACCGGAATCAGCGAGAGCATAGGGCCGGACGAGATTATCCCGTTCCTCAACGACTACGCGCAGGCCGTGATCGATGCGATCCACGATGCCGGCGGCGATGTGTTGAAGCTGATCGGCGACGGAGTGCTCGCGATGTTCACCGACGGGGACATGGCGGCGGCGCGCCGTGCGGCGCTGCGGGCCGAACATCTGTTCCGCAAGAACGCCGTGGCATTGAATACGCGGCGGGCGGCCGACGGCCGTCCGACCACGTCGGCCTATATCGGCCTCCATGTCGGCGAAGTCTTCTACGGCAATATCGGCAGCGAGGACCGGCTCGACTTCACGGTGGTGGGGCCGACCGTCAACGAGGTCAGCCGCATCGCCTCGATGAGCCGCTCGGTCGACCGCGAGCTGCTGGCATCGGCGGAATTCTACCAGGGCTTAGATGCCACCGGCCGCCGCTATCTCGTCTCCACCGGCCGCTACGCGCTCCGCGGCATCGGTCGCGCCCAGGACCTCTATACGCTCGATCCGGATATCGATGCGAGCGAACCGGTGACGGGGAGCTACGAGCGGTATCTGGCGGGTTAGGCCCGGCTATCTCAACACACTCCGTCATTGCGAGCGCAGCGAAGCAATCTAGAGTCTTTCCACGGGTGCATTCCTGGATTGCTTCGCTGCGCTCGCAAGGACGAGGTGGCACTAGCATGCGCGCACCGGTGCGCCGTCCTCCACCATGTCCGGCTGCCGGTCCAGCGCCACGGCGGGCGAGAGCAGGATCACCAGCGCCTGCACGGCGAACACTGCTGCCGCGAGATAGAGACATGCCTCCGCGCTCCAGAAGCCGCCGACGACTGCGCCGAGCGCCGAGCCGAGCGGGCGGGCGCCGTAGCTCATGATGTTGATTGCGGAGACGCGGCCGAGCAGGCGCGGCGGCGTCACGGACTGGCGCAAGGTTGTGGTCGAGATCACCCAGAGAATCGGCCCGACGCCGAGCAGGAAGAAGCTCAAGCCTGCAAGCCAGGGCGAGGGGACCAGCACCGTCAGTGCCATCACCACCGCGGCAATGAGGCCGGTGACCGGGCCGAGGCCGATGACGGTGCCGAAGGCGATGCGGCGCATCACGCGCGTCGCAACCAGCGCACCGATCACCATGCCGACGCCGTACATCGCCAGCACGATGCCGACGCCCGTGGCCGACAGGCCGAGATGGCGCACGGCATAGGGGACGAACACCGCGAGCTGCAGGAACCAGCCGGTATTGAAGATGAATTGGGTGACGAACACCGGCCGCAGCAGCGCGTGGTGGAACACGAAGGCGGCGCCTTCGCGGATGTCCTGGAACGGATGGCGCCGCGGGGTGGGCGCACGGGCGGGTTCGTAGAGGCCGGAGAGCAGCACCACGGCGATGGCCGAAAGCGCAGCGGCAAAGGCGAAGGCGGGGCTCGCCCCAAGCCAGCCGACCAGGGTGCCGCCGAGCGCAGGACCGCTGGCAAAGGCGATGGTGCGCGCGAGTTCGATCCGCGCATTCGCTGCCGGCAACAGCTCCGAACTGACCAGCGAGGGCACCAGCGCCGGGGCGGCCACGCTATAGACGACGGTGCCGCACACCGCGGCAAAGCCGAGCAGCGCGAGCAACGGCAGGTTGAGCGCGCCGAGCCAGAGCAGCAGCACGATAGCCGCGAGCGCAGCCGCCCGCAGCGCCTCGGCGCCCGCCATCAGCGAGCGCCGGGAGATGCGATCGGCGAGCAGGCCGGCCGGAATCGCAAACAGCACGAAGGGCAGGGTGAGCGCGGTTTGCAGCAGGCCGGTCTGGCCTTCCGCGACGCCGAGCGTCAGCACGGCCACGATGGGCGCGGCCGCGAGTGCGATCTGCTCGGCGGACTGCGCCGCCAGGTTGGACCAGGCGAGGCGGTTGAACGTGTCGGGAAAGGTCGTTGTCATGGCACATGTCCTGCAAAGTCGATCACGTGCCAGTATTCCCTTCAGGGGACCGCCAAACCCACCCGCTTCCCGACAGCATCGGAACAGGTGTGCCTAGATGCAGTTGCAAATGAGTTGCAATAAGGTTCGACTTCGGTATTCTGCCAGCATGGATGCCCGTTCGCCCGATTTGACCCCTGACGCTGCCGGTTGGCGCACTGATGCGCCCACCGCCAAAAGCCTTGCCGAGGTGAATGCCACGGTCGCCGTTCCGGCCGCAGGCCGCTGGTGGCGACGACTGCTCGCTTTTGTCGGTCCGGGCTACCTCATCTCGGTCGGCTACATGGACCCGGGCAACTGGGCGACCGACCTCGCCGGCGGGTCGAAGTTCGGCTACACGCTGCTGTCTGTCATCCTGCTCTCGAACTTGATGGCGATCCTGCTGCAATCACTCGCGGCAAGGCTCGGCATCGTCACCGACCGCGATCTCGCGCAGGCCTGCCGCGCGACCTATTCGCCTGGTGTGAACTTCCTGCTCTGGCTCGCCTGCGAGGCGGCGATCATCGCCTGCGATCTCGCCGAGGTCATCGGCACCGCGATCGCGCTGAAGCTCCTGTTCGGCATTCCCCTGATCGGCGGCGCGCTGCTCGCCGCGCTCGACGCCTTCCTGCTGCTGCTTCTGATGAACCGCGGCTTCCGTTTCCTGGAAGCCTTCGTCATCGCGCTGCTTGCCGTGATCGCGATCTGCTTCGCGGTCCAGATCGCGGCCGCGGCGCCGCCGGTCGCGGAGGTCTTGCGCGGCTTTGCGCCGAAGGCAGAGATCTTCACCAATCCGGAGATGCTCTACCTCGCGATCGGGATCATCGGCGCCACCGTGATGCCGCACAATCTCTATCTGCACTCCTCGATCGTGCAGACGCGCGCCTATGAGCGCAACGATGCCGGCCGGCGCGAGGCGATCAAATGGGCGACGACGGACTCGACCGTCGCGCTGATGCTCGCGCTGTTCATCAATGCCGCGATCCTCGTGGTCGCAGCGGCGACCTTCCACAGAAGCGGCCATTCCGACGTCGCCGAGATCGGCCAGGCCTTCGAGCTGCTGTCGCCGCTGCTTGGCCTCGGCATCGCTTCGACGCTGTTCGCGGTGGCACTGCTCGCCTCGGGCCTCAACTCGACGGTGACGGCGACGCTGGCGGGGCAGATCGTGATGGAAGGCTTTCTCGACCTGCGCCTGCCGAGCTGGGCGCGCCGCCTGCTCACTCGCGGCATCGCGATCGTTCCGGTGATCATCGTGACGGCGATCTATGGCGAGCGCGGTACGGCCGATCTCTTGGTGTTCAGCCAGGTCGTGCTGTCGATGCAGCTTCCCTTCGCGGTCATCCCCTTGGTGCGCTTCGTCTCCGACCGCCGCAAGATGGGCAAGTTCGCGATTTCCGCGTCCGTCGCGGCAATCGCGTGGATCGTCGCGGGCGTGATCGTGATTTTGAACCTGAAGCTGCTGTTCGATACGATGTTCGGGTAATTGCGCAGCGGCCGCACCGAAGCCCGGTTGTCCGTTATGCCTTACGACGAGCCTTTCGGGGCTTGGACGGTTGGGACACCACGCGGCGTCGCGGCTCATATGGGCTGAACGGATTCACATCGAGATCGACAATCTTCACGCATTGCTGGCGCTCGCGATGACTTGAGCCCGCGTGCCATTCACCGCTGCGGAGTTCGACGTTGCGCATCTCGGCGACCTTGAGGCACTTCCATTCGCCTTCGGGCGGCAGACCTTTGCTGGAGCCCCCAGCAAACTGAAAGGCAAGCGTGTATTCCTGGCCATCGGTATGGCCCAATATTGCGGGGCAGATTGCGCGCGGGTGGCCTTGATAGAAGCAGAGCACTTGCTGTCGCTCGATCATCGCCCGTGCGATCAAGTCATAGGTGCTCGACAAGGACGCCTCCTTGGCCGTTGCGACCTTTCACGTTTTCCATTGAACGGCCCCGACGAGACCGGCGCGCCGGTCAGTCCTGCGGCTCGGACGCATCATCTCCCTGTGCGTCGACGCGCAGCCAGCCCGACGGCGCGAGGCGCTGCTGCGGCAGGAAGCGGGCCTTGTAGTCCATCTTCTTCGAGCCTTCGATCCAGTAGCCGAGATAGACGTAGGGCAGTCCCTGGCGGCGGGCGCGGGCGATGTGGTCGAGGATCATGAAAGTGCCGAGCGAGCGGCTGACCTGGCTCGGCTCGAAGAAGGAATAGACCATCGACAGCCCGTCGCTGAGCACGTCGGTGAGTGCGACTGCGAGCAGCTCCTCGCCACGGCCGGTGATGCCGCTGTCGGGGCCGCGCCGACGGTACTCGATGATGCGGGTCTCGACATGGCTGTCCTCGACCATCATGGCGTAGTCGAGCACGGTCATGTCGGCCATGCCGCCGTGGCGGTGGCGGGCGTCGAGATAGGCACGGAACACCGAATATTGTTCGGAGGTCGGTACCGCGCTGCGCTGCTCGCCGATCACGTCGGCATTGCGCGCCAGCACTTTGCGGAAATTACGGGAGGGACGGAACTCGTTGGCGATAACCCGGACCGAGACGCAGGCGCGGCACTGATCGCAGGCGGGCCGATAGGCGATGGACTGACTCCGGCGGAACCCACCATGGGTCAGGAGGTCGTTCAGGTCGCCGGCGCGATCCCCGACGAGGTGCGTGAACACCTTGCGCTCGTGCCGGCCTGGCAGATAGGGGCAGGGGGAGGGCGCCGTGAGGTAAAACTGGGGGGTATCGCGCGAGTGCTGGGTCAAGGTGCGTCGTAGGCCTCCGAAGTAGATATAAGCATCGCGCTACGGAGGCCGCCGGTCAATCGATTAGCTCAATAGGTTCGCGCCGCGTGAGGGGCGGGTGCGCGAACCGAATTGTTAATCACGACGGTTCCGAGCACGACATCGTGCAGCAGGCGCCGGCGGCCGTTGAACAGGCCGACCAGGACCACGAAGGGTGAAAGGAACGAGACCGACACCCAGAACAGCACGGCATGCGTGGCGCCGAGCACGAAATAGCCGGGCGCGCCGTACCAGGTGCGCAACTCCAGATCCATGACCCGCATGCCGATCGTCGCCGATGACGGACCACCGATGCAGGCGCCGTAATAGACGATGGCCCAGACCACCGATGCCGGCCAAGCCAGCCAGAACAGCGCCCAGCCGAGGCCGAGCGTGACCACGCCGAACACGGCGATGAAGAGGTAGCCGAGGATGACTGGTACCGAAATCACGATCAGGTCGATCAGGAAGGCGAACACCCGCCGCGTCGCAACGCCGCGGAACAGTTCCGGGTGCAAATAGGGATCATAGACATGCGGCTGCACGCCGCCATCATTGCGCCAGGCACTGTCCGGGTCCGAATACGACATGGTCGGTCCTCTCAAGGGAAAACTCCCGTGCCAGGACATGGGAACAGGCCGTCCTCGTGCCAAGGGTGCCCGGGTATTAACAAGCGGAAATATTCCGGCGATTCCGCGCTTGACGCCGCGAGTCGGCTCGGTCGGTCTCCCGCCCATGCTCTCTATCAACTTGAACAGTTGAACGAGGCCGCGCCGCCGGTACGACCCAAGAGAGTGCAGCAACGGCGCAACGATGCGGCTAGCGAGCTGACGACAAAACTCACCGCCCCTTGAAGTTCGCCATGCGCCGCTCTTCCGTTGCCTTGACGCCTTCCTTGAAATCTTCCGTGGCGCGCAGCCGCGTCTGCTCGGCGAGCTCATGGTTGGTCGCGGCCAATACGCGGTCGGCCAATCCTGCGCGCATCGTGGCGCGGGTGGAGATGAGGCCGAGCGGCGAGCACTCGGCGATCTCGCCGGCGAGCTTCATCGCGGCGGATTTCACCTGGTCCTGCGGCACCAGCTCGTTGGCGAGGCCCCATTTGTAGGCCTCTTCGCCGGTGACGCGGCGGCTGGTGTAGAACATCAGCTCGGCGTTGTTCTTGCCGATCAGCTCGGGCAGCGTCACCGTCAGGCCGAAGCCGGGGTGGAAGCCGAGCTTGGTGAAGTTTGCGGCGAAGCGCGCCTCGGGGCAGGTGACGCGGAAATCCGCGGAGACCGCGAGGCCCAATCCGCCGCCGATGGCCGCGCCCTGCACGGCCGCGACGATCGGCTTCTTGGCGCGGAAGATGCGCACGGCCTGGATGTAGAGATGGTTGATGGAGCCGAGGCTGTCGGCCGGATCGCCCTTTGCCGTTCTCTCGGCCGCGCGTGCCTCGTGCTCTTGCCGGGCCGGGTCGTTGAAATTGGCGCCGGCGCAGAACGCCTTGCCCTGCGCCGACAGGACGGACGCGCGGATCTCGATGTCGCGATCGAACTCGTCGAGCGCGTCCGCGATCTGGTTGATCAGCGAAATGTCGAAGAAGTTGAGCGGCGGGCGGCGGATCTCGATGGTGCCGACGTGCCCGACCTTCTCGACGCCGATATCGTTGTAGGTGCTCATGATGATCCTCGAATGATTAGCGCAGGCCAAGTCCGCGCGATTAGCGCAGACCGAGCCCGCGGGCGATGATGCCGCGCAGCACCTCGGTGGTGCCGCCCTGGATGGTGAGTTTCGGCGCGGTCTTGATGGCGAAATCGAGCTGCCGCTCCAGCGTTTCGCGGTTGGTCGCGGTCTCCTCGACGAAGGCGGCGAGGTCGCGCACGCGGTGCGGAAGCTGCTGCTCCCACACCGTGCCGATGTCCTTGACGATGGAAGCTTCCACCACCGGCTCCTTGCCGGCCTGGAGCATGCCGGCAACGGAGACCGACATGCGCCGCATGGTGTGGAGCTGCGCCACCAGCCGGCCGATGCCTTCGGCGCTGCGCGTGTCCGGATCGCTGCCGACCGCGCGCACCAGCTCGGTCAGCACGTAGTAGGTCTCCAGGAAGCGCTCGGGGCCGCTGCGCTCATAGGCGAGCTCCGATGTCGCCTGCTTCCAGGCGCCATCGACTTCGCCGAGCACGTGATCGTCTGGGATGAAGTAGTCGGTGAAGACGACCTCGTTGAACTCGTACTGACCGGTGATCTGGCCGATCGGGTTCACCTTGATGCCCGGCTGCTTCATCTTGACCAGGAACTGGGTCAGGCCGTGGCGGCGGTTTTCCTTGGTCGGCGGCGAGGTGCGGAAGATCGCGATCATGTAGTCGGCGATATGCGCCGATGAGGTCCAGATCTTGGTGCCGTTGATGAGATAGCCGCCATCGGTCTTGGTCGCGCGCGTCTTCGCCGCGAACAGGTCTGAGCCCGAATTCGGCTCGCTCATGCCGATGGCAAAGCACAGCTCGCCGCGACAGATGCGCGGCAGGATCTCCATCTTGATGTGCTCGGGAGCATACTTCAAAAGCACCGGCCCGCTCTGGCGGTCGGCGACGAAGAAGCGCCGCGTCGGCGCATTGGCGACGCGCATCTCTTCCGTCACGACATAGCGCTCGAGGAAGGAGCGTTCCTGGCCGCCATATTTCTTCGGCCATGTCATGCCGAGCCAGCCCTTGGCGCCGACCCGGCGGGAAAATTCCGGCGCGTCGGTGTCCTCGCGGTTGGGCTTGTGCGGATCAAAGGTGCCGGCGGCGATTTCCTCGGCGAGGAAGGCGCGCACTTCCTTGCGGAGCTGCTCGCATTCGGGCGGCAGGCGGATCGGATCGAAACGGAGGGCAGCAGTCATTGATGTCTCGTCCTCTGATCAGCGCGAAGCCACGAGCGGCCACAATTCATCGGCGCCGCGACTGGCAACCAGCCTGCCGAGTTCGACGGCCCAGTGGCTCTCCGAGCCGAAATCGTCGCGCCAGGCCAAAGCCCGCAGCGAGTAGCGGTGCAGGATGTGCTCCATGGTGAAGCCGATCGCTCCGTGCACTTGATGCGCGATGCTGCCGCCCTTTTCCGCGGCTTCGGCGCAACGGATCTTTGCCGAGGCGGCCTCGAGGTAGACCTCGTCATCGAAGGCTTTTGCATTCGCGACGGCGTCGGCGGCTGAGGTCGCAGCCGCGAGCGCCGCGGCGGACTCGCCGGCGAGGCGGGCGAGATTGTGCTGCACGGCCTGGAATTTCGAGATCTTCTTCTCGAAGGCGACCCGCTCGTTGGAATAGCGCACGGAAATGTCGAGCATCGACTCCAGCGCACCGGCGATCTGTAGGCTGCGCGCGACGCCGCCGATCAGCATCAGGGTGATCTGGTCAAAAGCGTTTGGCGCCGGCTTGATGGTGACGGGATCGACGTTGTCGAGAGTCACTGCGTCGCTGTGGTCGTAGCCGACATTGAGTCCGGCTTCGATCCGCACTTTGGCCGCGTCGACCAGCGCGATCGAGACGCCGTCCTTGCCGTGCACCAGCACCGCAAAATGCTTGGCCGCCTTCGCAAAGGGTACGCCGCGGGCGCGGCCGGAGAGCGAACCGTCGGCGTTGAGCGTGATGCGGTCCTTCGGGCTTGCCGGCACGACCGTCATCTCGCCGTCGGGGGAGGCGATCTTCGCTTGCGCGAGCAGCCAGCCCGCGAGCATGGTCTCGGCCAGCGGAACCGCGATCGCAAAGCGTCCGGCCGCATTGAGCAGGGCAAAGCCGTCGGCAAGGCTCGCGCCGGAGCCGCCGAGATCCTCGGGCACCCAGGACAGCGGCAGGCCGGCTTCGCTCAGCGCCTGCCACAGCGGCGTCTTCCACGCGTCCTTCTTATCGTTATTGATGGTTTGCGGATCGGCGAGATCGGCGAAGATCTTCTCCGCGGTCTCGACGACGATATTGTCACTCTCCGCCACAGCGTTCCCCGTGTTTTGCCATTGGCACGCCCGGCCCGGTGGCAGGCGCGCGGGTCTCTTCTTGCGCCCGATGATCGGAAAAAGCCATGGCCGTGACAAGCGTTGATCGCAGGTCCATCTGCGGCGCGGGCATGGGCAGAAAGACTAATTCCGCTTTGCGGAGTTTGGTCGATTTGCAGGGCGCGGCAAACTCGCTAAACAGAGCCCCTTACATCCAAGAGCTTGCATTCAACTCAGGGGAAGGAAATCGGGATGGCAAAGGACGGCTTGTGCGCAATCGTGACGGGGTCCGCATCCGGCCTCGGGGCGGCGACCGCGCAAATTCTGGCGCGGAGCGGCGCGCGGCTCGTCATCAACTATTCCTCCAGTCAGAAGGAAGCCGAGTCGACCGCCGAGGCCTGCCGCAAGGCGGGCGCGGCGGAAGTTGTGATCGTACAGGGCGATGTCTCGCGCGATGAGGATTGCCGCAAGATCGTTGCGGCGGCCGCGCCCTGGGGGCGGCTCGACGTGCTCATCAACAATGCCGGCACCACCAAGCACGTCGCCCATGGCAATCTCGACGGGCTCTCCTCGGAGGATTTCCAGCGGCTGTTCGGCGTTAACACCATCGGACCGTTCCAGATGGTGCGCGCGGCGCGCAGCCTGCTCGAAGCCGGCGCGAATGCATCGGGGCGGCCGTCGGCGGTGGTGAACGTGTCCTCGGTCGCCGGCATCAGCGGGGTCGGCTCGTCGATCGCCTATGCCGCGAGCAAGGGTGCACTCAACACCATCACGCTGTCGCTGGCGCGCGCGCTTGCGCCGCTGATCCGCGTCAACACGGTCTGCCCCGGCTATATCGATACGCCCTGGTTCACCAAGGGCCGCGGTGAGGAAGGTGCCAAGCAGGTTCGCGATAATGTGGTGGCGAAGGTGCCGCTGAAGGTCGCGTCAACGGCAGAGGACATCGCGCAGCTTGTCTGCTTCCTCGCAACGCCGGCGTCGAGCAACATGACCGGCGAGATCGTGCGCATGGATGCCGGGCTGCATTTGATTACGTAACTCGTCATTGCGAGCCAACGGGTCCGCGCGGAGCGCGGCCCGATGACAGGCTCCGCGAAGCAATCCAGAAGGTATCCGCGGTGGCAGTCTGGATTGCTTCGTCGCAAGAGCTCCTCGCAATGACGGTGTATGAGGGTTGCTGCGGAGAACACAACGTGGATGCCCGGGACAAGCCGGGGCATGGTGATGACGCGGCAACGCGCCGTTCTTCAGCAAGTAGCGTCGCTACCCCTTGATCACGCCGCTCGCGACCAGGCGGTGCCAGATGAACAGCACCACCACCGCGCCGATGGTGGCGGTGATGAAGCCGGCGCCCTGGTCGGGGCCGTAGTGGCCGATGGCCTGGCCGATGAAGGTGGCGAGGAACGCGCCGGCGATGCCGAGGACGGTGGTGAGAATGAAGCCGCTCGGGTTGTTCGGTCCCGGCGCGAGCCAGCGCGCGATGAGGCCGGCGATGAAGCCGACGATGATGATCCACAACAGGCCACCCACGCTCATGTCAGTGCTCCCCTTCCTGAACGCCTAAAGCATGATCCGGACCCGAACGGCCGCGTTGGCGCAACGCGTGCAGCGATCTTCCGAAAAGATCATGCTCAAACCAACCTAAGACTTCGATTAGATTCTGCCCGAGATCTCGTTCTCGGTCGGCAGCCGGCCGTCCGGCGTCAGATGGTCGATCACCTGCGGCAGGTACTGGCTGAGGCCGGAGAGCAGCTCGTCGCGCGACAGGCCGCTCTGGGCGGAGAGGCTCTCGATCTGGTCGGCGCCGAGCGCGTTGGCGAGATCGCCGGGAGCGATGGGCTTGTTTTGACCCTTGCCGACCCAGGAGTTCGCGGTCTCGCCGTGGCCGCCCTGCTGGAGCTGGTTGAGGAGATCGCCGAGGCCACCGCTGAGCACGGTGCCGGCCGCGCCACCCGCGAGCAGGCCGCCAAGGCCGCCCTTGAGCACGTCACCGAGTCCGCCGCCCGCACCCGCATTCACCGGCGGGGGCGCAGGGGTCGGCGACGGCTGCGGCGCGGTGCCGGACTGGTTGGTCGTCAGATGCTTGAACGCCTTCCAGGCGAGCAGGCCGAGGATCGCCATGGTCATCGGCGACATGCCGCCGGAGGATTCTTGTGAGCTCGGCGTGCTCGGACCGCGCGGGCCGTTCTGCATGCCGTTGAGGACGTCGAGTAGACCCATGGTGCTCTCCTTTGGCGTTCTCGATCGGCGAGTTCTCGCCGGTGACAAGCCCCCGGGGCGAAAACATATGGGGCTCTCATGACGGTTACAAGGCAGATGCGACGCAACCGGACGGTGGGCAGCCGGCCTCGCCTCTGCTATCGAGACGGCGGTTCATCCAAGGAGAAGGGGCGTGGTTACGGATCGACCGATCGCGGTGGCCGGCGCGGGCGCCATCGGCTGTTTTGTCGGCGGCATGCTGGCCGCCGGTGGCCGCCGGGTCGCACTCCTGGTGCGGCCGCGGGTGAGGACCGAGATCGAGCGGTTCGGCCTGCGGCTGACCGATTTCGACGGGTCCGAGAACAAGCTCGGCGCGGCCAAGCTCGCACTGTCGGAAGACCCTTCGATCTTCGACAGCGCCGGCATCGTGCTGGTCACGGTGAAAAGCGCCGACACCGCCGATGTGGCTGACCAGATCGCGCTGCATGCGCCGCAGGACGCCGTCGTCGTCTCACTGCAGAACGGTGTCGGCAACGTCGCGGTTTTGCGCGAGCGTCTGGCCGGCCGGCGCGTGCTCGCCGGCATGGTGCCGTTCAATGTCATCGCGATGGGCGATGGGCGCTTCCACCGCTCGACCTCCGGCGATATCCATGTCGAAGCGGACGAGGCGAACACGGCTCTCGCGCTATCGGTGCCGGGCCTCGCGATGCGTGCGAGCCGCGATATCACCGGTGTGCAATGGGGCAAGCTGATCATCAACTTGAACAACGCACTCAGCGCGCTGTCCGACATGCCGCTCGCCGCACAGCTCGCGAGCCGCGAATGGCGGCGGCTGTTCGCAGATCAGATTGAGGAGGGGGTGGCCGTGATGAAGGCCGCCGGCATCATGCCGGTGTCGGCAACGCCGATCCCGCCGAAATGGATGCCGACACTGCTGCGGCTGCCGGATCCGATCTTCAACCTGATCCTGGGACGAACCATGAAGATCGATCCGGAGGCGCGCTCCTCGATGTGGCAGGATTTGAAGCAGGGACGCACGACCGAGATCGACTATCTCCAGGGTGCAATCATCTCGCTTGCCGAGCGCAACGGCGTCGATGTGCCACTGTCGCGTCGCATTGTCGCGCTGATCAGGGAGGCCGAGGCGGCGGGGAAGGGACCGCCGAGGTTGACGCCGCAACAGATCCGCGGCGGGGCGTGATCTCGCGCAGGCTGATAGGAGGAGCGCGATGAAACTTTGTTTGGCAATCGGGCTCACGCTGGCCGCACTCTGCGGCGCATCCACGTTCGCCCAGGCCCGGCCGCCGACGGTCACGGTATCGCCCGGCTACGATGCACGATTGCAGCAGAGCCGGTCGGCGCTGAGCGGGACCACGACGACGGCGAACCCGACAGTGGCGAAGTCCTCGCACAACAAAAAGAAGAAGCATACGAACTGAGGCGCCGCATCCTCAATCGTCGTCCTGGCGAAAGCCAGGACCTATGCCGCGGAATCTATCGATAGCGGACGGTAGGAGTACCGAACGATGTGTCTTCGCCAAACTCCACCCTGGGGACCAGGACGACGATGAAATGTGCTGCGGCGGCGGAATGCCAATTAAATCATTCCGCTTTCACTCGCATCGCGCGGCCCGGGACGACACCAGCAACAGCTCAACCCTTCTTCGCCGGCTTGCTCGGCGTCGGATTGAACAGCTTCTTCAGCTCGTTCAGCCCCTCCGACAGTCGCGGCCATTCGCAGGAAAACGCGCCTTTGGTGCAGGCTGCGCCCTTCGGTCGCGGCCGCGCGTCGGCGCCCGCCTGCTGGACTTTCGGCCGTACGACCGGAACGGGCACGCGCTCGACCTCGCTGCGCAGCGCGATCTGCTGGAGTTGCTGTTCCTGCTGCTCACGCTGCTGGCGCGCTGTCGCTTCTGCTGCCGCATTGCTGCGGCGCTGATTGGCGAGATAGGCGGTGTAGGATTGGTCGATCTTCTTCTGCTCCTCCGGCGTCGGATTGGGGCCGGCAATGTCGAAGGTGCGGTCCTGCAGGAAGTCGTAATAGGTATAGCCGCCGCCTGGCTTACGGCGACCGGCGAATTTCGCGTTGCATTCGGCAAGCGCCGTTGTCTTCTCCGCCTTGGTGGCGGACTTCTCGGCGGCGTCAGCGCATTCCTCGAAGTCGACCGGCGCGCGCTTCCACCATTGGGCGTGGCCATGCGACATAGGCAGGACCAATCCTGCCACAGCAACGACGGGCAGCGCCGCACGACGCAATGCAATCACGGACGACATTCTTCCAAGGGTAATTTCTAGAGGACTCAACCCGAACTGAATCGGACCGGATTTTTGCCCCTTTATAGCCGGCTTGTCACCCGTGGAACCCGGGAATTTCATGGCTGGGATGCTGACATTTTTTGCTTGACGTGGCACGTCGATCACAGCTCGTGATGCAATGCGCGGATAGTTTGGCGGCTTCGCAAATCGAAGAGCAAGAGAGAGAGGATAACAGGGTAGCGTGTTCGCTGCGAACGGGGCGGCGTCCAACGGCAATCTGGTGAAGACCGTTACGCACGCACGTCTCGCGATCGATCCATGCGCGATCATCGCGCGGGTACGGGTCCCGGCGCAATGTTTTCACCGGCGTTGCAACGGCGACACGATGCTCACTCGTTCGATCTGTTGAGCTTGCGCGGCGGAGCGATGATGCGGATGGCTTGAAGGAGCTGCCGTGGCTGTTACACTTTGGCTCGTGAGCGCCTCACCCTCGCGGCGACACCAAGAAGACGAAGTGGAAACGCCTGATGCTGCTGCCCCTGTCCGACGTGCCGCGCTGGTACGCTGAACGCAAACCGCAAGGCACGATCGCCGTCCGCCATGGGCAGGATACGCTGACATGGGACGAACTCGAGCGCGGCGCCAACCGGCGCGCGCGGGCGTTCGCCGCCAGGGGTGTCAAACCCGGCGATTTCGTCGCGATCGGGCTTCCCAACGGCAATGCGTTTTTCGAGACCAGTTTTGCGGTGTGGAAGTGCGGCGCGACGCCGACTTCGCTGTCATGGCGGCTGCCGCGCGGCGAGGCGGCGGCGGTGCTGGACATCCTGAAGCCCGCGCTGGTGGTCGGCGGCGAGGCCGACTGGAATGCGCCGAACCGTCTCCCTGCCGATTTCGTGCCGCAAGGATTCTCCGATGAGCCGTTGACACCGCCGGTGGCGCGCTACTGGAAGGCGATGACCAGTGGCGGCTCGACCGGCCGGCCGAAGGTGATCCTCGATCATCATCCTGCCGTGACCGACACTGCCGCGCCGCCGCCGCTCGGCATTCCCGTCGGCGCCTCGCTGCTCAATCCCGGGCCACTCTACCACAATGCGCCGTTCATCCTGTCGCATTACGCGCTGTTCGCCGGCGGCAAGCTTACCGGCCTCGTCAAGTTCGATGCCGAGGAGACGCTGCGGCTGATCGAGCGCGAGCGCGTGCAATGGGTCAATTTCGTGCCGACGATGATGCACCGGATTTGGGCGCTGCCGGAGAACGTCCGCAACGCCTACGACCTATCGAGCTTGCAGATCGTATTCCACATGGCAGCTCCGATGCCACCCTGGCTGAAGGAAAACTGGATCGCCTGGCTCGGCCCGGAGCGGATCTGGGAGCTCTATGGCGGCACCGAGCGGCAGGGCTCCTGCGTCATCTCGGGTACGGAGTGGCTCACGCACAAGGGCTCGGTCGGCAAGATCGGCGACATGGCAAAGCTGCGCATCATCGGCGAGGATGGGTACGACGTCGCGCCGGGCGAGACCGGCGAAATCTATTTCCTCAACAATGACGGCACGGACGTCACCTATCACTATCTCGGCGCCGAGCCGAAGCGCCGCGCCGATGGCTGGGAGTCGCTCGGCGATATCGGCAGGCTTGATGCGGAGGGTTATCTCTATCTCGGCGACCGGCTCGCCGACATGGTCCTGCGCGGCGGCGCCAACATCTATCCGGCCGAGGTCGAGGCCGCGGTCTCCGCCTGTCCCGGCGTGCGCTCCTGCGTGGTCGTGGGATTGCCCGATCCGGAGTTCGGCCAACGCGTGCATGCGATCATCGAGCCGGAGGCCGATGCAGACGGGCAGGCGATCGCCGACGGCATGGCGGCATTCCTGAGGGACAGGCTGAGCCGCTACAAGCATCCGGAGAGTTTCGAGATCGTCGGTACCCCGCCGCGCGATGATTCCGGAAAAGTCCGCCGCACGCTGTTGCGCGACGAGCGCGCGGCGTGGATGAAGGAAGGACGCGCCTTCCGGATTCTGCCGTCGAAGGCGCCGGCGCACGCCGACTGAGAGAATCACGGAAGGACTGGACTTTCATGACCATCACCATCGCTGCGAAAAGCGTGCCGAAACCCCCTGCCGACCTGATCGAGGGATTTCGGAACGCGCCGACTTCAGTCATATCAGACAATCTCGGCCGGCTGCCGGGGGCCGTTGGGCCGAAGCCGTTTCATCGCAGCGGCAAGCTGGTGGGGACGGCCTTCACGGTGCGCACCCGGCCCGGCGACAATCTCGCCATCCACCGCGCGCTCGAGCTGGTCGGGCCTGGCGATGTCATCGTGGTCGACGGCGGTGGTGACGAGACGCGGGCGCTGGTCGGCGAGATCATGAAGAACATCGCCGAGTGGCGCAAAGCGGAGGGCTATGTCATCGACGGCGCGATCCGGGATGTCGCGGCCTTCGCCGCCTCCGACTTTCCCTGCTTCGCCCGCGCGGTGATCCACCGCGGCCCCTACAAGAATGGTCCCGGCGAGATCAACGTGCCGGTCTCGATCGGCGGCTCGGTGGTCTCGCCCGGCGACATCGTCGTTGGCGACGGGGACGGCGTGGTGTCGTTTCCCGCCGCGATTGCCGCGGGCCTGCTGGATGCGGTGCGCGCCCAGGTCGCGCGCGAGGAGGAGACGCTGAAGGCGATCCGCGAGGGCCGCTATCAGGGTTCCTACGGCAAATCCTGATCGAGAGGGGAGGACGGCGTGAGCCAGAAGGACGAATTCCACAATCTCGACAATCCAAGCGACGGCCTGTTTCGTGAGCTCGCGCCGGGCCTGACCACGCGCATCTTCTCCGGCGAGCAGGCGATGCTGTCGGTGGTGACGCTGGCGCCGCATGCGGAAGGCACGCTGCATCATCACCCGGAAGAGCAATGGGGCGTTCTGCTCGAAGGCTCGGCGATCCGCGTCCAGGGCGGCGAGGAGATTGCCGTGAAGAAGGGTGACTTCTGGCGTACGCCCGGTAACGTGCCGCACACGATGCGTGCCGGCCCCGACGGCGCCCGCGTGCTGGACATATTTAGTCCGCCGCGGCCGGAATACAGGAAACCGGGATCCGGCTTCGGGACGACCTAAAGCGCCAAAATGCAAAAGCCAGGCGCAAGGCGAAGGGGGAGGGGAAACATTACGATCACACGACGCGACAACAACATCAGGGCATGAGAGGCCTCTTCCCGGGATTGCAATCCCGGGTCCAGGTACGCTCGCGCGGGCTTGAGCGTCAGAGCATCTTGCCGACGATCTTTGTCATGTCTGCTGCCGAAAACGCGCGCAGCGTTTCGGTACGGACATTGCCGAGTGCGCTGAGACTAAGGCTGAGCGACATCGCGGCGGCCTCGTCTGGAGCCTCGAGAACGGTCACAAGGTCATATCGTCCTTGCGTCCAGACGATCTCCTTCACGGTCACCCCGAACGTTTTGGCCATCTCCTTGAAGGCGTCGGCCCGCTTCGGCGAGTCCTTGACGTTGCGGACCCCCTGATTAGTGAAGTTCCCCAGCACGACATAAGTTACCATGGTCATCCTCCCTGGTTAGAACCCAGATAGAATTCTCACTTGAGGAAACCGCGCCGAGCTTGCCACGGCGGCCGAGACAGCGCTACTTGCGCGTTGGGAGCGTCAGCGGATGTGACTTACCGAGACAACGGCCGTGCGAAACTGAGCTCATGGCTGTCGGGATCGGTGAGATGGAAGTAGCGCTCACCCCATTCTGCATCGCGGGGCATGGTCGATGGCTGCCACCCGGCGGCGCGTGCGCGCTCGTAGGTCGCGTCGACATCGGCGACGTAGAAGATGACGCGGCCCCACCAGGACCAGCGCTTGTCGTCCGATTGCGCCGTCAGGTTGAGATAGCCGGTGCCGGCGCGAAAGCTGGTGAATACCGCGGCTTCGCCGCCATACAGCAGTTCGAACCCCAGTGAACGATAGAAGTGCACGGCGCGCCCCATGTCATGCGTGCCGAGCGTGATGGCGCTGATGCTTTCGATCATGTGAGCGGCTCCGCGTAAGAGAGATCCGGACGCGATTGTACAGCCGCCTTGTTCAGGTTGACGATAACCTGGCCCGCCTTGCGGCTAGCGAACCGCATCCTGCTCTGCTATGAGGGGCCGAACCCGCAACTTGCGGGTTCCGCGGTCCCGTAGCTCAGCCGGATAGAGCGGCGGTTTCCTAAACCGTAGGTCGGAAGTTCGAGTCTTCCCGGGATCGCCATTTTCGTCATGGGTCATCGTCCTCGTTTGCCAAGCTCCCCGGCGCGAAAATTGCTAGAAGCAGGAGGCTTCCTTCCTTGCTCGGCTGACTGACGGTCGGCCGCCTCACTGCCATTCGGAGATGATGATGCCTTTCGACTTGATCCTGCGCGGGGGGCGGGTGATCGACCCGTCGCAGAAGCTCGATGCCGTGACGGATGTGGCCTTTGCGGGCGGCAAGGTGGCGGCGGTGGGCAGCGGGCTGAAGCCGGATCCGGGCACGGAGGTGCGCGACGTCTCGGGCTATATCGTGACGCCGGGGCTGATCGATCTTCACACTCATGTCTATTGGGGCGGCACTTCGCTCGGCATCGACGCCGAAGAATTCTGCCGCACCTCGGGCGTCACCACCGCCGTCGATACCGGCAGCGCCGGTCCTGGCAACTTCGCGGGCTTCCGCAAGCATGTGATCGAGCCGAGCCAGGTTCGCATCCTTGCCTATTTGCACGTCTCACATGCCGGCATCTTCGGCTTCTCGCACCGGGTGATGGTCGGCGAGAGCGAGGAATTGCGGCTGATGAATCCGATCGATGCGGCCAAGGTGGCGGATGCCAACCGTGACCTCATCGTCGGCATCAAGGTGCGTGTCGGACTGCATGCCTCGGGCACCTCGGGGACGATACCGCTCGACATCGCGCTTCAAGTCGCCGACGAGGTCGGCATGCCGCTGATGGCGCATATCGACCATCCGCCGCCGAGCTACGAGGAGGTACTGGCGCGCCTGCGCCCCGGCGATGTGCTTACCCATGCATTCCGGCCTTTCCCCAACACGCCCGCGACCGCGCAAGGAACGGTGAAGAGGGCGGTGCTGGACGCGCGCGAGCGCGGCGTGCTGTTCGACATCGGCCACGGCAAGGGCTCGTTCGCATTCAAGACCGCGCGCGCCATGCTCGCAAACGGGTTCTATCCGGACACCATCTCCTCCGACATTCATCTGCTCTGCATCGACGGGCCGGCCTTCGATCAGGTGACCACCATGTCGAAGTTTTTGTGCATGGGCATGCCGCTGTCCGACGTCATCGCCGCCACGACGGTGAACGCCGCGATGGCGCTGCGGCGCCCCGAACTCGGCAGCCTCAAGCCCGGCAGCGTCGGCGATGCCACGCTGATCTCGATCAAGGAAGGTCGGTTCGACTACGAGGACGTCGTCGGCGAGCACCTGATCGGCGATCGCAAGATCGCCTCCGAGGGCGTCGTCATCGGCGGTCGCTGGTGGTATCCGAATTGAGCGGCGTGGAGAGCTAGAGCGACCGCGCGATCAGGAGCTTCATGATCTCGTTGGTGCCGCCATAGATCTTCTGGATGCGGGAATCGATGAAGATGCGCGAGATCGGATATTCCTGCATGTAGCCGTAGCCGCCGAACAACTGGAGGCATTCATCGGCGGTCTGGACCTGCTTTTCCGAGCACCAGTATTTCGCCATCGAGGCGGTGACGGTGTCGAGGTCCTTGGCGACCAGGCGCTCGATGCACCAGTCGACGAAGACGCGCGCGATCATTGCCTCGGTCTTGCGCTCGGCGAGCTTGAAGGCGGTGTTCTGGAAATCCATCAGCGGCTTGCCGAAGGCGGTGCGCTCCTTGGTGTAGTCGGTGGTGAGCTTGACCGCGCGCTCCATCGAGGCGACGGCGCCGACCGCCAGCGCCAGGCGCTCCTGCGGCAATTGCTGCATCAATTGCACAAAACCCTGACCTTCCTCCCTGCCGAGCAGGTTTTCCGGCGGCACCACGACATTGTCGAAGAACAATTCGGACGTGTCGGAGGCATGCAGTCCGATCTTGTCGAGGTTGCGCCCGCGCCGATAGCCTTCGGCGGCCGCGGTCTCGACTACGATCAGCGAAATGCCCTTCGCGCCTGCCTCGCCGGTGCGGGCGACGACGATGACGAGATCGGCGGCCTGGCCGTTGGTGATGAACGTCTTCTGGCCGTTGATGACGTAGGAATTGCGCTGCTTCTTCGCGGTGGTCTTGACGCTCTGCAGGTCGGAGCCGGTGCCGGGCTCGGTCATGGCGATGGCGCCGACCATCTCACCGCTGGCCATCTTCGGCAGCCAGCGCGTCTTCTGCTCGTCCGAGCCGTAGTTGAGGATGTAATGGGCGACGATGGCGCTGTGCACGGAGACGCCGGTCGTCAGCTCCGGGACCGTGCTTTCGAGGTCTTCCAGCACGGCGGCATCATAGGCGAAGGTCGCACCCAGGCCGCCATAGGCCTCGGGCACGCTCGCCAGCAGCGCTCCCATCTCGCCGAGACCACGCCAGGCGAAACGGTCCACCATCTTCTGCTCGCGCCATTTCTCGGCATGCGGCGCCAGGTCCTTGGCGAGATATTTCCGGAACTGGTCGCGGAAGACGTCGAGCTCTTCGGTCATCCAGGAGGAGCGGTAGGACATTGAAACCTCGGTTGATGCGGCTGCCGGCTTGGTAAGCCAGCGGATCGCGGCAATTATTGTGTTTTCAGGCTGCGCCGGTGAAGCTAACAAGGCGGCCGGATTCGCGTCTGTTGGGGTATCTGATTTTGGCCACCAAAATCCAAGAGCTCAAGCTCGACATCGAACGCATCGGCTCCGTCTCCGCTATTTTGATGCTGCCGGCCAATGTGCGCGCCTGTTACGTGCTGGCCCACGGTGCGGGTGCCGATATGCGGCATCCGTTCATGGACAAGGTTGCCGCGGGCCTCGCGGACCGCGGCATCGCGACGCTTCGCTTCAATTTTCCCTATATGGAGAACAACCAGCGCCGCCCCGACCAGCCGGCGGTCGCGCACGCCACCATCCGCGCGGCAGTCGAGGAGGCGGCGCGGCTCTGTCCCGGTCTCAAGCTCGTGGCTGGTGGAAAGTCCTTCGGCGGGCGGATGACCTCGCAGGCGCAGGCGAAGGCGGCGCTGCCGGGCGTGAAGGGCCTCGCCTTCCTCGGCTTTCCCCTCCATGCCGACAAGAAGCCCTCGGCCGATCGCGCGGAGCACCTTGGCAGCGTTGCCATTCCCATGCTGTTTCTCCAAGGCACGCGAGACGGGCTCGCCGATCTCAGCTACCTCAAGCCTGTGATCGAGGCGCTGGGCCCGAAGGCCAGGCTGCATGAGGTCGCTGGCGGCGATCACTCCTTCGCGGTACTGCGAAGGTCCGGCCGCACCAATGAAGAGGCGCTGAAAGAGGTGCTCGATGCGCTTACCGCCTGGATCGACGAGATTGCCTGAGGTTCAGGCGGCATAGAGCCCCTTGTCGCGCGCCTTCCGGATTGCCAACGCGGCGATCAGGTCGAGCGTCGGCGTCGACAGGCCCGCGGTGCGGGCGAAAGCGGCGGGCGCCTTCACCAGCACGTCGATCTCCATGGCGCGGCCGAGCTCGTAATCCTGGAGCAGCGACGGCTTGTGGTTGGGGGCGGGGCCGCTGCGCGTCACGCGCTTGACCTCGGGAATGTAGTGCTGCGCGATGTCGTTGGCCTCGTTCAGCATGCGCGGAATGACCTCGGCAAAGGCGGGGTCGTCGCGGACGCCGCGCGCGGTCTGTCCGGTCAGCAGGCACAGCACCGACAGCGACATGTTGGTCAGTAGCTTTGACCAGATCGCCTCGCGGATTTCGGCGACCGGCGGCGACTCCAGCCGCGCATCGTTGAAGATGCCGCGGAGCTTTGTGATGCGCTCGCAATTGCGGTCATCGCATTCGCCGATCAGCAGGCGGTTGCGGTCCGGCGTGAGGTTCTGCACGACTCCCGGCGCGACCACCTCGTTGGAGGAGAAGATCACCCCGCCGATGATCCGCTCTTTCGGGATGCAGGCGCGCAGCCGCCCACCCGGATCGAGGAAGCTGATGTCCGGCGGCGTCGGATGCCGCGGCGGCAGGCCGATCCCATACCACCAGGGAATGCCGTTCTGCGCGAAGACGATCGCGGTGTCCTCGCCGAGCAGCGGCTTGAGGCCGGCGATCAGCCCCTGCAGCGCCGTGGCCTTCAGCGTGCTGATCACGACATCCTGCGGACCGAGCTGGGCCGGATCGCCGGAGGCGTTCACCTTGGCGCCGACCTCGGAATCGCCGACGCGCAGCCTGAGGCCGCCTGCGCGCACCGCTTCGAGATGCGCGGCGCGCATCACGCACGAGACCTCATGGCCGGCGCGTGCGAGGCGTACCGCGAGGTGGCTGCCGACGGCGCCCGCGCCGAAGATGCAAATGCGCATGGTGTGATGTCCCGTCCCTGGATCCCGTGCCTGCCGCCCGCGGCCAGCATGGCACAACCCGCCATGCGATGGGCGCGACCGCCCCACCACGGAAAGATATGGATCAGGGCGCGCGGCCTCGGCCATAGTGCGTGGCAAACGAAATGACCGGAGGATCGCCGATGACCGCTAACCCTGTCCTGTGGACCCTCGATGAGCGCGGCGTCGCGACCGTTACGTTGAACCGCTCCGAGGTCAACAACGCCTATGACGGCGCGCTGATCGCGGGCGTGCTCGCGGCCGTGGACGAGCTGGGCCGGAAGCCCAACTTGCGCGTCGTCGTGCTCCGGGGCAACGGCAAGCATTTCCAGGCCGGCGCCGACCTCAAATGGATCAACAGCGTGCGGCCGCAATCGCCTGAGGCGAACGAGGCGGCGTCGAGGGCGACGTTCGAGGCAGTGCAGCGGCTCAACACGCTGCCGGTCCCGACGGTCGCGCTGGTCCAGGGCGGTTGCTTCGGTGGCGGTACCGGCGTCATCGCGGCCTGCGATGTCGTGATCGCCGCCGACAACGCGCTGTTCTCGATCACCGAGGTACGCTGGGGCTTGACCGCCGCGATCATCATCCCGCAGCTCTGCGACGCCGTCGGCGTGCGCCAGGTACGCCGCTATGCGCTCACCGGCGAGCGCTTCGGCGCCGAGGACGCCCGTCGCATCGGTCTCGTCCACGAGGTGGTGCCGCTCGCGGATCTCGATGCTGCCGGCGCGAAGGTGGTCGAGCAGTTGCTTGCCAACGGACCTGAGGCGATGGCCGAGACCAAGCGGCTGGCGCTGGAGAGCTCGTTCGGCGGGATGGCCGTGGACGACGCGGCTTACACGCGGCTCGTCCATTTGCATTCGGTGAAGCGCCAGAGCGCGGAGGCGGCAGAAGGGCTGGCGTCCTTCGCCGAGAAGCGCGCAGCGAATTGGGGACCGCGCGAGGCGTGAGCGTGCTACCGCGTTAGCAGCCGCGGCAGATGTTGTGGATACTACGGTAGACGGCTTCGTCGTCCTGGCGCATCTGCCGCAGCGACTCGAGCGTCTTGCTCTCGCCCGTTGGCGGCGCCGGCTTGCGCCGCGCCGCCAGTTCTTCTTCCTGGCGCGTGTAGCAGGCCTCGCGATCAACCTTGGCCTGGATGAAGCGGCAGTTCTGCTCCAGCGCTGCGGCGGAGCCGACAGAGAGCAGCAGGGCGATCAGGGCAGGCAGGGCGAATTTCACGGGCGTCGAATCCATCCGCCCTTCTCTCAGGTCCGTTTGCCCGGAGCAACCGCCATCTTCTGATGACGGACAGTGGTCTCACAGCGCCGGCGCGAGCGACGATCTGAGCAGGGTGAGCAGCGCCTGCACCGCGGCCGCATTGCGCCGCCGCTCGGGGATCGCGGCCTTCACCCACAGCTCGGGAATCGGAAACTCGCGCAACACCGGCTTGAGCATGCCGTCGCGTAAAGAGTCCGCGACGAGATAATGCGAGATCAGCGCGATGCCGTTGCCGGCGATCGCGCTGCGCGCCAGCACATGTCCCTCGTTGGAGGCGAGCAGCGGGCTGACCTGGACGCTGATGCGGCCGCGTGGTCCGTCAAAAATCCACTCCGGTCCCGTCGGCAGAAAGCTGAGACAGCGATGATCGACGAGATCGCGCGGATGCTTGGGCGTGCCGTGCGTCCTCAGGTAAGCTGGTGAGGCGCAGAGCAGCCGCTTCAGCGGACATAGCGGCTCGTCGACGACGCCGCCAAAGGAGTGTGGAAAGGCGCCGATGGCGATGTCAAAGCCTTCGGTCACGGGATCGACCGGGCGATCGATTAGCACGATCTCGAGCTTCAGTCGCGGGTTCTGCGTCTGGAAGGCGCTGAAGGCATCCGCAAGCCGCGCCACGGTCAGCGAGGTCGGTGCCTTGATGCGCAGATGATCGACGAGGTCGTGGCCCTTCTCGCCCATGCGCGAGAGCAGGTCGGTGGCGTCGGCGACGACGCCGCGCGCGCGATGCACATAACGTTGGCCGGCTTCGGTGAGCCGCAATTGCCGCGTCGAGCGGTGGAACAGTGGCATGCCGATCCGCGCCTCCAATTGCGTGACGCGCTTGGCGACCACCGAGGTCGAAATGCCCAGTTTTCGCGCGGCGGCGGAGAAGCCGGCCGTATCCGCGGTGGCGAGAAACGCCTGTAGATTCACCAGGATGTCCATTCCGACCTTTCTCGATTCGCGAAAGCTGATCGCATATTTTGGTGGATTGTAGCCTCACCCGCGTTAATTCATAGTCGGTCCCAAGCAAAGGATTTTGGGAGCAGGACGCGCCATGCGGGCCATGATGATCGAAGAACCAGCACGCAAGGTGCCGCTCTACGGCGAATATGAAGTCGTCGTGCTCGGCGGCGGCCCTGCCGGCATCGTGGCGGCGGCCTCCGCGGCGCGCGCCGGGCGGCGGACGCTGCTGATCGAGCGCTACGGCTTTCTCGGCGGCATGGGTACCGCGGCCGGCGTCACCAATTTCTGCGGCCTGCACGGCAATGTCTACGGCAAGGCCCATCGGCTGGTGCAGGGCATGGCGTCCGAGCTGCTGGCCCGGATCGATCGGTTGAACGGGCTGAACGCGCCGCATCTGATCCTCGGCAAGGTCTTTGCCCAGGCCTATGACACCGCCGCCTACAAGATCGCGGCCGACGAACTCCTTGCAAGCCACAAGGTGCACATCCTCTTCCACGCGCTCGGCGCCGGCGTGGTGATGAGCGACGACCGCCGCATCGATGCGCTGATGGTCGAGACCAAGGCCGGACGGCAGGCGGTGCGATCAGAGATTTTCATCGACTGCTCCGGCGACGGCGATCTCGCGGTTTGGGCCGGCGCGCCGTTCGAGGTCGGCGACGAGCACGGCCATCCGCTCTACCCATCGATGATGCTCCGTCTCAACGGCATCGATCCCGAGCGGGCGGGCGATGCCTGGCGGACCATCCCGCAATTGATGGAGAAGGCCATCGCTGCCGGCACGCATAAATTCCCGCGCAAGAGCGCGATCGTGCGGCCGCAGAAATCGGGCATCGAATGGCGGGTCAATTTCACGCAAGTTGCACGCGAGGACGGCTACGCCATCAACGGCATCGAGCCGGACGATCTCACCCGTGGCGAGATCGAGGGCCGCAAGCAGGCGCTCGCCGCGTTCGAATTTTTGCGCACCGTGCCGGGCTTTGAAAAGTCCTACATCGTCGACCTGCCGCCGCAGCTCGGCATCCGCGAGACTCGCCGCATCAAGGGTGGCTATCAGCTCAGCGGCGAGGATGTGCTGACTTGCGCCTCGTTCGAGGATTCGATCGGCGTCAATGGCTGGCCGATCGAGGCCCACGTTCCCGGCGATGTCGTCTTCACCTTCCCGCCGATCCCGGAATCGCGGGGCTATAACGAGCTGCCCTACCGAATGCTGGTGCCCGAAGGCATCGACAATCTCCTGGTCGCCGGCCGCTGTGCCTCCATGACCCATGAGGGCCAGTCGGCGGCACGGGTCTCAGGCGCCTGCTTCGTGATGGGCGAGGCGGCCGGTTCCGCCGCGGCGCTGGCGCTCGCCGCAAACCGGATCCCGCGTGACATCCCGGTTGAAAAATTGCAGGAAACGTTGAAACAACAGGGCGCCTTCATTGGGCGGGACCAGACCGTGCCCGAGGGGCTGTAAGAAACGACGGAGGAAGCCTGATGGGTTGGGTTGCGCGGTTCGCTGTAGCGAGCCTGTTGACGCTGACGACGATTGGAGCAGCGCAGGCCGAGGAGGCGAAGGCCAAGATTGGTGTGCTCAGGCTGTCGTCCTCCGCGCCCGTCTTCATCGCGCAGGACAAGGGCTACTTTCGCGAGGCCGGCCTCGACGTCGAGCTGAAATTCTTCGATGCGGCACAGCCGATCGCGGTCGCCACCACCTCGGGCGATGTCGATTTCGGCATCACCGCTTTTACCGCCGGTCTCTACAATCTCGCCGGCAAGGGCACGCTGAAGGTGATCGGCGGCATGAGCCGGGAGAAGCCCGGGTATCCCCTGATCGGCTATTTCGCCAGCAACAACGCCTATGCGGCCGGGCTGAAGACGCCGAAGGACCTCGCGGGTAAGCGCGTGGCGGTGACACAAGTCGGCTCCTCCTTCCACTATTCGCTCGGCCTGCTCGCCGACAAATACGGCTTCAAGCTTCCGGACGTGAAGATCGTCCCGCTGCAGTCGCTGTCGAATGCGGCCGCGGCGCTCAAGGGCGAGACGGTGGATGCTGCCTTGCTCCCGGTCTCCACCGCGCGAAAGCTGATGGACGAAGGTGGCGCAAAATTCCTGGGCTGGGTCGGCGACGAGACGCCCTGGCAATTGGGCGCGGTATTCGCCTCGCCGAAGACGCTGACCAACAAAGCGTTGGTGACGAAGCTGCTCGGCGCCCTGGCAAAAGCCGATCGCGAATATCACGACGTCATCCTCGCCGCGATGAAGGACGGCGTCGCGCCCATCAACGACAAGACCAAGCCGCTGCTGGAGATTGTCGCGAAATACACCAACCTCCCGGTCGAGCAGGTGGTCGGCAACTGTGCCTACATCGATCCCGACGGCAAGCTGGATGTGAAGAACGTCGACAACCAGATCAAATGGCTGCAGGAGCAGGGCTTTGCCGACAAGGGCTTTGATGCGAACGCGATCATCGCCAAGGATTTGGTGAAGGCGGATTGATGATGCGCGCAGCCCTCTTTCCCCGTCATCCCCGCGCAACGGCGAAGCCGTTGTTGCTGGAGGAGCCGCGAAGCGGCGTCTCGAAGGATGAACGGCCCCTCTATAGCTCGGTCGTGCATCCTTCGAGGCTCGCTTCGCGAGCACCTCAGGATGAAGGGTCGAAGGGAAGCGTGTGAGATGGACCTGATCTCCAATCACATCACCCATCGTTTCGGCGACCTCGCCGTCCTCGACGACGTCTCCTTCACGGTCGGCGCGGGCGAGGTGGTGGCGATTGTCGGGCCGTCGGGCTGCGGCAAGAGCACGCTGCTGTCGATCCTGGGCGGACTGCTGCAGCCGACCTCGGGGGCGTCTGAGCTGCGCGGGGCGCCGCCGGCGGATAGTCTCAATCCTCTAACCTTCGTGTTTCAGGATTTCGCGCTGCTGCCCTGGGCCACGGTGGAGGAGAATGTCGAATTCCCGCTGCTGCATACCCAGCTCTCGCCCGCGCAGCGCCGCGCGCTGGTCGACGATGCGCTGCGCCGCACGGGTCTGACCGATTTCCGCAAGACCTATCCAAAGCAGCTCTCGGGCGGCATGCGCCAGCGCGTCGGCATTTCGCGCGCGCTTGCGGTCAAGCCCGCCATTCTCCTGATGGATGAGCCACTCTCGGCACTGGATTCGCAGACCCGCGAATTGTTGATGGAGGATTTCGTTCGCCTGCTCGCCGACGGCGGCATGGGCGCGGTCTATGTCACCCACAATCTCGAAGAGGCCGCGCGCCTTGCCGACCGCATCGTGGTGCTGTCGCGGCGGCCGGGACGCATTCGCGAGGTCGTGACGGTGCCGATGACCCGCGCGGCGCGCGGCGAAACCGAGGCGCGCGAAAAGCTCCTCGCGCTTCAGAACCAGATCTGGTCGCTGATCCGCAACGAGGCGATCGATGCCGAGCGTGAGGTCCAGCATGCTTGATCGTGCGGCAACGACGGAAACGTCTGCGAAGGAAGAAGCGACGCGGCGCGTCCGTTTCCGCGGTGCAGGCTTCGTGCCGGCCAGCAGCCGTTTTGGCGGCTGGATCGCGCTCGCGCTCGTTATCGCGGTGTGGCAGGTGGCCGGCAGCGCCGGTCTCGTCAACCCGCTGTTTCTTCCCGCGCCGTCGGCGATCGCGCGCGCGATTTATGAGCTCGCCGTTTCTGGCGCGCTCTGGCAGCATCTTTCCGCCTCGCTGCTGCGCATCGGCGTCGGTTGGGTGCTCGGGACCGCGGCCGGCGTGGCCGTCGGCTTTGCCATTGGCCTGTCGCGGCTCGCGCGCAGTGTCGGCATCACCTTCATCTCCGCGCTGTTTCCGATTCCGAAGATCGCGCTGCTGCCGCTGTTGATCCTCTGGCTCGGCATCGGCGAAGAGCCGAAGATCGCGACCATTGCCCTCGGCGTGTTCTTCTCGACCGCGATATCGGTCTATAGCGGCGTCGACGCCGTGCCGCGCAATCTCATCCGCATGGCGCAGAGCTTCAACGTGCCGTTCGCGACCATCGTCCGGAAGGTGATCTGGCCCGGCGCGCTACCCTCGATCCTCGCCGGCTTCCGCATCACCGCCTCCGTCGCGCTGCTGCTCGTCGTCAGCGCCGAGATGATCGGCGCGCAATACGGCATCGGCGCCTTCGTGCTCCAGGCCGGCAATCTCATGCAGACGGACCAGTTGCTGGCGGGCGTCGTGATCCTGTCGCTGTTCGGGCTTGCGGTGGGGAAGGTGATCAATTGGCTGGAGACGCGGCTGTTGCATTGGCGGTGATGAAGGTGCCAAGCGTCGGCCCGATCATCGCCAGGATGCGGAAGCAGCGTGCCCTTACACCTGCGCTCTGATCTTCTCCGCCGCTTTCGGTGCAAAATAGCTCAGCACGCCGTCGGCGCCGGCGCGTTTGAAGGCGAGGAGGCTTTCCATCATGGCGCGATCGCCGTCGAGCCAGCCGTTGTTTGCGGCAGCCATGATCATCGCGTATTCGCCGGAGACCTGGTAGGCGAAGGTCGGCATAGCGAAGGTGTCCTTCACGCGCCGTACGACGTCGAGATAAGGCATGCCGGGCTTCACCATCACCATGTCGGCGCCTTCGGCGATGTCGAGCTCCACTTCGCGTAGCGCTTCATCGGTGTTGGCGCTGTCCATCTGGTAGGTGCGCTTGTCACCGGTCAGCGTCTTGGCCGAGCCGATCGCGTCGCGGAACGGGCCGTAGAAGGCGGAGGCGTATTTCGCCGCATAGGCCATGATCTGCACGTCGATGAGGCCCGCACGGTCGAGCCCCTCGCGGATCGCGGCGACGCGGCCGTCCATCATGTCGGAGGGCGCGATGATGTCGCAGCCGGCTTCGGCCTGCACCAAGGCCTGACGCACCAGCACGGCGACCGTCTCGTCGTTGAGGATCTTGCCGTCGGCGATCAGGCCGTCATGGCCGTGGCTGGTGAAGGGATCGAGCGCGACGTCGCAGAGAATGCCGAGATCGGGAAACTCCTTCTTGATCGCGCGCACCGCCTGGCAGACCAGATTGTTCGGATTGGTGGCTTCCGAGCCTTCCTCGTCGCGCAAGGACGGATCGGTGTAGGGAAACAGCGCGATGCAGGGGATGGTGAGCTCCATCGCACGCTCAGCCTCGCGCACGGCCTGGTCGACGCTGAGGCGATCGACGCCCGGCATCGAGGCGACCTGCTCGCGCTTGTTGCTGCCGTCGATCAGGAACAGCGGCCAGATTAGATCGTCGGTCGTGAGTACATTCTCGCGCACCATGCGCCGCGCCCATTCGGCTTTGCGGTTGCGGCGCGGGCGGACGGTCAGATCGAGGGCGGGGGAGGCGACTGCGCCATCCCGGCGAGCGACCTCGCGCAGTTCGATCGGACGTCCGTATTTCATCGCCATTACTCTTCCTCCGGCTGGAATTATTCTTATACCAGCTCGCACGGTTCCCGTCACCGCGGCTTGACCTGCCGCAAGGGGATGGCAGCCGATTGATTTTGCGGAGCAAAGCAGCCAGAAGGGGCCATGTCCGAAATCTCAACCCGCGATGCGGCCCGCGACAGCACCAGGGACAATGCCAGAGACAAAGCCATGTCGGTGGCTGCGATCTCGTCGGAGCGTACCGAGTCCGACGAGAATGTCTGGACGCGCCGGCTCGTGCTGTTCCTGCGGGTGATGGCGCTGCTCTCGATCCTCAAGGGTCTCTACCACTGGGCGCAGGTTACAGGCTTCGTGGGCGGCGAGGACGAGGCATTCGAGAACCAGCCGATGGCCTGGCAGGCGGCGACGGTCTATTTCGCAGTGATCGAGCTCGTCGCCGCCGTCGGCCTCTGGTTAGCCACGCCCTGGGGCGCGGTGGTGTGGCTCACCACCGTAGTGTCGATGGCGGTGATCGAACTGATGTTCCCGGGCATCTACGGCGGCAGCCTCATCGTGGTTGCGGTCGAAGCCTTGATGCTCGCCGCCTATCTCGCGCTCGCCTGGATGGCTGCGCGCGAACGGCCGCCATAAGCAACTGCAACTGGCTCTCGTGCCCCGGACGCAGCGCAGCACGCAGTGATGCGCTGCTGAGCCTGGGCCCACTCTTTCAGCAATCTATTGGCTGTCTGGGTCGCGGCTCTGCGATGCACCGCTGCGCGCTGCATCTTGTCCGGGACACGAGGATGATCGCGAGTTCGTGGTTGACCGATCGTTGCGTAAAATTCGCCGTAACTTTTTGCTAACCGGGCATGTTCCGCCACAGCCGTTACGCGCTCGTTTCGAAACAGGGCAGGGCTGTTCTGGAATGCGACAGAAGGGGCGGACGGAGGGTGAACAGGACCTTGCAACGGTCAACAGACGGTTGCGAAAAGTCCTTGCAGCACAAGCTTAATCCGCAATTCACTGTCCTAAATTCATGATCTCTTTATTGTCTTATTTAAGCTGATCTTCAAACGGCCCCCTTAAGTTGCACCTATCAGGCGGGACACAAGTTTCGTCGAATAAGTGTCGATAAAAACGACAACAGGGGAAGTGTCATGATGAAAGCCGTCGCAACTGCGGCAGATACCGCAGAGCGCGTCGCCGGCCAGCAGGGGTCGGTGCAGTCGCTCTATCTGGAAGCATTGACTCTGGTGGAGCGGCTGCATCGCCGTCTCCTCGACGTCATCAAGGACGAGTTCGATCGCCGCGGTCGCGCCGACATCAACTCGGTGCAGGCGCTCTTGCTCTACAACATCGGCGACAAGGAGCTGACCGCGGGCGAGCTGCGCACGCGCGGCTACTATCTCGGCTCCAACGTCTCCTACAATCTGAAGAAGCTCGTCGAGCTCGGCTTTCTCGATCATCAGCGCTCGCGCGTCGATCGCCGCTCGGTGCGCATCCGCCTGACCCCGCAGGGCCAGGAAGTCCGTCGCATCGTCGATGCGCTCTACCAGAAGCACGTCAAGACGGTGGAGCAGGTCGGTGGCATCTCGGGCGACGAGTTCGCGACCCTCAACAAGTCGCTGCACCGTCTCGAGCGGTTCTGGACCGACCAGATCCTGTACCGGCTCTGAGTTCTTTCGGAGGGATCAAGGCCAAGCCGGCCACAACAAGACCGGCAAGCCTCCCGAACGTGCCTAACTTCCCCAATCGCACCGGCCCGGCTCTGCCCGGACCGGTGCGTTTTGTCTTTTTGCACCCGCGAAAAAAAGCTGGCCACCCCAGGGAACGAGTTCCCAGCTCGGCACTTATCCCTTCCCGATCGGAGGACGACGATGCTGGTCGAGCGCGGACTGGGCGTGATGAACGTGGAACTCGTGAGCGAAGCCTATGCCATCGCCGCGAACTACCTTCGTCGCTCCGGTGCGATTCCCGACACGCTCGCCACCAACGAACGCCTGCTCGAGATCATCATCAAGCTGCTCCAGCACGGCGAATTCAACAAGATCAGGCTTGCCAACAAGGCCATTGCCAGATTCGAGGCGCAGCCCGAGGCGCAAGCGTTTGCCTGATCAAGACCCCCAAAATCCGGACCAACCAGAGGGTGCCATGGAAGCTGCCATCGATCGCATCATGAAGACCTATGATCTGCTCGCCAACCGCACCGCGGCGGCCAGCGAGGAGGCGAGGGCGAAGGTGACGACCTACCTCAACACGTTGATGGAAGCCGGCGAGAAGGACCCCCACAGGTTGACCGTGTGCGGCCTGACGTACTTGCGCGAGCTCGACGGCAGCATCGACCCCGTGAAGGCTGGGTATACCGGGCTGTAGAAGCAAGGGGTCCTCGGTCGACGCGCCGGCGCGCGGCTGAATGGTCCGAAGCGGTCCTTCCTGGATGCTTGGCGCGCCGGCGAATCCTGAGGGGCGCCGGGGCGCCAAATTCCCCCAATCCCCACCATATCTTGCATAAATATCGTCCCGGACCCGCAAATGCTTGGCCGGGGACGGGCGATGTGGTAGATCGCGCTCGCCGCTTCCGATCGCCACACCAGACCGCCCGTAGCCGCCAAAAGGCTGCGGCGGTGGAGATATTCGCAAGATGACGTCTGCCAAGACCGCCTCCGCGCCCGATTCGTTTTTCACCGCCTCGCTCGAGCAGGCCGACCCGGAAATCGCCGCCGCCATCAAGGGCGAGCTCGGCCGGCAACGCCATGAGATCGAGTTGATCGCCTCCGAAAACATCGTCAGCCGCGCCGTGCTGGAAGCGCAGGGCTCGGTGATGACGAACAAATATGCGGAAGGCTATCCGGGCGCGCGCTACTACGGCGGTTGCGAGTGGGTCGACGTCGCCGAGAACCTGGCGATCGATCGTGCCAAGAAGCTGTTCGGCGCGAACTTCGCCAACGTGCAGCCGAACTCGGGCAGCCAGATGAACCAGGCGGTGTTCCTGGCGCTGCTCCAGCCCGGCGACACCTTCATGGGCCTTGATCTGGCGGCCGGCGGCCATCTCACCCACGGTTCGCCCGTCAACATGAGCGGCAAATGGTTCAAGGCCGCGCACTACACCGTGCGCCGCGAGGACCAGGTCATCGACATGGACGCGGTGGCCAAACAGGCGGAGCAGGTCAAGCCGAAGCTGATCATCGCCGGTGGCTCGGCCTATTCGCGCGCCTGGGACTTTAAGCGCTTCCGCGAGATCGCGGATAGCGTCGGCGCGTATCTGCTGGTCGACATGGCGCACTTTGCCGGTCTCGTCGCCGGCGGCGTGCATGCTTCGCCCGTGCCGTACGCCCACGTCACCACCACCACGACGCATAAGTCGCTGCGCGGCCCGCGCGGCGGCCTCATGCTGTGGAATGACGAGACGCTGACCAAGAAGCTCAACTCGGCGATCTTCCCGGGCCTGCAGGGCGGCCCGTTGATGCATGTGATCGCAGCGAAGGCGGTCGCCTTCGGCGAGGCGCTACGTCCGGACTTCAAGGTCTATGCGAAGAACATCGTCGAGAACGCCAAGGCGCTGGCCGAGACGCTGAAGGGGCACGGGCTCGACATTGTCTCGGGCGGCACCGACAACCATCTGATGCTGGTGGACCTGCGGCCGAAAGGCCTGAAGGGCAATGTCTCGGAGAAGGCGCTGGTCCGCGCGGCCATTACCTGCAACAAGAACGGTATTCCCTTCGACCCCGAGACGCCCTTCGTCACCTCGGGCCTGCGCCTGGGCACGCCGGCAGCGACCACCCGCGGCTTCGGCGTTGCCGAGTTTCAGCAGGTCGGCGGTATGATCGCCGAAGTGCTCAACGCGATCGCGCAGTCCTCCGATGGCAAGGCGCCACTGGTGGAAGCCGCGATCAAGGAGCGCGTCAAGGCACTCACCGATCGGTTCCCGATCTATCAGTAAGGCTGGGCCAAGCGGATGCGCTGTCCGAACTGCAACAGTCTCGATACGCAGGTAAAGGACTCGCGTCCGACCGAGGACTCTTCCGTGATTCGCAGGCGGCGCGTGTGCGTCGCCTGCAATTTCCGCTTCACGACCTTCGAGCGCGTGCAGCTTCGCGAGCTCACCGTGATCAAGCGCAACGGCCGCCGCGTGCCGTTCGACCGCGACAAGCTGATGCGCTCGGTGCAGATCTCGCTCCGAAAGCGGCAGGTCGAGCCGGAGCGGGTGGAGAAGATGGTCTCCACCATCGTGCGCGAGCTCGAGACGGGCGGTGAGGCCGAGATCTCCTCCGAGGTGATCGGCGAGACCGTGATGGAACATCTGCGCACGCTCGACGACGTCGCCTATGTGCGCTTCGCCTCGGTTTACCGCAATTTCCGCGAGGCGAAGGATTTCGCCGACGTGCTCGGCGAGCTCTCCGGTGAGGAGGAAGCGCGGCTCGCCGCGATCCGCAAATGATCTTCCGCATCCTGGAGGATCAGTTCGCGCAAAAAGCCCGCGAGTCCAAGGACGCCGATCGCCGTTTCATGCACCTTGCATTGGCACTCGGTCGGCGCGGGCAAGGGCGCACCTGGCCGAACCCGGCCGTCGGCGCCGTCATCGTCAAGGACGGGGTGATCGTCGGGCGGGGCTGGACGCAACCCGGCGGACGTCCGCATGCCGAGCCCGAAGCGTTGCGGCGGGCAGGCGAGGCGGCACGGGGTGCCACGCTCTATGTCACGCTCGAGCCGTGCTCGCATTTCGGCAAGTCGCCGCCTTGTGTGGACGCGGTGATCGCCGCCGGCATCAAGCGGGTGGTGGCGGCGATCGAGGACCCCAATCCAGAGGTTGCAGGGCAGGGCCATGCGCGCTTGCGCGCCGCCGGCATCGCTGTTGATGTGGGTCTGTGCGCGGCAGAGGCCGCTTTCGACCACGCCGGCCATTTCCGTCGTATCCGGGACAATCGCCCGCATGTGATCCTGAAGCTCGCGGTCTCGCCTGACGGCAAGATCGGTGCAGCCGGTGGCAAGCCGGTGGCGATCACGGGGGAAACCGCGCGCAATCGCGTGCATCTGCTGCGCGCGCAGAGCGACGCTATCCTGGTGGGCATCGGCACGGTGCTGGCGGACGATCCGCTCCTCACCTGCCGCCTGCCGGGCATGGCGGTACGTTCGCCGGTGCGCGTGGTGCTCGACCAGAGTCTGCGGATTCCGGGATCGAGCCAACTTGTCGGTACCGCGCGCGAGACACCGCTCTGGGTGGTTGGCTCGGAGCTTGCGGAAGCGGCGGCCGCCACCCGGCTGGGCGCGGCCGGGGCGCAGATCGTCCGCGTGCCGCCCGGCAACGCAACGGGGCTCGATCTGCCGGCCGTGGTGCGTGCGCTCGCCGAGAAGGGCGTCACGCGGCTGATGGTCGAGGGCGGCAGCCGTGTCGCGGCCTCGTTCGTCACGGCTGACCTCGTCGACGAGGTCTGGCTGTTCCGCGGAGCGGAAGACGTTGGCGAGGGCGGCGTCGATGCGCTCGATGCATTGCCCCTGTCGAAAATCACGCAGTCGCAGGTCTTCAAGGTTCATGCTAGCGAGACGTTCGACAAGGATACTCTCACGATCTACGAGCGCGCCTAATGTTCACCGGCATTGTCACCGATATCGGCGAGATCGTCAGCCTGACGCCGACCGCGCAGGGGCAGTTGCATCGCCTGCGCGTCGCCTGCCGCTACGATCGCGCGACCATCGCCGATGGCGCCTCGATCGCGTGCAACGGCGTCTGCCTGACGGTGGTTGCTTCCGGCATTGATGGCGACAGGACCTGGTTCGATGTCGATGCCGCCGCCGAGACGCTGGCGCTGACCACGGCGAAGCATTGGAAGGTGGGCACCAAGCTCAATCTCGAGCGCGCGCTCAAGATCGGCGACGAGCTCGGCGGCCATATCGTCGCCGGCCATGCCGACGGGATCGCGACGATCGTCAGCCGCGAGGACCTGCCCGACATGGCGCGGTTCGAGCTGCGCACGACGCGCGAGCTTGCACGCTTCATCGCCACCAAGGGCTCAATCACGCTCGACGGCGTGTCGCTGACGATCAATACGGTGGCCGACGTGACCTTTTCGGTCCTGATCATCCCGCACACGCTGACGGTCACGACCATCGGCGGCTGGAAGGCGGGGAGCGAGGTCAATATCGAGGTCGACCTGATGGCCCGCTACGCGGCGCGCCTGACGGAAATGAAGTGATGGTGACCAAAGATCGTCATGCGCGGGCTTGACCCGCGCATCCATCCTCTTAAGAGGTCTTGACCCGATGGATTGCCGGGTCAGGCCCGGCAATGACAAAGCAGGTTTAAGATGGCAGACGCGCGGCGCGCACCCCTGAAGGACCAGACCGACATCTCCGGCGCGCGCGCGCTGATCGTCGAGGCACGGTTCTATGACGATCTGCAGGATGCGCTATTGGAGGGCGCCGTGGCCGAGCTGAAGGCGGCGGGCGTGACCCATGACGTGATCACGGTTCCCGGCGCGCTGGAGATTCCGGCGGCGGTCGCGATCGCGGTCGACGCGGCTGCGGCGAACGGCAAGCCCTATGACGCGGTGGTCGCGCTCGGCTGCGTGATCCGCGGCGACACCATCCATTTCGAGATCGTTTCGCAGGAATCCTCGCGCGCGCTGATGGATCTTGCGGTTTCGCGGAAACTGCCGCTCGGCAACGGCATTCTTACCGTCAACACCGAAGCGCAGGCCTGGGCGCGGGCGCGAGCAAGCGAACTGAACAAGGGCGGCGATGCCGCGCGGGCCGCACTGGCCATGCTGCGCATCAAACGCCGCCTGGCGCGGGCCTGACACATGGCTGACAATGGCAAAAAGCAGGCCGGCGGTCTGGAGAAGAAAGCGAACCGGCGCGGTGCGGCGCGGCTCGCCGCGGTCCAGGCGTTGTACCAGATGGACATCGCGGGCGCCGGCATCAACGACATCTTCGCCGAGTTCGAGAGCCACTGGCTCGGTAACGAGGTCGAGGGCGACAAGTACCTGCCGGCGGAAGCGGCGTTCTTCCGGGACGTCGTCTCGGGCGTGGTGCGCGACCAGAAGAAGCTCGATCCCCTGATCGACGAAGCGTTATCGAAGGGCTGGCCGCTCAAGCGCATCGAGGCGATCCTGCGCGCGGTGCTGCGGGCCGGGGCGTATGAGCTTCAACACCGCAAGGACGTTCCGGGTCGCGTCGTCGTCTCCGAATATGTCGACGTCGCCAATGCCTTCGTCGATCGCGAGGAGACCGGCATGGTCAACGCGGTGCTCGACCAGATCGGCCGCCAGTTTCGCGGTGACGAGTTCGGGCGGGGGTAGTTGTACGTTCCGCTGTCATCACCCGCGAAAGCGGGTGATCCAGTACGCCGCGGCAGCGGTAATTGATATCCGGCGTCTCGGCGTACTGGATCGCCCGGTCAAGCCGGGCGATGACAGTGGAGTGTGGGGCTAGCGTCAAATGACTAACACGCGAGACACCTCGGCCGAAGACTCCCTGATCGCGCGCTATTTCAAGCCGCTGGCGACTGATCCCGGTGCGTTCGGCCTCGTCGATGATGCCGCCATCCTGAGATCATCCAGCGAGGACATCGTCGTCACCACCGACGCCGTGGTCGAAGGTGTGCATTATCTTGCCGACGATCCGCCCGGCACCGTCGCACGCAAGGCGCTGCGGGTGAATCTGTCCGATCTCGCCGCCAAGGCGGCGGTGCCAGCCGGCTTCGTGCTGACGCTGGCGCTACGCAGCAAGGAGGATGCCTGGCTCGGGGCGTTCGCGGATGCGCTCGGCGAGGACGCGAAGGCGTTCGCATGCCCGCTGCTCGGCGGCGACACGGTGTCGACGCCGGGACCGCAGATGATCTCGATCACCGCCTTCGGCCGGGTGCCGCACGGACGGATGGTCAGCCGCACCGGTGCTAGGCTCGGCGATCGCATCCTGGTGACGGGGACGATCGGCGATGCCGCGCTCGGCCTCGACATTCTCAAGGGCGGGGCGGCTGCCCAGGCGCTGGCCTCCGATCCGCGTGCGGAGGAGATGCTGGTGTCGCGCTATCGCGTGCCGCAGCCGCGCAACCCGCTGGCAGAGGCAGTGCGCGACCACGCGACCGCAGCGATGGATGTCTCGGACGGGCTGGCCGGCGATTTGACGAAGCTCTGCGCAGCATCGGGCGTCTCGGCGACCATTGAGGTCGCGAGCGTGCCGCTGTCCGCTGCAGCAGCCGGCTTGGTTGCGCGCAATGCCGTCGGCATCGAGACGCTGCTTTCCGGGGGCGACGACTACGAGGTGTTGTGCACTGTCCCGGCCGCCCAAAGCGATGCGCTGATTGCCGCGGGGCGGGCGGTGGGCGTTGCGGTGACGGCCATCGGCACGATCGTCGAAGGCTCCGAGCGGCCGCGTTTCCTGGACGGCCAGGGCAAGGAACTGGTGCTGCAGCGGCTGTCCTACAGCCACTTCTAGGAACGTCTCCAGATCTGGCGCCTTCGCCCTAAATACGTGCTGAGATCGGCGTTTTCGGCCGCTTCCGGCGTTGCACCATCAATTTGATTTTGGCAAGCTCATGACCGACTGGGGCCGCCCCTTCGGGCAAGGGGCGGCCCTGTTCAACATCAAGGCGCCGCACCCGCATGACGGAAAAACACAAAGGCGCCGGGGGTACATCAAGGATCTGAGGCAAAAAATCACATGACAGCATTATGGTTGATAGTGCTCTGCGGAGTGCTTTCCGTCGTCTACGCGATCTGGGCGACGTCTTCGGTGTTGGGCGCGGATGCGGGGTCACCGCGCATGCAGGAGATTGCGGGAGCGGTGCGCGAAGGCGCACAGGCCTACCTGCGGCGCCAGTACACCACGATCGGTCTCGTCGGCATCGTCATCTTCGTGCTGCTTGCCTATTTCCTCGGAGTCTATGTCGCGATTGGTTTCGCCATCGGCGCCGTCCTGTCGGGGGCGGCCGGCTTTATCGGCATGAACGTCTCGGTCCGCGCCAATGTGCGCACCGCCCAGGCCGCGACGACGTCTCTGGCCGGCGGCCTCGAACTCGCCTTCAAGGCGGGTGCGATCACTGGTCTCCTGGTGGCGGGTCTCGCGCTGCTCGGCGTGACCCTCTATTTCGGCTTCCTGGTCCATTCGCTGAAGCTCGCGCCCGATAGCCGCACCGTGGTTGACGCCATGGTGGCGCTCGGTTTCGGTGCCTCTCTGATCTCGATCTTCGCGCGTCTCGGCGGCGGCATCTTCACCAAGGGTGCGGACGTCGGCGGCGACCTCGTCGGCAAGGTCGAGGCGGGCATCCCGGAGGACGATCCGCGCAACCCGGCGACTATCGCCGATAACGTCGGCGATAACGTCGGTGACTGCGCCGGCATGGCAGCCGACCTGTTTGAGACCTATGCGGTGACCGCGGTCGCCACCATGGTGCTGGCGGCGATCTTCTTCGCCAAGACACCGATCCTCGCCAACATGATGACGCTGCCGCTCGCGATCGGCGGCATTTGCATCATCACCTCGATCATCGGCACCTTCTTCGTGAAGCTCGGGCCGAGCCAGTCGATCATGGGCGCGCTCTACAAGGGCCTGATCGCTACTGGCATCCTGTCGTTGATCGGCATCGCGCTGGTGATCTACTACCTGATCGGCTTCGGCAAGCTCGAGGGTGTCGAGTACACCGGCATGGCGCTGTTCGAGTGCGGCGTCGTCGGCCTCGTCGTCACCGCGCTGATCATCTGGATCACCGAATACTACACCGGCACCGACTATCGCCCGGTGAAGTCGATCGCCAAGGCCTCGGTGACCGGTCACGGCACCAACGTGATCCAGGGCCTTGCGGTCTCGATGGAGGCGACCGCACTGCCCGCGATTGTCATCATCGCCGGCATCCTGGTCACCTACAGCCTTGCCGGCCTGTTCGGCATCGCGATCGCGACCGCCACCATGTTGGCGCTGGCCGGGATGATCGTCGCGCTCGACGCCTTCGGTCCCGTCACCGACAATGCCGGCGGCATCGCCGAGATGGCGGGCCTGCCGAAGGAGGTGCGCAAGTCAACCGACGCGCTCGATGCGGTCGGCAACACCACCAAGGCGGTGACCAAGGGCTACGCGATCGGCTCCGCCGGTCTCGGCGCCCTGGTGCTGTTCGCAGCCTACAACCAGGACCTCAAGTTCTTCGTCGCGGGGTCCGCACAGCACGCCTACTTCGCCGGCGTCAATCCGGACTTCTCGCTCAACAATCCCTACGTCGTGGTGGGCCTGCTGTTCGGCGGCCTGCTGCCGTATCTCTTCGGCGCACTGGGCATGACCGCGGTCGGCCGTGCGGCCAGCGCGATCGTGGAGGAAGTGCGACGTCAGTTCCGCGAGAAGCCCGGCATCATGCAGGGCACTGACAAGCCGGACTACGGCAAGGCGGTCGACCTGCTCACCAAGGCGGCGATCAAGGAGATGGTCATCCCCTCGCTGCTGCCGGTGCTGTCGCCGATCGTCGTCTACTTCGTGATCTACGCAATTGCGGGCGGGGGGGCGGCCGGCAAGTCGGCCGCGTTCTCGGCGGTGGGCGCGATGCTGCTGGGCGTGATCGTGACGGGTCTGTTCGTCGCCATCTCGATGACCTCGGGCGGCGGCGCTTGGGACAACGCCAAGAAGTACATCGAGGACGGCCATTTCGGCGGCAAGGGCTCTGACGCCCACAAGTCCGCGGTGACCGGCGACACCGTCGGCGATCCCTACAAGGATACGGCCGGCCCGGCGGTGAACCCGATGATCAAGATCACCAACATCGTGGCGCTGTTGCTGCTCGCGATCCTGGCGCACTGATCGGCGTCTTCGGTTCAAGACAAAACCCCGCGGCGCGAGCCGCGGGTTTTTTGTTTCTGTCTTGAGCCAACGATTCCGATGATTGCTTCCTCATCCTGAGGAGCGCGGAACGCGCGTCTCGAAGGATGAAGGCCCCGCTGGTGGCCCTCGTGCTTCGAGACGGCCGCTGCGCGGCCTCCTCAGCGTGAGGGAGATAGACCGGCGCGGTTCGCCTACTGCACGTCCATCTGCAGGCCTTCCTTCTGGATGATGCCCGCGAACTTCTTCGTCTCGGCGTCCACAAAGCCGGCAAACTGTTGCGGGCTGCCGTAGTCAGCACGGGCGCCCATGGCGGCAATCTGCTTCTTGATCTCGTCGCGTTCCAGCATCGCCTTGACCTGGAGGTTGAGCGCCTCGAGCACAGGGGCGGGGACGCCCTTCGGCAGGAACACCGCGAACCAGGACGACACGTCGAAATTGGCCAGCTCCGGCGCGCTCTCGCGCATGGTCGGCAGGTTCGGCGCGAGGTCGCTGCGCTCGGTCGTGGTCACGCAGAGCCCGTTGAGCGCGCCGTTCTGCACCTGCGGCAGGCTAGGATAGAGGTTATCGAACAGGATCTGGATGTCGCCGGCAAGGGCGGCCTGCAGCGCGGGGCCGGCGCCGCGGAATGGGATGTGCGTCATCTTCAGTCCCGTGAGCTGCAGGAACCAGGCGCCGGTGAGATGCGGGCTCTGGCCGACGCCGGAGGAGGCGTAGCTGAGCTTGTCCGGATTGGCCTTGAGATAGGCGATCAGCTCGTCGACCGACTTGATGCCGGTCTTCGGATGCGCCGACACGATGTTCGGGATCCGGATCATGTTGGAGACCGGCTGGAGCTGGTCCGGCTTATACGAGAGATTCTTGAAGATGCTGTAGGCGATCGCGTTCGGCCCCGGATTGCCGATCAGGATGGTGTGGCCGTCCGGCTTGGCGCGGACCACTTCCGCCGTACCGATCGTGCCACCGCCGCCGGAGCGATTTTCCACGAAGGCCGACTGGCCCCAGGCGGTTTGCAAATGAGCGGCGAGCAGCCGGCCCATGACGTCGGTCGATCCGCCGGCCGCGGCCGGCACGATGAGGCGGACATTCTCGGTCGGCTTCCAGTCCGCAAGGCTCGATCGCGGCAGGATGGCTGCGGCCGAAAGACCGGCAGCACCGGCGAGCACGCTACGGCGGGACAACAACAATTTGGGCACGAATCCACTCCCTGCTTCTTGTTTTGCAGGGAGCCTAGGGAACACGGCGCGCATCGGCAAGCCGCGCGCGACGGCATGTGCCGCGCCGAGGGCGGCACGACGCCGCAGGCCAAAACCTGAGCTCGAGGCCTCAGTTGAAGCTGAGCAGCTTGAACAGCGGCGTGAGGTAGCTCATCTCCTGGCCCGAGGTCGGCGTGGTGCGGCTGATGAAGTCGAAGATCTTGCCGTCCTGGAGGCCATAGTTCGCAAGGCGGCGCACGCGCCGGTTCTTGTCGAAATAGATCGCGATCACGCGCTGGTCGACAACCTTCTGGTTCATGAAGGCGACCGGGCGTTCGGAGCGCTGGGAGATGTAGTAGAAGACCTCACCGTCGAGGGTGGCGACCGTCGAGGGTGTGCCCATCACGATCAGCACCTGGTCCTGGCTCGCGCCGATCGGAATCTGCTCGAGCGCGCCTGGCGGCAGGATGTAGCCCTTCTGGAATTGCTCGCCGGTGCAGCCCGCAAGCGCCGCGCCGACGAGGGCGGCGGCCGCAAACAGGCGCAACGCGCGCCAGCGCGCATGAAGACCGCGCGGCTCACTTGCGCGCAGGCGGGTCTGATTCATTGTCGTCATCGTGGAACTGATTCCGTCCCCTTGCGTCGCGCGAGGCGCTGAAGTACCGGGCGGAGGCTGCGATTGCAACACGCGCACGCCCCCTTGCGGAGCCCACAATGGTTTGGCCGTTCAATCACTTCAGGAAACCCCGGCTAGCCCCGCGCGGCACCATTGAAGCCATCTATGGCATGATCGTGACGCAGGCGCGAGAACCCATATTTTACCGGGAGTTGGGCGTCCCGGATACGGTTAATGGCCGATTCGACCTGTTGCTGCTGCATTTGTGCTTGTTGCTGCGGCGCCTGCGGGCGGCCCGGGACGGTGCGGCGCTGTCTCAGGCGCTGTTCGACCGCTTCTGCGAGGACATGGACGACAATCTGCGCGAGATGGGCGTCGGCGACCAGACCGTCCCGAAGCGGATGCGCGCCTTCGGCGAGGCCTTTTATGGCCGCGCACAGGCCTATGACCGGGCGATGGATGAGGGCGGCGAAGCGCTGGCATCGGCGATTTCAAAGAATATCTTGAATGGCACCGGGATGGAGCAGGCGCGCCAGCTTGCCGCTTATGCCCAGGCGACCGAGGCTGATCTCGGCCGGGCCGACGAGTCGGCGCTGCTGCTCGCGTCATTCGAATTTCCACCACCGCTTCGGGAGGGTGCGACACCATGAGCCGACCGAACGCCGGACCCGAGCCCGACCCTTGGCGCGTGCCCGTCATCGTCGCGCAAATCCCCGATGTGGGTCTGCACCGCGAGCTGGAGGCATCAGTCGCGCAGCGGCAGGCCTTGGCCGATACTGCCGGCCTGCGCGAGATCCTGTCCGCCCATGCCGCCTTCGACCTGACGCCGAAGAGCGGCGGCCGGGTCCACGTTACCGGCCAGGTCCGCGCCCGGATCGGCCAGACCTGTGTGGTGACGCTCGACCCGATCGAGAATGATATCGACGAGGAGATCGACCTGATGTTCGCGCCCGAGGCCGAGGCGCGGCGGCTGGCCGACCTGATCGAGGAGGGGCAGGACACCGAGGAGCCCCCTGAGGTCGCCGACCCGCCGGAAGCGATTGTGGGCGGGATCATCGACCTCGGCCGGCTTGCCACCGACGCGCTATTCCTCGCGATCGATCCCTATCCCCGCAAGCCGGGCGCCGTGTTCGAGACCGATGTCACCGGCCCCGATCCGGAGGATCATCCGTTTGCCGCGCTTAAGGCGCTGCAGGAGGGGAAAAAAGGCCAATAGGCGCGCCCGCCGGGCCGCGTGGCCTTGCGATCCGGCGTGAGGCGATTGGGGCGATGCGTTGAGAGGTCGGCGTAGCTATATGATTTCCATGCATTTTCTGGGAATTTTCGCCTCCGTGACCAGATCGCCCGAGATTCAAAAGACTGGGGGCAAGAGGTTGTTTCAGGATGACAAAACGCTATTGTCGCGGCCGGGTCCGGGTGCGGCGTGGCGCTTGACCAATCGTCATATTCGTGGCGAACCCATTATGCGGCCCCGCTAGTTTACGACCGCACGAGACCAGGTTTCCGGGACGTTTATGCCAAGCAAGGTTCGCATTGCGCTTGACGCCATGGGGGGCGATGTCGGCGCCCCCGTGGTCATTCCCGGTGCCGCCATCTCGCTCGCCAGGCACCGCAACACCGAATTCCTGCTGGTCGGGGACCGCGCCAAAATCGAGCCCGAACTCGACAGGCATCCGGAGCTCAAGGCCGCCTCGCGGATCATCCATACCGACGTTGCCGTCAGCATGGAGGACAAGCCGAGCCAGGCGCTGCGGCGCGGCCGCAGGAACTCCTCGATGTGGCTCGCCATCGACGCGGTGAAGAAAGGCGAGGCGGATGCCGCGATTTCGGCCGGCAATACCGGCGCGCTGATGGCGATGTCGCGCTTCAACCTACGCACGTTGCCCGGCATCGACCGTCCGGCGCTCGCCTCGCCCTGGCCGACCATGCGTGGCCATTCCGTGGTGCTCGATCTCGGCGCCACCATCGGCGGCGATGCCGACCACCTGGTGGCGCTCGCGGTGATGGGCGCGACGATGGCGAGCGTGCTGTTCGACAAGAAGCGACCCACGGTCGGCCTGCTCAATATCGGGGTCGAAGAGATCAAGGGCCACGAAGAGATCCGCGAGGCGGGGGAAAGGCTGCGCACGCTCAACCTTCCCCAGCTCGACTATATCGGCTTCGTCGAGGGCGACGGCATCGGTAAGGGCTTAGCTGATGTGATCGTCGCCGAGGGTTTCAGCGGCAATATCGCGCTCAAGGCCGCCGAGGGCACCGCGCGGCAGATAGCGGAAATTCTCCGCAACGAGATCCAGCGGACCTGGATGTCCAAGCTCGGTTATCTCTTCGCGCGGAGCGCCTTCCGAACCCTTCGCGACAAGATGGACCCGAACAAGTCCAACGGCGGCGTGTTCCTCGGATTGAACGGCGTCGTGGTTAAGAGCCACGGTGGAATCAACGCCGAAGGCTTTGCCTATGCGATCGAGGTTGGCTATGAGATGGTCCAATACGATCTCCTGAACAAGATCAATCAGATGCTCAACCGCGACGGGGGCGCGCTTAAGTCCGTGCCGACCGCGCAGGAGGCTGTTTCGTGACTCAAATTCGTTCGGTCGTGCTGGGCTGCGGCGCCTATCTGCCGGAGCAGGTCGTGACCAATGCGCAACTCGCCCAGCGCATCGACACGTCCGACGAGTGGATCGTGCAGCGCACCGGCATTCGCGAGCGGCACATCGCCGCCGACGGCGAATTCACCTCGCATCTCGCGATCAAGGCGGCACAGGCCGCGCTCGCTGACGCGGGCGTGGACGCGCAGTCGATCGAGCTGATCGTGCTGGCGACCTCGACGCCCGACAACACGTTCCCGGCCACCGCGGTCGCCGTGCAGCAGGGGCTCGGCATCAACCATGGCGCGGCCTTCGACCTCCAGGCGGTCTGCTCCGGCTTCGTATTTGCGCTCGCCACTGCCGACAATTTCCTGCGCACCGGCGCCTACAAGCGCGCGCTTGTCATCGGCGCGGAGACCTTCTCGCGCATCCTCGACTGGAATGACCGCGGCACCTGCGTGCTGTTCGGCGACGGCGCCGGCGCGGTCGTGCTGGAGGCGCAGGAGCAGCCGGGCAAGGCCGCGACCGACCGCGGCGTGCTGACCACGCATCTGCGCTCCGACGGCCGCCACAAGGCCAAGCTGTTCGTCGATGGCGGCCCGTCCTCGACCCAGACCGTCGGTCATCTGCGCATGGAGGGCCGCGAGGTCTTCAAGCACGCGGTCGGTATGATCACCGACGTGATCGTCGATGCGTTCGAGGCCACCGGCCTCAATGCCGAAGACATCACCTGGTTCGTGCCGCACCAAGCCAACAAGCGCATCATCGACGCCTCGGCGCACAAGCTTCATATCGCACCGCAGAAGGTGGTTCTGACGGTGGACCGCCACGGCAACACCTCGGCGGCCTCGATTCCGCTGGCCCTGTCGGTGGCGCGCAAGGACGGCCGCATTAAGCGCGGCGATCTGGTTCTGCTCGAAGCGATGGGCGGCGGCTTCACCTGGGGCTCTGCGCTGGTGCGCTGGTAGCCACAGTCGATAAAATTTTGCCCGAATCATCTCCGATTGTCGATGCGTCTGCATGGATGAGCGGTGTTGACCGCCGTCCCGTAACCTCCTAATTTTAGACAACAATTGTTCGCCGTGATGTGGGGCAGGGCGATGACCGAGACTAGTAAAACCGTAACGCGTGTTGACCTCTGCGAAGCCGTCTACCAAAAGGTCGGCTTATCGCGCACTGAGTCGTCTGCGTTTGTGGAACTCGTGCTGAAGGAGATCACCGACTGCCTGGAGCGGGGCGAGACGGTGAAACTGTCCTCGTTCGGCTCATTCATGGTGCGCAAGAAGGGCCAGCGTATCGGCCGCAATCCGAAGACCGGCACCGAGGTGCCGATCTCGCCGCGCCGGGTGATGGTGTTCAAGCCGTCTGCGATCCTCAAGCAGCGGATCAACGCCCAGCACCGTGGCAACGGCGATGGCACAAAGGCTCAACCGGAGGCGTAATCGCCCGCGCAAAGGATTTTGCATTTGGACAAAGCGCCGGATGCGTTCCGCACCATCAGCGAAGTAGCCCAGGAACTCGACATTCCGCAGCACGTGCTGCGCTTCTGGGAGACGCGCTTCTCGCAGATCAAGCCGATGAAGCGCAGCGGCGGCCGCCGCTACTACCGCCCCGACGACGTCGACCTGCTCAAAGGCATCCGCCGGCTCCTCTACGGGGAGGGCTACACCATCCGCGGGGTGCAGCGGATATTGAAAGAACATGGCGTCAAGTCGGTGCAGGGCCTCGCCGACAGCGCGGCCGCGGTGTCGTTCGGGGCGATTGAGGACGCCATCGGCCAGAGCCTGATGGAGACCGATGACGAGGCGCCCATCCGCGGCGTCACTGACGCCGACGACGACGACTACCAGGGCGAGGAGGAGGAAGGCATCGATTTCCGCTTCGCGGAGATCGATGACGAAGAAATCCTCACCACCTTCCGCAAGGGCGGCACCGAGCGCGCCGGTCCCAGCGCCGCGGACCGGGAGCGGTTGGAACGGGTGCTCACCGACCTCGTCGCCTGCCGGGAATTGCTCGACCAGGCGCTAAAGGACGGCTGAGCGGCGGTCCGTCGTCTTTGTCGCTATCCCGGAGATCAGTTCCGGGGACGCGAAGCGGGCAGCAAAATGGTGCGGCTCGCCTTGCGCAAAGCGGCGATCCTAGCTAATGGAACGACATTCGGAGCGTGGCGCAGCCCGGTTAGCGCACTAGTCTGGGAGACTAGGGGTCGGAGGTTCAAATCCTCTCGCTCCGACCAACTTTTCCAATTTCTTTCAATGTCGTTTTGAGAAGGTCGGTCCGCGTAGGGCCGGCCGGCCGCACGCGCCTGAGAGCCCTCTGCGGGCTCAGCATTCGTCGTCTGGCTGCGCGTTTGGTCTGCCTGCCTGCTCGCATATCTCGCAATCATCTCACGAACTTCGCAGGACTGATTTTGGAGCGCTGCGTGTCGCGCGGACGGCCCGTTCGATATCCACTTCTGTGACGAAGTAAGCGAACCAGTGCCGCTGGACTTTTTGTTCTTCTTATGTTCTCTTTATCGTTGGAGGTGACCCATGGACATTGAGAAGCAGCGTGAAGCGATCCGGCTTTGGAATCAGCTCAGGAAGGTCGAGGGACCGGTGGCGGAAGAACTTCGCATCCAGATCCTCGAGTGCTTTGCCGAGCGGGGCAATGCCAAGCGACCCAGAAGCTCTGCCGGGGCATCGACTGCTATTGCAAATACCCGACCACGAGCCGCGTCGTCTCATCGATTAGCGTCCTGACCATCTTGTCCGACAGTGTGTCGGCCTGATTCAGGACCGCGTTGTGCGCGACCGCTTCGATCGCGCTGACGCAGACGAAGGCTGCGAGGCCCGGATCGAGCTTGCGCAGCTCGCTGCGGCGGCTCTCGAGATAGGCGCGGACGAGGGAGAGGATCTCGCGGTTGAAGGCCTCGACATCCTTGAGCTGACCCGTACGCGGGATCTGCTCGGCGAGCACGCGATGCAGCTTTGGGTCGATCTGATGCGCCTCGATTGCGACCGCGACGAGCTTGCGCACGGCCTTCTCGATTGGCAGTACGGCGGCTTCTGCGAGCACGGCGCGGACGATTTGCATGATCTCCTGATTGTGGCGATCGATCAAGGCGGCGACGAGCGCCTCCTTGCCCGGAAAATACTGGTAGAGTGAGCCGACGCTCACGCCCGCCAGCTCGGCGATCCGGTTGGTGCTGGCCTTCTCGAATCCTTCGCGGACCAGAATGCGAGCGGTTGCCTCGACCAGCGCGTCGACCGTGGCGCGCGACCGGCTTTGCGAGGCATTTTTCCGGGGTTTTGTGAGCGGCTTGCGCGCCATGTCATGCGGTCCGAATGCGAGTATGAAAAGCGAGTGAACGCTCGCATTATATGCGCGAGCGGCGACGGATGGATAGAACCGTCGTGCCGGCCGGCGCAGCAGGGCGAGGACATGAGCATGAGCGTTGCGAAGATGTTGTCGATAGGGCGGGTGCATGCGGGCAGCAACCTCGCGCGGGATTCGCTTTCGAACGATGCCAGGCCAAGCTTGCAGAGCAGGTGCTTCAACGTGCTGCTGCGGTGCCTGCCGTTCAAGAAGCAGCTCGCGTCGGCCGAGGCCGTGCAGGCGCATGTGCGAAAGCTGACCTTGCAGCCGGCATCGCATCAGCCGACCGGACTCGGCCGCGGCGTCGATGTGACCCTGACGAAGATGGGAGGATGGCCAGTCTACTACACGGCACCGTCCGCAGGCCACGAAGGCGGCAACCATGTCATGTTCCTGCATGGCGGCGGTTTCATCAACGAGATCGTTCCCGCGCATTGGCGCTTCGTCGGCGAGATGACGCGAAAGGCGCGCATCAGTTGCGTCGTGCCGATCTATCCGCTCGCGCCCGGCGTCACCGCGAAGGAGGTCGTGCCGGCGACGGCCGAGCTGCTGCGGATGCTGCTGGAAGATGCCGGATCCGCCAAGGTTACAGTGGTCGGCAATTCGGCTGGCGCGGGATTGGCGCTCGCGGCGTGCCAGTGGCTGCGCGATCGCGGTCACCGGCAGCCAAGTGGCTTGGTGCTGATCTCGCCGGCCGCGGATGCATCGATCAGCCGCCCGGAGCAGGTGGCGCTCGCGGCGCGCGATCCCATCCAGGACATTCCGGGCATCATCGAGGCGGCGCGCCTCTATGCCGGCGAGCTCGATGTCGGCCATCCCTTCGTCAGCCCGTTGAACGGCGCGTTCCGTTCGCTCGCGCCTTTGATCATCTTCTCCGGGACGCGTGATCTGTTCTATCCCGACAGCGTGGATCTCGCTGCAAGGGCAAGGGCGGCGGGCGTGGCGGTCGAGCTGCATCTCTTGCGTGACCAGCCGCACAATTTCGTGCTGATGCCGACGCCGGAAGGCCGACAGGCGCGCAACATCATCCTGCGCGCAGTGGCTTAAGCGCTGGCGCAATCGCTATCAGACCAAGAGCGGTTTGTCGGGGTGACATGGCGGCTTCTGCCGCGCGTCGGCGGCGGGGTGGGACTGCCTCTCTCGCTGTCCCCTTGATGGCCCCTTTGGGGCGTTTCCTCCGAACCCGGATTCTTGCGGGCCTGGCCTTACGCGTGGCCCTTGATCTCGTAGTGGCCGGGCACGCATTTGTAGCGCTCGATGCGCCAGTTGACGTGATAGATCGGATGCTCGCCCATCCATTTCGCAAGGCCTGCCTGTGCGCCGATCGCGCACTGCATCATCGAAATCTCGGGCGTCATGTTGCTATCAGTCACGATTTCCTCGACGCAGCTACCTGAGGCAGCCCCGCCAAGTCGGCAGAGTACGGCTACGACGGTCACAAACATGCATGTCACCTCTTTGGTTGTTTCTGGCCACGAGGAGGATGCAAGCGGAGTGCCACAGCCTGTGTCTGCAGCGACACGCCGGACAGGCGGACATGAGCCAGCTTCCGAATCTCATTTGACGATTCGGATTGTAAAAAAATGCCCCTCGAGCCGAAGCCGGACAAATACGGGGAACCAACAGGAATGAGTGATCGTAAGGGCTGGGTCGCGGCAACAGCGCTTCTTGCAAGCCCGGCAAACGTTAGGCTCGGATACCCGCCAAAAGAGTGGGGCCGCCACGAATGATCAGGAAACGCGTGCCGTGGTCGTACGTTTCGCCGGCGCTGCTCACGCGGATCATGACCAAGGTGCCGCTGGTCGTCGGCGTCAAGCAGAGCGCGAGTGATCTCAGCCACATTGCGGCGGCCGAATAGTCCGCCCGTCGAAATAACCGACGTTCCGATGCAGCGCCCATCCGCTTTTACCTGCGGATGCGGCGCTGCTACATTTTGCGCCTGGTCCGGCACGGCCGGTGCCGACGAACGAGGGTGAAGAAACAAGCCGATAAGGGAGGGGCAGACGTCCCATGAAGGATTTTGCAGGAAAGATCGCCGTCATCACCGGAGGCGGGACAGGGATGGGACGAGAGCTCGCGCGCCAGCTCGTCGCCGAAGGCTGCAACGTCGCGATGTGCGACGTCTCGGAAGCCGCGATGGCCGAGACCAAGCGGCTGTGCGAGGTCGAGAAGCTGCCGCAGGGTCTGCGCATCACCACGCATGTCGCCGACGTCTCGATCGAGGATCATCTGAAGCGCTTTCGCGACGAGCTCGCCGAGCAGCAGATGACCGACAAGATCCATCTCCTGTTCAATAATGCCGGCATCGGCGGTGGCGGCAGCATGTTCACCAACACGCGCGAGCAGTGGGAGCGCACCTTCAACATCTGCTGGGGCGGCGTCTATCTGGGGGTGCGAACCTTCCTGCCGATGCTGGTCAAGGCCGACGAAGCCCACATCGTCAACACTGCCAGCGTCAACGGCTTCTGGGCCTCGATCGGCATGAACCAGGCACACACCGCCTACAGCTCGGCGAAGTTCGCTGTGAAGGGGTTTACCGAAGCGCTGATCAACGATCTCCGCCTGCACGCCCCGCATGTCAAATGCTCTGTGGTGATGCCGGGCCACGTCGGCACCTCGATCGTGTCGAACTCGCGCAAGGTGCAGAGCGGCGACGGCTCCGACCGCCTCAATCCCGACGAGGTCGCGCTGACGCGCACGCGCATGGTCGCCGCCGGCGTGCCAGATGCTGACAAAATGTCGGATGAGGATATCCAGGCGACGTTCGCTGAGCGAGCCCGCAGCTTCCTCGAGGACGCGCCGACGACCGCAGCGCAGGCGGCGCGAATCATTCTCGACGGCGTGAAGGCAGAGAGGTGGCGCATCCTGGTCGGCGAGGACGCAAAGCGTCTCGACGAACGCGTGCGCGCCACGCCCGAACAAGCCTATGACCGCACCTTCTACGAAAGCTTCACGCAGGAGGTCGGCTGGCGGCTTGGCTGAGACCGCCGCGCGAGCGCAAGCGATATAGGTATGATGTCCATCATGGCAAGAGGCGCGCCTGTGAATATCCTTGCTGAACATCGCGCGCGATCGCCTTCGTATGAAGAAACGGCATGTCACGCATGCGACATGATCGGTGCGTTCAAGCGATGGTGATCTCAAACGGGCTTCTGTTGAACCGCGCCAGCTTGGTCGGCGAACTAAAATAGTTTAGTCAATCAATCGCAATACCAGCGACGAAGCGCTCCCGATGATACCCGCATGCCTCTCCGATGACTGGACCCTGTGGCCGGAGAGGGAGGACCTTTCCGCCGAATTCACACGCCTGCTCACGGCAGCCCAGGAAGGCGGCGCCACCATCGCGGAATGCCTGCTGATCGCACGCCGCTTGCGGCGGGGCGATGAAGTGTCCTGGCATCGGGAATGGAAGAAGCTCGCGCGGGTCAATCGCCAGCGCGCCGAGGCGGCGTTCGCCGAAGGCCACAGAGCGAGCGCGCAGCGCAACTGGCTGCGGGCGATCAACTACTACAGCGCCTCGGCCATGCCGCTCGATCCGGCCGACGATCGTCGCTGGGTCGCCGTGCTCGCGATGCAGGAATGCGCGCGCAGCTACCTCGCCGCGCGCGATCCAGCCGGCGAGGTCGTCACGCTGCCTTGGGCGGACGGTCATTCATTGCAGGGTTACTTCGTGCCGGCGCCTTCGGCGACGGGGCCGACGCCGACCGTGATCTGCATCGGTGAGCCCGGCCATCGGAAGGAAGAGTTCCTGTTCAAGCTTGCGCCGCATGCGCGCGAGCGCGGATTGTCGCTGCTTGCGATCGATCTGTTCGGCGAGCAGCGCGACGATTATCTCGACGAGTTGCTGCGGCGCCGCGACCTCGAGAGCTCGATCGCCAGCGTCATGGACTATCTGGGAACGCGCAACGACGTCGATTTCGGCCGTGTCGCGATTGTCGCTGACGGTTGGGGTTCGTCCTTCGTGGCGCGCGCGGTCCTGCAGGAGCCACGGCTTGCCGCCGCCGTCTGCGATGGCGGTCTGTGGGACCTCCACGAGCGCGCGTTCCTGGCGAGCCGCTTCGCGATGAACGACGTGAGCATCGTCCCGGTGCCGCATTCGCCGCTGATGGCCAGCAGCCTCGATTGTCCGGTGCTGATCACCATCGGCGACGAGGGCTGGCTGAAGCCGGAGCGGGCGCGACAAATTGTCCGGCAATCCCGGCCGGGCTCGCAGGACATCATGCTGAAGGTATTTTCGTCGGAGGAGACCGGCGCGGCGCAGGCACACGCCGACAATCCGACGCTCGCCAACGAGTTCATCTTCGACTGGCTCGAATCGCGGCTCGGGCTGGCCGGCCGGCGCATCTAAAGCGCTAGCGGCAGCGTCAGAGGTCGTGGGAGATCCGGACGCAGGCCTTTTCGAGGCGCATCTTCAATGTCGCGAGCCTTGCGGTGAATTCGGTCAGCTCGTGCTCGTCGAACTCCTGGAAGACGAATTCGCGGATCGTCTTGTATTGTTCGTTGAGGCTGGCGATGTGCTTCTGAGTCTTCTCGACCAGAGACAGTCGCACCACCCGGGCATCGGTCGGTGACGGCCGGCGGCGCAAGAGGCCCTTCTTTTCGAGCAGCTTGGACTGGGTGGTGACGAACGATGGATCGACGTGCAGTAGTTTCGAGACCACGTTGACGGGCACGCCGTCGTCCTTGTCGAGATCGGAGATGGCCATCAGAATCAGCCATTGTGGTCCGCTGATGCCGAGCGTCCTGGCCCAGAACTGCCGCAGCTCCTCGAGGTACATGTTGATCGAGGATATCTCCCAGGTGAAGCGCCTGATGATATCCAGATTTCCGATGGAGCGCAGGCGCGCTCCCTCCTTCCTCGTCGCGGACACAGCGTCACTCCCGTGATCTGATTCTTCTGGCCGGTGTCATCTGCCGCCATACTTCACGCAAGTCTGCCCTGACGCAAGTGCAGAGCAAAGTAATTGTGTCACGAAAATTACACAAGTGACCAGCTCAGCAGATTGACTCAAGCTGGGTGTTGCGCCGGGAACACAGGGGTAGTGAATCTGCAAAGATGATCTAATAAACTATTTTGATTAACGGAACGACGCAGGCATATTGATGGCCGACGGTGGGGGTTCTCAATCGTCCCGTTGCAGGTGGTTCGCTCAAGTCCCTCGCGTTCAAGCGGGTGTGTCCGAAGGCGCGAAGCGGCCGAGCGGTTTTTTGAGGCGGGGATCTGGGGGGCCTGACGGTCCGTCTCCGCAAAATGAGCAACTTGGAGGTTTAAATGAGAGTGGTGAAGAGCCTTTTGCTCGGCACTGCGGCGGGTCTGATCGCCGTCGGCGGAGCTCAGGCGGCCGATCTTCCGGTCAAGGCCAAGGCGGTCGAATACGTGAAGGTCTGCTCGCTGTACGGCGCGGGCTTCTACTACATCCCGGGCAGCGACACCTGCGTGAAGCTGGGCGGCTATCTGCGTGCGGAAGTCGCGCTCAATGCGGGCGGCAACTACAGCGCACAGTACAACAACGTCTTCGCGGCGAACAACCGCCTGACGAACTACTACTCGATGCGTGCTCGTGAAGATCTGAACATCGATACGCGCACCGCGACCGAATATGGCGTGGTCCGCACCTATTTCGATGCGGTCTTCACCTGGACGACCGGCAACTATGTCGGCACCGGCAGCGCAACGGGCGCAACCCAGTATAGCGGAACGCTCGGTCTCAATGCCGCCGGCACCGGCTTGGTCGGCTCGAGCAGTGGCGCCGTCAACGGCACCGACGGCAACCTCTCGGGCGGCGCGCTCGGCGTCTACTACGCCTTCATCCAGTTCGCCGGCTTCACGATGGGTAAGTCGGTGTCGCAGTTCGACGCGCCCTGGATCAACTATCCCGGCAACAACTTCGACCAGCTCGTCGGCGGCAGCGGCACGACCAACGGTGTGAACCAGTTCACCTACACGGCCGATTTCGGCCAGGGCATCACGGGCGCGATCTCGGTGCAGGACCAGACCCAGGTCTTCCAGACCGCGATCTGGAACACCGCCGGCATGACGACCTCGGGCGTCCTCGGCGGCGCTTACGGCTCCAACAATCTCGGCGGCAGCAGGTCGCCCGACATCGTCGGCATGATCCGTGTCGACCAGGCCTGGGGCCTGTTCCAGGCGTCGGTCGCGGCGCACGACAACCACGCCGCTTACTATGGCGCGACCGAGGCGACGGGCCATCCGGAGGACAAGTGGGGCTGGGCCGTTCAGCTCGCTTTGTCGATCAAGAACATCCCAACCGGCGCAGGCGACGTGATCAACGTGTCGGGCGTCTACACCGAGGGTGCGAGCCGCTACAACTTCCAGGAGCTGGCGGCGACCAGCTACTCGATGTTCGGCAGCTCCAGCAACGCGTATCAGAGCATCGGCTTCGCCGGCGTGTCGGATGCGGTGTTCGGTCCGGGCGGCAACCTCGAGCTGACGAAGACCTACGGCTTCCGTGGTGCCTACACCCACAACTGGAATCCGTACTGGAACACGGCGCTGTACGGTGCATGGGCCGCTGTCAACTACAACGGCACGGCGAAAGGCCTGATCTGCGGCAGCGCCGCGTTCGCCACGCTGACCGGCACCTGCAACCCGGACTTCAACATCGGCCAGGTGGGTGTCATCACCCGCTGGACGCCGGTGAAGGGTCTGACCTTCTCGGCTGACTTCACTTACAGCCATCTCGACCAGAAGTACTCGGGCGTGATCACGGCGCCGGCGCAGACGGCTGTCGCCAAGCCGGCGGCCGCGTACGAGCTGAAGGATCAGGACACCTACAGCCTCCTGCTGCGCGCCCAGCGCAACTGGTAAGTTCGGGTCCGCGGATCTGACGAAGCCTCGGCGGGAAACCGCCGGGGCTTTCCTTCAAGAAGGCGAGAGGCTTCCGGAAAATCGGAAAGCCTCTCACGCAAGCGACGAAGACGAGCTATGCGATTCGACCGTCGTCAAACTTATTTACTTACCTGAGTTACTAAGCTATAAAGCCGTTAGCCGATTACGAAAGTCACGGCTCTTAGCTTCATGCTAAGCCTCCAGAAACCTCCGGCAATGCCCTGCCGGAGGTTTTTAATTTTGGGGAGTTGGCGTTCGCCTTAGCCGCGGATGAAGCGCGCGCGTGAATTCGGCCGATAGGCGAGGCGGCTGTGGCCGGTGCAATAGGACTGGCCGTCGGGCGCGACATTGCCGCAGAAGCAGAAATCGGCCGCGCCAGGCGTTGAGATCGGCCAGCGGCAGCGATTCTTGCCGAGCTCCATCAGCGAGCAGCGGTTGGCCTCGTCGATCGGCTCAAAGATTACAGGACGTTCGGTCTCGCCGTAGATCGTGGCGAGCATTTCGTATTGCAGCCGCGGCACTGCCTTCGATGCGCGCGCCGGCGCAAAGCTCTTGTCCGGGAGCCTGCGCTCGTCGCTCGTCCGGCCGCGCGTGAGATTGAGCCGGGACAGCTTGCCGATCACGGCATTGCGGCTGACGCCGATGTCGGCGGCGATCTCGCGGCAGGAGAGGCCGGCCTCGAAGTGCTGTCTCAGAAGTGCGATTCGTTCGTCGGTCCAGGTTGGTGAAGGTGCAGGCATCGGTGACGGTCCCAGGTTGCAGATGATCGCCGGCCACCTCCCAAGTTCTGTCCGCGTCCCTCGTTCCTGCGCCTCACGTCCTCCCATTGTCGCGAATCGACAGCAAGCCGTCCTTAATGGCGAGACGGATGCCTTCCTCGATCAATGTCCGCGCGACGCCGGGAACGCTCGTGCCGTGGGTGCCCTGTCTCACCAGTTTTTCGAGATACGTGATGGTCGAGAGCGCCAACGTTACGGGTATGCGGTCAGTCTCGGCTTTTTCGGTGGCCATGGCCCGAACGCTAGCCTCTTACTCAGGTACATAAAAGTAACGATTAAGACTCTATTTAGGTTCGTCTGGATGTCAAATCCGAATCGTAACCAAGCCTGAGGTCGTTGGAATCGCTGGAGAAAAAGCCTCGCACGCAAGCGCGCCGCGCGGAGGTGCCGGGCGGCGGACAAGCGGGAGAGGAGGGAAGGAGGCGGGGTGGCCTAGCCGTGCACGACCGATTTGGCGATCATACAGTGGATGCCCTTTGAGCCGTTGACCGTCTGCGTCACGCGCAAATCGGCGGCCAGGCTGCACAGCGTATAGGCGTCCTCGCGCGACAGGTTTCGCTTCTCGCCAAGCAGCGCGATCATGTCGCGCAGCGCGCGGACCACGCACTGGTCGAGGTCGGGGTCCATCGCCATGGTCATGTAGTGCGACGGCGTTTCGGCGCGCGGGTAGGCGAGCTTCATGTCCTTGCGCAGCGTGAGACGGAAGCGGCCCTGCAGTGCGGTCTCGATCGCGGTGACGCAGACCTCTCCGTCGCCCTGCACGCCATGGCCGTCGCCGCAGGAGAACAGCGCGCCCGGCACGAACACCGGCAAATACAGCGTTGCGCCCGGGACCAGCTCCTTGTTGTCGAGATTACCGCCCATCGCGCGCGGAATGAGCGAGGAGATGCGGCCCCACGCCGGCGGCGGTGCCACGCCCATCACGCCGAAGAACGGTTTGAGCGGCAAGTCGAGGCCCCAGGGCAGGCGGCCGACCATGCGCGACCGATCCAGAGGGATGTTGAGGATGCGCGGCTCATGGAAATCTTCGGGCAGGGTACCGGACAGAGGCCGGATCAGATTGTAGCCCCAGTCCTGCCGAAGCTGCACGTCGAGGATCTCTACCTCGAGCACGTCGCCTGGTTCGGCGCCGCCGATCGCGATCGGACCGGTGAGGATGTGGCCGGGCAGCATGCGCTCGGACTTTGCGTGCACCTCGAGCAGCTCGGGCGGAATATGAAATCGGTTGCGGTCGGGCACCACGTCCGGGCCGCCGCTGATGGTGTCGATCGTGACCTCATCGCCGCTTTCGATCGTCAGCACCGGCCTGAGTTTGGCCTCAAAGAAGCCCCAGTGGCAGGTCTCGGCACTTGCATGCAGGTGGTGATGGTTCATCGATCACATCCGGTTTTCATCAGAACTCGCCATTGCCGGGCTTGACCCGGCAATCGAACCTCTTTCAAGAAGATTTCTGAAGATGGATGGGCAGGTCAAGCCCGCGCGTGACCGCTCGATCATTCCTGCGAGGCTCCCCTGTTTTTCGTCCTGTCCAAGACGCTCGGCGTCGCATTGTTGCCGATCAATTTCATTGTCGAGCTCGGAATCCTGTCGCTCGTTCTGATGGCGACGCGCTATGCGGCGCTCGGCCGCAAGCTCGCCGGCACCGCGCTCATTCTGCTGGCGCTCGCTGCTTTCTCGCCGCTCGGCAATCTCCTGCTTTATCCGCTGGAGTCGCGCTTTCCGCCGTGGGATCCGTCGCGAGGCGCGCCCGACGGCATCATCGTCCTCGGAGGTTCGGTCGACCCGGACTTGTCGGCCGTGCATGATGCGCCGATCGTGCGCCACGCAGCCGATCGCATGCTGGCGCTGGCCGAGCTGGCGCGGCGTTACCCGAAAGCGCGGATCGTCTTCACCGGAGGCAACTCCGACCTGATCTCGGGCGATGCCAAGGAGGCCGATTGGTCTGGCATCATCCTGGAAAATATCGGCATTCCCAAAGAGCGCCTGATCATGGAGCGGAACTCGCGCAATACCTACGAGAATGCGCTGTTCACGAAGGAGCTGGTCGCGCCGAAACCCGGCGAGCGCTGGCTTCTCGTCACCTCGGCCTTTCACATGCCGCGCTCGATCGGGCTGTTCCGCGCGGCCGGATTTGATGTCGAGGCCTATCCGGTAGACTGGCGGATGGGAGGACGCGAGGATCTCTTCACCTTCACCAATTCAAGCAGTGACGGGCTGACCCGCACCGACGTTGCCGTGCGCGAATGGATCGGACTCGTCGCCTATCGCCTGGTGGGCCGGACCGCGGATTTGCTTCCGGGACCGGCCAAGGATTAGAAACGACGACAAAACGAAGATGACCGGCGCAGCGATCGCCGGGCCGGAGGACGCCATGCAGCGAGAGAGTGCAAAGACGATCGATCTTGCCGGCCTCGTGGCCGATCTCAACAGCCTGTTGCGGCTGAAGACGACCGTGATCGGCATGAAGCTGTTCGCGCGCGCCGCCGACATGGAGGCAGTCCCGAAAATCCGGCGGCCGAACGCGATCCACACCACCGACCAGATCGTCAGCATGGCAGCGCGGCTTGGATGGACCGTCGGCATCACTGCCGACGATCTCGTCGGCGCCCAGTGCCGCGCGGTGATTGGCCTCGCACCGCAGGACGAGCAATGGCTCGCCGGCGAGAACTATGTCGGCGTCTGGCACGGCACGGCGGAGGATGCGCGCAAGCGCCAGGAGGCGCTCGACGTCGTGCCGTTCGGCCAGTACCAGGCGCTTGCGGTGAGCCCGCTCGCGAGCGGCCGGCTGAATCCGCCCGACATCTGCCTCGTCTATGCGACGCCGGGGCAGATGATCATCCTCATCAACGGGCTGCAATATACCGGCTACAGGAAGTTCGAATGGGGCGTCGTCGGGGAGACTGCGTGCGCGGATTCCTGGGGGCGGGCGCTGAAGACCGGCGAGCCCAGCCTATCCTTGCCATGCTATGCCGAACGGCGCTATGGCGGCGTGCCGGACGAGGAGATGCTGATGGCACTGAAGCCGGATCATCTCGCCAAGGCGGTTGAGGGCATGAAGGCGCTGGCCAAGAACGGCCTGCGCTATCCGATCCCGCCCTATGGCATTCAAAGCGACGTCCGTGCCGGCATGGGCGTGAGTTACGGAAAGAAGTAAGGGCCGCACCATGAGTTCTGCGAAATTCGACATCGTCGTCTACGGCGCGACCGGTTTCACCGGCCAGCTCGTCGCCGAATATCTGGCCGCGCACTACAAGGACGACAAGGCGCTCAAATGGGCGATGGCCGGGCGCAGCCTCGACAAGCTCAAATCAGTACGTGACGCAATCGCTGCGCCCACGGACACGCCGCTGATTGTCGCGGATGCGGCCGATTCGGCATCGCTGAACGCGATGGTGGCCCAGACGAAGTCGGTGATCACGACCGTCGGACCTTATCAGCTCTATGGTGAGGAGCTGCTCGCCGCCTGCGTTGCCACCGGCACGGATTATTTCGACCTCTGCGGCGAGCCGGTCTGGATGCGGCAGATGATCGACAAGCACGAAGCGGCGGCCAGGACGAGCGGTGCGCGCATCGTATTCTCCTGCGGCTTCGATTCCGTGCCGTTCGAGCTCGGTGCGTTCTTCGTGCAGGAAGAGGCCAAGCGCGTGTTCGGCGCAGCCGCCTCGCGCGTGAAGGGCCGCGTGCGCGACATGCGCGGTACGCTCTCGGGCGGCACCGCGGCGAGCGCAAAGGCAACATTCGATGCCGTCGCCAAAGATATCAGCCTCGTCGCGATCCTGAACGATCCGTTCGCGCTGACGCCCGGATTCACCGGCCCGAAGCAGCCGAAGGGCAACAGGTCGATTCTTGAGGAGGACCTGCAATCCTGGGCCGCGCCTTTCATGATGGCGCTGATCAACACGCGCAACGTCCATCGCTCCAACATGCTGATGGGTTTTCCCTACGGCAAGGAATTCGTCTACGACGAGATGGTCCTGACCGGTCCCGGTGAGAAGGGCGAGGCGAATGCGAAGCGTGTGATGGCCGCCAATGCTGAGAAGACGGGCCCGAATGCGCCGAAGCCGGGCGAGGGGCCTTCGAAGGAAGAGCGGGAAAACGGCCGCTTCGATCTGCTCTATGTCGCGATCGCGCCCGACGGCCACCAGGTTCGCGCCGGTGTCACCGGCGACCGCGATCCCGGCTACGGCTCGACCTCGAAGATGATCTCGGAATGCGCGATCTGTCTGTTGCGTGATGCACACGACGTGCCCGCGGGAATCTGGACCCCGGGCGCAGCGATGCAGCACAAGCTGATCAAGCGGCTTCAAGATCACGCCGGGCTGACGTTCAAGGTGGAAAGCTAAGCTCGAGGCCGTTGCAGGAAACCCGACCCGTGTCGTCGAAGTTTGACATCGTCGTTTACGGCGCGACCGGATACACCGGCCAGCTCGTCGCCGAGTATATCGCCGCGCAGTACGCGGGCGACAGCGCGCTGACATGGGCGATGGCCGGGCGAAGCAGGGACAAGCTTGCGTCGGTTCGCGACGCGATCGGCGCACCCAGTGACACGCCGCTCATCGTTGCCGATGCGTCCGACCCCGTCTCGTTGCGCGCGTTGGTCAACCAAGCCAAGCTGGTGATCACCACCGTCGGTCCGTACCAGCTCTATGGCTCCGATCTGCTCGCCGCCTGCGTTGCGTCGGGCACCGACTACATGGATCTCTGCGGCGAGCCGATCTGGCTAAAGCAGATGATTGACAGGCACGAGGCGGAGGCCAAAGCGAGCGGCGCGCGCATCATGGTCCCCTGTGGCTTCGACTCGGTGCCGTTCGAACTCGGTGTATTCTTCGTGCAGGAGGAAGCTCGGCGCGTGTTCGGGGCGCCGGCGCCACGCGTCAAGGGGCGCGTCCGCGACATCAGTTGGAAGTTCTCCGGCGGCACCTCGGCGAGCGCAAGGGTGACCTTCGAGGCGGTTGCGCAGGACCTCAGCCTGGTGTCGATCCTCAAAGATCCCTTTGCATTCACGCCCGGCTTTGAGGGTCCGAAGCAGCCGCGCGGTAACAAGCCCGTCTTCGAGGAGGACCTGCAATCCTGGGCCGCGCCATTCGCGATGGCTACGCTCAACACGCGCAACGTCCATCGCTCCAACATGCTGATGGGCTTCCCGTATGGCAGGGACTTCGTCTACGACGAGATGGTGCTGACTGGGGCAGGCGAGGAAGGGCAAGCCAACGCGAAGCGCGTGATGGCTGCGAACAGCGAAAAAACCGGCCCCGAAGCGCTCAAGCCCGGCGAGGGCCCTTCGAAGGAAGAGCGCGACAACGGTCATTACGACCTGCTCTATGTTGCGATCGCGCCCGATGGCCGTCAGGTCCCCGCTATCAAGGGCGATCTCGATCCTGGCTACGCATCGACGGCGAAGATCATCTCCGAATGCGCGATCTGCCTGTTGCGCGACACGCCGGACGTGGCGGCCGGTCTCTGGACACCGGGCGCAGCGATGCAGCACAAGCTGATCAAGCGGCTTCAAGATCACGCCGGGCTGACGTTCGCGGTGGAAGCATAGGCGGCACGCTGTCATGCCCCGCGACGGCGGGCCATCCAGCACGCTGCGGCCTCTCGGTTCATCACGACCGTCCCTGGAATACTGGATCGCCCGCTTTCGCGGGCGATGACATCGTGATTGCCGCTACACCGCCCGCGCGTCATACGCGTACATGAACTCCATGCTCTTCGCGCCGAGTGGCAGTAGCCATTTCATCATCTGATTGCGGACCCACGCGCCGGTGGCGCTGAATTCGCGCTTGCTGTTGCCGTTGCGACGGGCAATCGCGACGATCTTCTCGGCGCGCGGGCGGCGCTCGGTCTCGAAATTCTGGAAGGTGAGGCCGAGCTCCTGGCCGTCCTGCATCAGCCGCGCCAGACGCATCGCGTCCTCGAGCGCGAGCGAGGCGCCCTGGCCGGCATGCGGGCTCGTCGCATGCGCGGCATCCCCAATCAGCAGCGAGCGCTTGCGCGACCAGGTCGGCAGGGTCGCAACGTCGAGCGTATCCGTCACCACGATGTTTTCGGCGGCCTCGATGATGGCCGGGATCGGATCGTGCCAGCCCCGGTGGAAGTCGCGCAGATGTTGCTTAATCGTTGCCTGATCTTGCGCGCGGAACATCGCCGCGTCCATGCCGTGCGCGGGCTGCGTGCTCCACCACATCGCGCCGTCATTCGGATCCGGACTGCAAAAGGCGTAGCCGAAGAAGCCGCTCTGCCCGAACGTGGTGACGACGCGCTGGCCGATCGCTGTGCCGTCGAGGACCGCGCGCGGCACGAAGCCGCCGAAACCGATCAGGCCGGTGTCGAAGGGGGCCGGCCCGTCCGGGATCACCTGGCGGCGTACCATGGAGTGCACACCGTCCGCGCCGATCAGGAAATCGCCTTCGGCGGTGGTGCCGTCGGCGAAATAGGCGATGATCGGCTGGTCGCCGCGATCCTCGATCTTGATCAGCCGCTTCTCGAAATACAGCGACACGCAGGAGCACCAGGCCTTGTCGATCAGCATCTCGTTCAGCGTGGCGCGGCAGACGTTGACCGCAGGCTGGCCGAAGCGGCGCTCCATGTCGCGGTTGAGCGAGCCGAGCCTTTGGCCGCTCTGCGAGCAGAGGTCGAAGGATTCCGCGACCGAGCCACGGCTGATCAGCTCACCGGCAAGGCCGATCTCGTCCATCACTTGCATGCCGTTTGGCGCGATCTGCAATCCGCCGCCGATCCCCGTGGAGTACGGCCAGGCCTCGTAGATCTCGGATTCGATGCCGGCACGGCGGAGGAGGATGGCCGCGACGGGCCCGGCAATGCCGGCGCCGATGATCAGGGCCTTGCGGGGACGGTTGGACATGGCTTGCTCCGGACGTTTCCGTGGTGCTAGGAGAAATTACGGTCGCTAAATCTCTTAGTGACTAAGATATATATCGAATAAGAGAAGAGGTCGGCCTTGTCAAGGACGAAGGCGCGCGCGGCGTTGTTGCAGGAGTTGGAAGAGGCGATGCGGCGGTCGTCCGCGCAGGGCGTGCTCTATGGCCAAGCCGTTGCGAACATGGCGGGAATTGCCAATTCCGACCTCGAATGCATGGACATCCTGTACCTGGAAGGGCGCGTCACCGCCGGCCGGCTCGCCGAGGTCACCGGGCTCACAACAGGCGCGATCACCGGTGTGGTGGACCGGCTCGAGAAGGCCGGCCTCGTGCGCCGCGAGCGCGACGATGCAGACCGCCGCAAGGTCTTCATCGCGGTCGTGCCCGAGGCTGCCATGAAGATCGGCCAGTTCTACGTGCCGATGCAGCAGGCGATGGAAAAGGTGTTCAATGCCTATTCCGACGAGGAACTGCGCCTGCTGCTGCGCTTCGCGACTGAAGGCTATAAGGGCGTGCTCGCGGCAACCGAAGCGCTCAAGGGCCTTCTCGATACGCCGCCGGAAAAGCGGCCCGATCTCAAGCTGAAGAAGCTTCGTCGCCAGTCCTGATCTTGTAGGCCTGGGCGGCCGCGATCATGCCCCACATCGCGCCCAGCATCATCCAGAAGTGACGCCAGTGGTCGGTGTCGATCACGAAGCTCTCGCCGACGGTGCCGACGAACGCGGAGAAGATCGCCAGATAAGCCCGCTGCCAGGGCACGCGGACGAAGATATGGCGGAAGCCCATGATCACGGTGGTGAAGACCAGCGCGGGATAGCAGATGCCGGACAGCCAGCCGCCCGACATGAAGGCGTTCAGGTAGGAGTTGTGGGTGTCTTCGGGGAAGTAGCGGTGGAATTGCAGCGGTCCGATGCCGAACGGCAGGTCCAGCGCCATCTCGGCGCCGAGGATGTGCCGGCCGAACCGGCCGAAGCGGCCTTCGTCATAGCTCTGGTCGAAGCTCGCGCGCTGCTTGAACATCTCCGCGACGGAGTCGAATGACAGGAGGATCGCGATCAACGCGAGCCCCAGTACGGCGGCGACCAGAGCCATGATGATGATGCGCGAACGCTGCGCGTTGCTCCGGCTGGTCAGCACCATCAGCGCCAGCATGAACGCGGAGGTCAGGACCAGGCCACCCCAGGCGGCACGGGAGAAAGCGAGCAGGATCGCCAGCGCCATGATGCCGAAGGCGATGACGTTGCGGAACGACTTAGACAGACCGTCGGAGACCACGCTCTGGAGCGAGAACAGCGCCGGCAGGATCAGGAAGGCGCCGAGCACGTTGGGATCCTTGAAGGTGCCGCGCGCGCGCTCGTAGAGCGTCAGGAGGTCGTGTCCGCCGGGGACGAGGTTGAAATAGCCGGCGATGGCGGAGAGCGAGGCCACCATCGCGCCGACCACGAGTCCGCGGCGGAGCATGTCGAGCCGCGCGGTCGTGTCCTCGGTGGTGACCATGGCGAAGAACACTACGGTGACCGCCATGTACCAGGACGTCGCGATCCAGCTTGCGACCTCGGACTTTTCGAACAGCGGGATTGCGCTGATGGTGTAGCCGACGTTGAGCAGGACCAGCAGCAGCACCAGCGGCATGAGCACGAGCCTCAAGCGCAGGCCGGTGGCGAAGAAGGTGACGGTGGCGAGCAGCGTCACGATCTCGTAGGGGCTCGGCTCAATGAATACGACCGCACCGGAGGCGCCGACCAGCCAGACCAGCGCGCGCTGGAGCGCAAGCACGCCGGGCGCAGCCGGTGCGGCTACGTTCAGTCTCCCGGCTGTCGCCGCATACGCCATCACACGCTCATACGCCTACGCAACTGGTACACACAAACTTCCGCCGTCATGCTCCGCGAAGGCGGGCATCCAGTAACCCGCGCTGCCAGTGGCAGCCTCCGCTGCCGGTGATTACTGGATCGCCCGGTCAAGCCGGGCGATGACAGCGCGGTTCTGGCACGACAATCTCAATACGCGTTCTCGCTCTTGGTCAGCAGCGAGACCGGGGTCTTCAGGAGAATGTAGAGGTCGAACAGCACTGACCAGTTCTCGATGTAATAGAGATCGAACTCGACGCGCTTCTGGATCTTCTCTTCATTGTCGATCTCGCCGCGCCAGCCGTTGACCTGGGCCCAGCCGGTGATACCGGGCTTGACGCGGTGGCGCGCGAAATAGCCGTCGACGGCCTCGTCGAACAGCCGGCTCTGAAGCTTGCCCTGCACCGCGTGCGGACGCGGGCCGACCAGGGAGAGATTGCCGGAGAAGACCACGTTGAAGAGCTGCGGCAGCTCGTCGAGGCTGGTCTTGCGAATGAAACGGCCGACGCGGGTGACGCGCGGATCGTTCTTGGTGACGACCTTGGCGGCGAGCGGATCGGCCTGGTCGTGATACATCGAACGGAACTTGTAGACGTCGATGCGCTCGTTGTTGAAGCCGAAGCGCTTCTGGCGGAACAGCACCGGGCCGCGGCTGTCGAGCTTGATCGCGATCGCCACCAGCGCCATCACGGGGAGCGCGGCGAGCAGCGCGAGGCTGCCGACGATACGGTCGAACAGCCATTTCATCACCAGATCCCAGTCGGTGATCGGCGCCTCGAACACGTCGAGCGTCGGCACCTCGCCGAGATAGGAATAGGAGCGGGGGCGGAAGCGCAGCTTGTTGGTGTGCGCGGAGAGGCGGATGTCGACCGGCAGGACCCAGAGCTTCTTCAGCATCTCCAGGATGCGCGTCTCGGCCGAGATCGGCAGCGCGAACAGCACGAGATCGACCCGGGTGCGGCGGGCGAACTCGACGATATCGTCGACCTTGCCGAGCTTGCGCGCGCCGGCGCAGGTGTCGAGCGCGCGGCTGTCGTTGCGGTCGTCGAACACGCCGAGCACGTGGATGTCGGAATCCTCCTGCGCGTTCAGCGCCTCGACCAGCTCCTCGCCATTGCGGTCGGAGCCGACGATGATGGTGCGCCGGTCGAGCCGGCCCTCGCGCGCCCAGCGGCGCACCAGCGTACGCAGCACCAGGCGCTCGACGATCAGCACGGCAAGGCCGAGAAAGAAAAACGCGGCGAGCCACAGTCGCGATACCTCACCGCCGAGCTTGGCGAAGAACGAGGCACCGATGAACAGCAGGAAGACGAACGACCAGGACGAGATCATCCGCGTCATCTGCCGAAGCTGTCCGCGGAAGAGCTGGACCTGGTAGATGTCGGCGGACTGGAAGCAAACCACGGCGGCGACGGCAACACCGACGATCGCCGCGAGATACTCCCAGCGGAAGCTGGTGAGCGGTACGACATAGCCGACATAAAGCGTGACGCCGACGAGGCTCAGCAGCACGAAATCGGCCAAGCGCACGAAGCCGGCGATTACGATCGGCGAATAGGCGCGGGCGACCTTCTGGTTGACGACCTCCAGGGCCGCCGGCGAGAGGCGGCGACGGCGTTCGACGAAGGGCTTTTCAGCAGGTTTTGCCGCGGCACTGGTCGCGGCATCGAGCATCGAGCGTGCGTTGAGCGGTTCCACTAGCGTCCACGTCCATTCCAACAAACCCGCGGCGCGACCGTGCACCCGGGCGAGCATCCCCCGGCACTTCGCTTATCGGACAAATCGGAAGATTTTCTAAAGCGGCCTTAAGAATGGTTAATGATTGGCAAATGCATCGCGGTAGCCCGCGAGCACACCATCGACCATCGCCTGCTGGGAGAAATGCGCCGAGATGCGCTCACGCAAGGACGCGGCGCGCCGCGCGGTCGCCTGCGTGTCCTCGAGCGCTGCCGAGATCGCCTCCGCCATCGCGTCCGCGTTACTGGGCGCGAACAGGGCCGGGCTCTCCGGGCCGAAGATCTCCGGAATGCCGCCGACCCGTGCCGCGATCATCGGAATGCCGGCCGCGCCCGCCTCGATCACGACATAGGGCATGGAATCGCCACGCGAGGGAACGACGAGCAGCCGCCCCTTGGAGAAGCCGTAGCGCGCCTTGACGTGGCCGATGAAGCGGATCGCACCGGTCAGGCCGAGTTTCTCCACCTGTGCCTTCAGCGCCGCCGTCTCCTCGCCGTCGCCGCCGAGCGTCAGCGTGACCTTGCGGCCCTGGGCATGCAGGCGCGCCACCGCATCGACCAGGAGGTCGGCGCCCTTGATGCGTCTGAACTCACCGACATAGGCGAGGTCCGTCGCATCGTCGGCGGTGACGACGGGTTCGAACTCCTCGGGCGTGACGCCGTTGAAGACGCAGTGGACCACGCCCTTGGGCGCGCCGACGATACGCTGATAGGTGTCGCGGGCAAATGCGCTCTCGAACAGGAACAGGTCGGTACTGTCCATCAGCGCGCGCTCGAGCCGCGCGTAGAACTCGCCCTTGAACGTGTGCAGCGGATAATGCAGCGAGCCGCCATGCGGCGTGTAGATGCGGATGGTGTCGTCGGTGCGCCGCCGCATGCGGATGAAAGCGCCGGCCTTGGCGCCGTGGCCATGCATGACATCCGGCTTGAGCTTGGCGATCAAGCGCCGCATGCGCAGCCACACGAGAAAGTCGTCCGGTGACGGCTCGCGGCGGATCGTAAGCCTGTGCACACCGAGCTTCAGCCGCGGCGCGAGTTCCGTGAGCGCCTTCTCGGCGCGCTCGCCGCCGGTGAGACTGTCGGCGAGGATCCCGACATGATGTCCGCGATCGACCTGGCCATTGGCGAGGTCGAGGATGTGCCGAAAGATGCCGCCGACGGGCGCGCGCACGGCGTGCAGGATGCGAAGCGGCTGGTCGGAAGAGGGAGGCATGATCAGAACCAGCGCTCGAAGGCGAACAATCCACTCAAATACGATGAGGATTAAGGGGCCTCGTGGTTAACAAACGGTGTTGGCGAGGAGAGCGCCGCTCTCGCTGCGGTGCGTGATTAACCCAGCGGCAACCTTAATGGAGTGTAATTGTCGCGGTCGAGGTAAGGTCGCGGCGTTGCCCTGCGGGAGTGTGAGATGCGTTTGGCGTTCTGGCGTGCCGGCAAGGACAAGGCCGTGGTCGAGCGGGCTGTCTCGAAGACCAAAGCCAAGCCCGAGGCCAAAGCCAAGGTTGAAGTCCAACCCGCGTCCGCCGCGGTGAAGCAGGCGCCAGTTGAATCCGGCGACATCGATCTGCACGCGCTGGGCGCAGCACTGGCGCGCAAGCGTGGCTGGATCGTCGTGCCGACAGTGTTGGCGCTCGTATTGTCGGTCGCCGGCGTCAATCTGGTGACGCCGCGCTACAAATCCGAGTCGCGTATTCTCATCGACGGTCGCGAGAACGTGTTCCTGCGACCGAACAGCGAGCGCACCGAGGAGCGGCAGGCGCTCGACCCCGAGGCCGTGACCAGCCAGGTACAGCTCGTGCTGTCGCGCGATCTCGCTCGCGAGATCATCAAGAAGAACAAGCTGGCGGAACGGCCCGAATTCGATCCGGTGCTGCAAGGCATCTCACCGCTGAAATCGCTCGCGGCGTTGGTCGGCATCGGCCGTGATCCGTTCTCGATGACGCCGGAAGAGCGCGTACTGGACGCCTATTACGACCGCCTCCAGGCCTACGCCGTCGATAAGTCGCGCGTAATCGTGGTCGAGTTCCAGTCGACCGATCCGGAGCTCGCCGCGCGCGTCGCCAATTCGATCGCCGAAGGCTACCTCGTGCTGCAACAGAATGCCCGCCAGGACCAGGCGCGCAATGCGAGCCAGTGGCTGGCGGGCGAGATCGAGAATTTGCGCAAGAAGGTCTCCGACGCCGAAGCCAAGGTCGAGGATTTCCGTTCCAAGTCGAGCCTGTTCGTCGGCACCAACAATACGACGCTGTCGAACCAGCAGATGGGCGAGGTCAACACCCAGCTCAACAATGCGCGCGCGCTGAGGGCCGACGCCGAGGCCAAGGCGAGGCTGATCCGCGAGATGCTCCAGAGCGGCAAGCCGATCGAGGCATCAGAGGTCCTGAACTCAGAACTGATGCGGCGGCTGTCCGAGCAGCGCGTGACGCTGCGCGCCCAGCTCGCCGAGCAATCCTCGACGTTGCTCGGCAACCATCCGCGCATCAAGGAATTGAAGGCCCAGCTCGGCGATCTCGACACCCAGATCCGCGATGAGGCCGGCAAGATCTCGCGCTCGCTGGAAAACGACGCGCGCATCGCCGGCGGCCGGGTCGACAGCCTGACCACGAGCCTCGAGCAGCTCAAGAAGCAGGCGACATCGACCAACGGCCAGGACGTCCAGCTCCGCGCGCTGGAGCGCGAGGCCAAGGCACAGCGTGACCTGCTCGAGACTTATCTCGCCAAGTACCGCGAGGCCAACACCCGCGAGACCATCGATACCGCCCCGACCGAGGGCCGCATCATCTCGCGGGCTATCGTCTCGAACACGCCGGCCTATCCGAAGAAGCTGCCGATCGTGCTGATCGCGACGCTGGCGACGCTGCTGCTCTCGTCCGGCATCGTCGTCACCGGCGAGCTGCTGCGCCAGACTGCGCCGCGCGCGATGGCCGCACTCATCCCGTCGCCGCCGGAACCGGTGCGCCATGAGCCGGTCATTGATGCCAAGGTGACGGACGATTCCGTGGTTGCGGAGTCCGCGCCGCTGCAGCCGGACATGACGCCCGATGCGGACATCGCTGAATTTGCCGAGATCGAGCAACTGGCGGAGCGCCTGCGCGCCGCGGGCGTGACGGCGAAGAAGATTGCGGTGCTCGGCACCGCGGCTGGCGAAGCCATTACGCTGTCGACGCTGACGCTGGCCCGGCACCTGGCGCGGGACGCCCGGGTTGTCGTGGTCGATCTCGCCGCGTCCTCGCCGACGATTGCCGCCGTGTCCGTCGATGCTTCGGCGCCCGGGCTTGCCGAGCTGATGCAAGGCGATGCGTCGTTTGCGCAGATCATTACCAAGGACAAGCTCTCCCGACTGCATCTGGTCATGGCCGGCCGCCCGGGTTTCGATCGCAGCCTGCTCCAGTCGCCGCGGGTGACGCTCGCGATCGATGCGCTGCTCAGGGTCTACGACCACGTGCTGCTCGATGCGGGCAGCGCCTCCGACCTGCCGGCCGAACTGCTGACCACCAATGCGCGCGCCGTCGTGGTGCCCGATGCCTCGATGGGCGCAGACGCGCGCACGCTGATGTGCGAGCAGCTCAAGGCTGTCGGCTTCAGCGAGGTGACGATGCTGAGCAAGCCCGTGCAGCCGTCGGATGCGCCGGAAGCGCTGCGCGTGGTGGCGGCGTAGGCGTTCTTATACCCTCTCGCCGAAATGCCGTCTGCGCTGCCGCAAAGCGTCGCCAAAGCTGTGCGGGCGCGGATGATCGCGCGTCAATTGAAGTAGGAGCTGTCGCGGGTCGTTCTCGGCGCCGCAATCGGCTTGGGCTCGAGGCGCGGCAAATCGAACGCAATGTGATCACATCGATGTCGCGCCAATGACACGCTTTGCGCAAGAACGGGTGTCGTAATGACAAACATCTGGATCGGATGGCACGGCGGACGTAACCGGCTTGACGATCTTGAAGGGCCCCGACGTGCGACATCGTCGGGGCCCTTAGTCTTCTCCTTGACGTTCGGGCGGGTCACGACATGCGGCATTTCGTCGATTTTATTGTTCATCCGTTAGTTGCGGAACTTAGCACCAGCGGCACTGTCCCCAGCGCGTGCAGCCGCCGCCGCACCCACCGCAGTCACGCCTGGCCCGGCAACCGCCACGACCTCGGCAGTTGTAATCGCGAACGAATGACCTTCATTCGGGGTAGCTAAAAATCGACACGCGCGGCGCCCGGCGTTTCCTGACGACGAAGCGGCTTCGGGCAGCATGTTAGCTAAGTTGGTCGTTGAAGCCCGGGAGAGTTGACCCACTCGTCGATGCGAGCTGCCGTGTCAGCTTGGCTGGCCTTTCTCGACAATTCCTCCCTCTCCCTACCAGGCATTCTCTTCGCCTGCTCGCGACCCTCCTTCGCGAGCTGGTCTTGAAGAGATACTGTCGGTCCAAAAGGGTTTCGCATGACGCTACTCCAGCGTGTGGATGGCGATTGCAACTTTCGGGTGCTCGGCGGAGGTGATGCTCGCAAATTGGAGTTTCTACCTTCTTGCCCACGAAGGCCAGTCTCATTTTTGTGAAAGACCTGGAAGGAGCTTACCTTCGATATTCCGTCAGAAGTGGTGTCACGATATTTCGCAACAGGCGCAGTTCAATCCACGTCGCGCTAGGCTACCTGTCGGCTTGCTGAGAGCCGTGCAAGCTTGTCAATAGCGCTAGATTGCTGACGCGCTCTCCGCTACCCGAACGCTCGCCGCAGCTTTCGTGCGAGATCGAACAGCATCTGGTTCTGCTTGACCAGGCGCTTGCCGTGGCTCAGCGACGACATCGCCATCGCCGCGAGCCTGCCGCGCGAAGTCAGCGGGATAAAGCTGTCGAAAATCTCTTCGTCGTCCTTGCAGAACATCCGCTTGTAGTCGTCCGAGCCGATGCCGAGGTCGAGCGCGCGGTAGCCGCGTTCGGCGCCGCGGTCGATGATGTAACGCATCAGGATCAGGCCGGGGCTGTAGCGCGCATGGTCCGACAGCGTGTAGGTGTTGAACATCATCGAGAAGCGCTGGTTATCGGCCACGCCCGCAAAGACAGCGATCACCTCGTCGTCGCATTCGAGCGCATGGATGTCGATGATGCGGCCTTCACCGCGCGGCATCAGGCATGCGCTGCGGATGAACTCTTCGACGCCGGGTTCGGCGAAGACGTTCGGCAGCTTCTGTTCCGCCATGCGCGCCGGCTTGATGCGGAAGAACCAGTCGAGCAGGCGGGTGACGTCCTCGTCCGTGGCGGCGAGGTGATAGCGATACCCCGCGAGCGTCTGGAGTTTCTTCTCCTTGCTCTTCAGGCGGCGGCGGAAAGAATTGCTGATCCGCGACTCCGGCGGACCGCCCGGCTCCATCACAAGCACCGGGCAGCCGTTGATCGCGCTCTGCCGCGGCAGCAGCGCGAACGGGTTCTGCTGATCGTGCCAGCGTAGCGGCTGCTGCGTCAGCGCCAGCACATCGACATTCTCGTGCAATGGTGCAAACAGCGCGTCGAGATCGGCGGTGACGGCCTGCGCAGCGAACTCGGCGTTCCACAGCCCCATGTTGAAGGTCGAATGCTTGCCGCCCATGAAACAGACCGTGCGTACGCCATGGCTCTGGCGCAGCGAGAGCGGAAGCAGCACCAACGGCCGACGCTCGGCGTCGTAAGCGATCACGATGAAGGGGCGGGCGGCTTCGTGTTCGCCGACCAGCCGCTGCCACGGACTCAACAGATCGAAGCGCTGATAGGGTGTCGAGAGGTGGCCCGGCTCCTCGAAAGCGCGCCAAACCGGCTCGGCCTTTCCGAGATCACTGACGACGTCGACATGGGCGATGCGGCTCGCTTTCGACCGCGCTGGCGCTTCTGCCGTCCGGCTTTGCATCGCCGCAGCCATGGTCATTCGCGAAACCTGTCGAGAAAACGAAAATTTGCGTATTTCGGCCTGTGGCCGACCTTTGCAAACAAATGTCAACAAAGGGTAAGGACAATGGCGGGGGGCGCCGCTGGCGGACGTGCGGGAAGGTGGGACTTTGGCATCCGACGACAGATGGCTGGAGCGGCTGCGCCTTGAGCTGGCCTGGTTCACTGGCAGGCCCCTGCTGCGCGGGCGCGGTGCCGGGGCCATCCTGCGCTTTGAGCGCGTGCGGCCGCGGCGGCGCGGCGCGTTCCAACCGCTGCGCGCCCGTGAGATCACGCCGCAATTCCTCGACCGTGCCATCGGCGCGCTCAAGCGCTGGAAGTTTGATTTCCTCGGCATGGAGGACGTCTGCCGGCGCGCGGTCACGCTGCCGGAGAAGCGACGTTTCGTGGCGCTGACCTTCGACGGCACCGATAAGGGCCTGATCAACTTTGCCTATCCGGTGCTGGCGCGTCATGGCGTGCCATTCACGGTTTACATTCCGACCGCCTTTCCCGATGGCGTGGGTGAAGCCTGGTGGCTCGCACTCGAGCAGATGATCGCGCGCGAGAGCCGTATCAGCCTGATGATGGGTGAGAAGGAGCAGCGCTTCGTCGTCACCAAGCTTGCGGACAAGCAAGCACTGTTCACGTTCATCGAGAGCTGGCTGCGGACGCTACCGCCGGCCGACCTGTCGGCCGCGGTCCACGACCTCTGCGCGCGCTACGGCATCGATCTCGCCGCCATCTCGCGCGAAGCATCGATGGACTGGCAGGATCTGGCGAAACTCGCGGCCGATCCGAACGTCACTTTCGGCAGCGCGACCGTCAATTATCCCGTTCTAGCCAACATGAAGGATCCAGCCGCACTGCGCGAGGTGACGATGGGCAAGGCGGTGGCGGAAGCGGCCTTTGGCCGCGAGATCCGACACCTTGCATTCCCGTTCGGCGATCGCACCTCGTTCCGGCGCAGCCATGTCGTGATGGCGGAGCAGGCGGGCTTTGCCAGCGCGGTATCGACCATATCGGGCATCGTGGATGCTGAAGGGCGCACCAACCTGCACGCGATGCCGCGGATTTCGTGGGACGGCCGGGTGCGCTCGCTGCGCGTGCTGCGGGTGCTGGTGTCGGGCGTCGCCTTTGCGCCGATGAGACCGACCGGCAGCGGGCAAGCGGACTAGGCGCGGTCGGGCCGCTGCATCCAGCTCACGATCGGCATCGCCGGCAAGACCCAGCCCATGCCCGCCACGACGTAATAGATCGCCTGCCGCCAGCCGGATTCGGCGATCCACGGCATCTGTGCCAGCGCCATGCCGAGCAGGGCCCAGACGGCGGCCAGCACCAGGAGCGCGATGGTGCCGAGGAACTTGCGGGTGCGGATCGTCATGACGTGAGCTTTGCGGCCTTTTGCGTAACTTGCGCGGCGGGAGCGGGGGACTATAAGGGGCACGCAGTCCCGTTCAAGCCTTGGTTTTGCTCCTGAAATGACGACGGTTTCCGCCCCGACCAAGTTGCATCGCGCCCTGCGCTGGTGGCTTATCTGTGTGGCCGCGCTGATCGCGCTGATGGTGCTGGTCGGCGGTGCGACACGGTTGACCGAGTCCGGGCTGTCCATCGTGGAATGGAAGCCGGTCACCGGTACCATGCCGCCGCTCTCGGAGGCGCAGTGGACCGATGCGTTCGAGGCTTACAAGAGGATCCCGCAATATCGCGAACTCAATGCCGGGATGACTCTCTTCGAGTTCAAGGAGATCTTCTGGTGGGAATGGAGCCATCGGCTGCTCGGCCGTTTCATCGGCGTCGCCTATCTCCTGCCGTTCCTGTTCTTCCTGTGGCGCGGGGGCCTGCCCGGTGACCTGAAGCGGCGGCTATGGCTGCTGTTCGCGCTCGGCGGGCTCCAGGGAGCGGTCGGCTGGTGGATGGTGGCCTCGGGCCTCTCGGAGCGGGTCGAGGTCTCGCAGTATCGGCTGGCGACGCATCTGGTGCTCGCGCTCCTGATCTTCGCCGGTATCGTCTGGACCGTGCGGCGGCTTGCCGAGCGGCCGCAGATCGTTGCGCCGGTGCGGCTGAGGCTGACGAGCGCCTTGCTCGTGGTCCTGACCTTCGTGCAGATCTATTTCGGCGCGCTGGTTGCGGGCCTGCGTGCCGGGCGTGCCTACAACACTTGGCCCGAGATCGACGGCACGTTCATCCCGTCAGCGGACCGGCTGTGGTTCGAGACGCCGTGGTGGCGCAACATGTTCGACAATGTGCTGACGGTGCAGTTCGAGCACCGCATGACGGCGTACGCGCTGTTCGCGCTGGCGGCACTGCATGCCGTCGACGCGTTGCGGTCCCGCGCCGGGACGGCGGCGCGCGGCGCGCTGTGGCTGTTTGCGGCCGTGAGCCTGCAAGCGGTGCTCGGCATCCTCACGCTGCTCAATCAGGTCCCGATTGGCCTTGCGCTTGCGCACCAAGCGGTTGCGATCGCCGTGCTGACGCTTGCGGTGATGCAGGCGGAGCGGCTCGCCGCGCGGCAATCGGCGGAGGCGCAGCCGCGCGCGGTGCCGGTCGGTCAGGCCGGTTAGCAATAGCCGTAGACGCCGCAGGCGTAGGGCAGCCGCCAGAAATAACCGACCTGAGGCCCGCCGTAATACGCGCCTTGATAGTCGTAATCCCAGGGGCGGCCGTAATAGCCCGGCAGCGTATTGGAGCCCGGCAGCAGCGGCGTGCCTGGCAGGTTGCGGACGTAGCTGCCGATGCCATAGGCCGGCGAGATCAGCGCGTCCGGATCGGTCTCGACATAGACCTTCGGCGGTGGCGGCGCGACGGCCCGCCGCCTTGGTGTGGCCGCAAGATCGGCGGCGCCGGCACTCGAAACTGTCAGCATCGCCACGAGGGCGGGCACCATCCAGCGCAGCATCGTCGGCTCCGAATCAAAGGGGCGGTCCACGGATAACGTATGCAACGGATATGGTTAATGACTGTTAACTAGCGTCGTCATTCCGAGGCGGCTCGCAGAGCCGGACCGGAATCTCGAGCACTCAGGTGCGCAATTGCGCGCCTGAGTTCGCGCTATGTGACACTGAACATCAAGCGCTGAGCGCCTGCTCCAGGTCGGCAATCAAATCTTCCTTGTCCTCGATGCCGACAGAGAGCCGCACGACGTCGGGGCCGGCGCCGGACTTGATCTTGGCGGCGTCGTCGAGCTGGCTGTGCGTGGTCGAGGCAGGGTGGATGACGAGCGAGCGGGTGTCGCCGACATTCGCAAGATGCGAGAACAGTTGCAGCTTCGACACCAGGCTGACGCCGGCGTCGTAGCCGCCCTTCAGGCTGAAGGTGAACACGGCGCCCGCGCCCCTCGGCGCATATTTGCGCGCGAGCTGGTTGTACTTGTCACCCGGCAGACCCGCATAGCTCACCGAGGCCACTGCGGGATGGCCGGCGAGGAATTCGGCAATCGCCTTGGCGTTGTCGCAGTGCTTCTGCATGCGCAGCGGCAGCGTCTCGATGCCGGTCAGGATCATGAAGGCGTTGAAGGGCGACAGCGCGGGGCCGAGATCGCGCAAGCCGAGGACGCGGCAGGCGATCGCGAAGGCGAAATTGCCGAACGTCTCCTGCAGCCGGATACCGTGATATTCCGGCCGCGGTTCGGACAGCATCGGATATTTGCCGCCCGTGGACCAGTCGAAGGTGCCGGCATCGACGATGATGCCGCCGAGCGAATTGCCGTGGCCGCCGAGAAACTTCGTCAGCGAGTGCACGACGATGTCGGCGCCGTGATCGATCGGGCGGATCAGGTAGGGCGAGGCCAGCGTGTTGTCGACGATCAGCGGCACGCCGGCCTTGCGGGCCACCGTCGAGATCGCCTCGATATCGGTGATGCTGCCGCCGGGATTGGCGATGGACTCGATGAAGATGGCCTTGGTCCGCGGCGAGACCGCGCGCTCGAAGGTCGTGATGTCGTCGGGATCGGCCCACACCACGTTCCAGCCAAAGCTCTTGAACGCATGCGTGAACTGGTTGATCGAGCCGCCATAGAGTTTTCGTGCGGCGATGAACTCGTCGCCGGGCTGGAGCAATTGCTGCAATACCACGACCTGCGCGGCATGGCCGGACGCGACGGCCAGAGCCGCGGTGCCACCTTCGAGCGCGGCGACGCGCTCTTCAAGCACGGCGTTGGTGGGATTGCCGATGCGGGTATAGATGTTGCCGAACGACTGCAATCCGAACAGCGAGGCGGCATGGTCGGCGTCATTGAAGACAAACGAGGTCGTCTGATAAATCGGGGTCGCGCGCGCACCGGTGGTGGGGTCGGGCTGTGCACCGGCGTGCACGGCAAGGGTCGAAAATCCCGGAAGGCGATCGCTCATTCGTGGCGTCCTGTTCTTGTGGTCTGAAATCGCGCGGCATGCTGATCGGCGCCGCGTCTGCCGTCAAGGCACGGCGTCAGATCAGGATGATCGTGCTGCGCATTGTCGCGTTCGCGAAATGAATGCTTCGCGCGTGCGTCAGCTTTGCTCGCTCTTGTTTTTGGCGGCGCGATCCGATGCTGCGGTGTCGCCGCCGCCGACGCTCATCCGGTTGAGGGACAGTCGCATGCCTTGCGTCGGTGCCGGCGGACGCTTCGAACTCAGCGTGCGCGAATTGACGCCCATCCAGGAGATCTCCGACGACAGGCGGCCATATTCGATCTTCGGGCAGCGGTTCATCACGACCTTGATGCCGGCGGCCTCGGCCTTCTCTGCGGCCGCATCGTCACGCGCCCCGAGCTGCATCCAGATCACCTTCGGCAACGGGTCGAGTGTCAGCGCTTCCTCGACCACGGGCATGATGTGGCTCGAGTTGCGGAAGATGTCGATCATGTCGATGGGGCGGCCGAGATCGCGCAGCGAGGCGACGAACGGCTTGCCGAGCAGCTCCTTGCCGACATGACCGGGATTGACCGGAATCATGTCGTAGCCGCGCTGTGCCAGATATTTGAACGCAAAGTAGCTCGGCCGCACGTTGACCGGCGAGGCGCCGACCATCGCGATCGACTTCACGCTGTTGAGGATGCCGCGGATGTAATTGTCGGGATAGGAGTCGTGGTTCATCTTTTCTTTTTCCTTGTCATTGCGAGGAGCGAAGCGACGAAACAATCCAGTCCGTGGTGGGATTTCTGGATTGCTTCGCGGAGCCTGTCATCGGCTCGCGCCTCGCGCGGACCTGTTGGCTCGCAATGACGATTTCACTCATCCTTCCATGTCGGCGCGCGCTTCTCGATGAAGGCGCCGATGCCTTCCTCGGCGTCGCGCGCCATCATGTTCTCGGTCATCACCTCTGCCGCATAGCGATAGGCTTCGGCAAGGCTCATCTCCGCCTGGCGATAGAACGCCTCTTTGCCGAGCTTGACGGTGTAGGCGGATTTCAGCGCGACCTGCTGCGCCAGCGCGATCGCGGCGTCGCGCTCGGTGCCGGCGGCGACCACGCGATTGACGAGGCCGATCTCGCGCGCGCGTGCGGCCGGGATCGGCTCGCCCGTTAGCAGCATCTCCATCGCCTGCTTGCGCGGCACGTTGCGTGACAGCGCCACCATCGGCGTCGAGCAGAACAGGCCGATATCGACGCCGGGCGTGGCGAAGCTTGCGGCCTCCGAGGCGACGGCGAGGTCGCAGCTTGCGACGAGCTGGCAGCCGGCTGCGGTGGCTATGCCCTGAACGGCAGCGACCACAGGCTTGGGCAGACGCACGATCGCCTGCATCATCGCGCTGCAAGCCGTCATGACCTGCGCAAAATAGGCCCGGCCGCGATCCGGATCGGTGCGGCGCGCGGTGAGTTCTTTCATATCGTGGCCGGCCGAAAAAGCGGGGCCGTTGGCCGCGATGACGGCCGCGCGGATGCGCTTGTCCTCCGCGATCGCGTTGAGGCTCGCATGTAGCTGTCCGATCATCGCCTCCGAGAGGCTATTGCGCGCGGCCGGTCGGTTCAGCGTGAGCACGGCAACGCTGTCGACGATCTCGCGCAGCAGGATCGGCGGCGGGGGAGAGGGGGCGCGGGCGGCTTGGACTGACATTGAAGCGATTCCGCTTGGATTATTGCAGTTGGATGATGCAGATAACTTAATGTAACAGGCGGAGTGAAGCGAGGGTGGGGGACAGCATGGCGTTAGCGAAAATGAGCGTGGCGGACCTCGAACAGTTCCTCCGCGACGAGTTTCCCCAGGCGTTCAGCGGTGACGACATCACGATCGAGAGCGCGGACGGCCAGACCTGCCTATTGCGCCAGCGCTACAGCGAAAGGATGCTGCGGCCGGGTGGAACCGTGTCCGGCCCGACGCTGATGGCGCTCGCCGATTTCGCCATGTACGTGGTCCTGCTGTCGGCTATCGGGCCCGTCGGGCTAGCCGTCACCACCAACCTCAACATCAACTTCCTGCGCAAGGGCCAGCCGGGGCAGGATGTGCTCGCCGAGGCCCGGCTGCTCAAGCTCGGCAAGCGCTTGGCCGTCGGCGAGGTGAATCTCCTGTCCGGGACCTCGGCCGATCCGATCGCGCACGTCACGTCGACCTATTCCATTCCAAATGTTTGAGCTTTTCGATGGTATTATAGAACCATATTTTTAAGTTATTGATTTTACTGATGTAATTTCCGACAGAGGGCATTGACCGTTGCGCGTCGGTTCTCTAGAAAGCCGCGCAGTCTGGCGCTGTGTTCGCGCCGATGTCTCCTTCCACGGAAATTCTGACATGAAAACCTTTTCGGCAAAGCCGGCCGAGGTGACGAAGAAGTGGGTGCTGATCGACGCCAAGGGTCTGGTCGTCGGCCGTCTCGCCACCATCGTCGCCATGCGGCTCCGCGGCAAGCACCTCCCGACCTACACCCCGCACGTTGATTGCGGCGACAACGTCATCATCATCAACGCCCAGCATGCGGTGCTCACCGGCCGCAAGCGCGAGCAGAAGACCTACTACAAGCACACCGGCTATGTCGGTCACGTCAAGGAGCGCACCGCGCGCCAGATCCTCGAGGGCCGTCATCCCGAGCGCGTGCTCGAGAAGGCCGTCGAGCGCATGATCCCGCGTGGTCCGCTCGGCCGTGTCCAGATGAGCAACCTCCGCGTCTACGGCGGGGCCGATCATCCGCATGAGGCGCAGCAGCCGGAGAAGCTCGACATCGCCAAGTTGAACCGCAAGAACACGAGGGCCGCATAACATGGCCGAATCCATCCAGTCGCTCGACCAGCTCTCGCAGCTCAAGACGGCCGCGCCCGAGGCGCCCAAGCACGAGAAGAAGGTCGACAAGCTCAATCGCGCCTATGCCACCGGCAAGCGCAAGGACGCGGTCGCCCGCGTCTGGATCAAGCCGGGTGCCGGCAAGGTCATGGTCAACTCGCGCGAGGTCGAAATCTATTTCGCCCGTCCCGTGCTGCGCATGATGATCCAGCAGCCGTTCGTCGCGGCCCAGCGCGCCGGCCAGTACGACGTGATCTGCACCGTCGCCGGCGGCGGTCTGTCCGGCCAGGCCGGCGCCGTTCGTCACGGCATCTCCAAGGCGCTCACCTATTTCGAGCCGGAGCTGCGTACGGTGCTCAAGAAGGGCGGCTTCCTCACCCGCGACTCCCGCGTGGTCGAGCGCAAGAAGTACGGCAAGGCGAAGGCGCGCCGGTCGTTCCAGTTCTCCAAGCGTTAATCGCTTCGGTAATATTCGCCGCGAAAGCGGTTTCAATGAGATGCAAAAGGGCGCTGGTTTCAGCGCCCTTTTTGTTGTTCGTTTGTATGCAAATTCATGGATTCTTTCGTGAAAACTTGCCCCCGCATGAAAACCTGAATGGAACCCGCGGGACATAGCGTCGCATCTGGAAGGGCGCGCAAGTCGGCTGAGCCGATCGCGTAACTGCTATGTTTTAAAGGGGGCCGACATGATGTCGCTCGATAGCATCACGCTCTATTTGGTCGCCACGATGGTTGCCGCACTGCTCGGCGCCATGATGGTGTTTTTCGGCAAGCAGGAGAACAGCCCCGCGCTGAAATGGTGGGGCATGTCATATCTGCTCGGCGCGGCCTCGGTGGCGCTGTGGACGGCGGCCGGCGACAGGCTCGGTCCGCAAGTGTATCTAGCGCTGAACGCGGCCGGCTTCGTCGCCTGCGGCATGGTGTGGAACGCCGCGCGCGTTTTCCACGGCCGCAAGCCGAACTGGCCGGGCCTCGTGATCGGTGCACTCGCGTGGGTCGCGGCGGTGACGCTGCTCGATCCCGCCGCATCCACGCTGCGCATGGTCATCGGCGCCGGCATCGTCTCAGTCTATGCGGCGCTGACTGCGAGCGAGCTCTGGGTCGAGCGGCGCAAGAGCCTGCAGCGGCGCTGGCCGGCCGTTGTGGTGCCGGTGATGCACGGCTGCGTGCTGATGCTGCCGATCCTGATCGGTGGCTTCTTGCGGCCAAACGATGCAAGCTTCTCGGCCAGCATCTGGGTCACCATGTTCGCGGTCGAGCTCGTGCTCTATGCCGTCGGCACCGTGTTCGTGATCTTCATGCTGGTGTCGGAGCGTACGGTCACGGCGCACAGGACCGCGGCTTCCACCGATCCCCTGACCGGCATGCTCAACCGCCGCGGCTTCTCGGAGGCCTGCTCGCGGGTGATCGAGCGCGAGGCCAAGGGTGGACGGCCGGTAACCGTGATGATCTTTGACATCGATCACTTCAAGTCGATCAACGACCGCTTCGGCCATCCCGCCGGCGACGAGATGCTGAAACTGTTCTCAACCGTCGTCGTCAGCAATCTGCGCATCTCGGACCTCTCGGGCCGCATCGGCGGCGAGGAGTTCGCGGCGCTTCTGCCGTGCTCGCTGGAAGAGGGCGTGCTGGTCGCCGAGCGCGTGCGCGAGGCATTCGAGACCTCCGGCGTCGTGGTCGAGGAGGGGCCGGTCGACACCACCGTCAGCATCGGTGTGGCGGGTGGTCCGGCCGGCACCGAGCTCGAGGTGCTGCTGGCGGCCGCAGACACTGCGCTCTACCAGGCCAAGCGTGGCGGCCGTAACCGCGTCGAGGCAGCGGAAGAGCTGCCGCTGTCGCTGGAGAACTGGCGCCGCCAGAGCGCAGCGCGGGTCGGCGTGCCGCGGACGCAAACGGCCACGGTCTGAGGTGCAGGAGGGCTTGCGGTAATCCTCTGTTTACCATTCGATCCCTACCATTCACACTATGGAATCGATCCGTCGACAGAATCCGCAAACTGCCCTGATGTCGCTCGAAGCTGCTGCGGCCTCGGCTCGCGGCGGCTTTGCCTGTCTGTTCTCCACCGCCGACGAGTACGAGACCGCTGTCATCAGCGAGCGCCGTGCGCAGGGGCGCTATACGCAGAGCCGCAGCTACTGGCCGTTCGGGCTGTTTGCCGGTTGCGCGCTCATCGTGGCCGGCACCGTGTTGCTGTACGTCTGAGAGCGCTGCATTTTCCTGTCAGTAGGGCGCCGTTTCGGCGCCTTTTTCTTTTTCCCCGGCTGCGGTAGACACGCCCATCAAGCAAGAAGGGTGGAAACCGATGATTACCGAAATCGCACAAATCGACGTCAAGCCGGGCAGCGAGAAGGATTTCGAGGCCGCTGTCGCCAAGGCCAAGGCCGCGTTCGGCCGCGCCAAGGGCTTTCACGGCTTCGAGCTGCACAAGTCGATCGAGAACCCGCAGCGGTACCGGCTGATGGTGAAGTGGGCGACGTTGGAAAATCACACCGTTGATTTCCGCAACTCGGAGAATTTCACCGAATGGCGCGGCTTGGTCGGCCAGTACTTCGCTGCGCCGCCGGAGGTTGAGCATACCGAGACCGTGCTGACGACCTGAGCGGATTCACGCCGCTTCGACTTGGGCGGGCGCCGTGGTCTCATAGGTCTTGAAGTGATCGATCATGACCTTGGCGATGGCGACCAGCGGCAGCGCCAGCGCGAGGCCCCAGATTCCGAAGACCACCCCGAGCAGGATCTGGAACGCGAACAGCGTCGCCGGTGGAATGTCCAGCGCCTGGCGCTGGAGGATAGGCGTCAGCACATAGCTCTCCATCGCGTGTACGCCGAGGAACAGGAGCAGCGCGGATAGCGCTGGGATCCAGCCCGAGGCAAGGCTCGCCAGCACGACGACGAGGCCGGCGATGATGGCGCCCACCGTCGGGATGAAGGCGAGCAGGCCGGCCTGAATGCCGAGAATGAACGAGCCGGGGATGCCGATGATGGCGAGCCCGATCCAGGTCACGACCCCGACCGCGATCATGACGATGATCTGCGCGATCAGCCAGCGCTCCAGCGTCTCGCTGATGCGATCGATGATGAGAGTCGCCCGGATGCGGTGCCTCGCCGGCGCGAGGAACAAGAGGCCCTCGCGGTAGAGGCTTGGCTGGGCGGCGAAAGCCAGCCCCAGGAACAGCACGATGAAGATGTTGCCGACGGCGCTGATCGTGCCGAGCAGCAGCTTGAAGGTCTGGCTCACGATCGCCCCGCCGCTGGAGGCGAGGGCGCCCGCGCCCGGCAGCGGGCCGTGCGGAACCGGGCTTGGGGCGGGCACCGTCTCCGAGGCTGCGTTGGTGGAGGCGGGCGTCGCATTGCCGATGTCGAAGAAACTGGTGTCGATGCCGTGGCTCTCGAGGAAGGACCTGACGTGCGTGATCTGCGACTTGATGGTGTTGCTGAGCGCCGATGCCTGTTCGGCGATGGTCGCGCCGCCGAGATAGGCGACGCCCGCGAGCAACACGGCAAGCGCCATGCAGACGATCGCGAGCCGGACCGGATGTGGCCAACGAAAACGGCGGCCAAGCGCATTGGTCAGTGCGTTGAGGCCGAGGCCTAGCAGCATGCCGGTGAAGATCAGGAGCAGCGTAGCGGCAAAATACCAGGTGAAGATGAGCAGCGCGGTGAACAGCACGACGCCCATGCCGCCGACCGTGATCGCCCAGGCCAGCTCGCTGCGCGTCCGGGATCGTTCGTCTGCTGGGATGCTCACATCGTTTCCTCTTCGAAGGCAGCGCGCACGGCACTCTTTCGCGAAATCGGCCCTCGGATCAAGCCGGGGCTGCGGGCCGGTTTGATAGTGACGGCGGCGACCGACCCGGGGGTGCGAACCGCGCGGCGACAGGCTGCCGCCATCGCGGACGGGCGACCTCAATTGCCGTCAGGCGGGACATTTAAGCGAAAATAGCATTGCCGTCCCGCAGTCTCCTCGGTTGAATTTGTTCCATCCGACGGGCATGTTTGGAGAATCTTCTTCGGCGGGGAGGTCGGAACGGGAGATGAGAAAGCCGGTCGTCGGCGTGATCGGGAATTCCCATCGCGTCGAAAATCGATTTCAGGTCCAGATGGTCGGTGAGCGCAATTTACGCGCGATTGCCGAAGTCTCCGGCGGCTTGCCGCTGATGTTCGCGGGCTCACCCGACATTACCGACATCGCTGCGCTGCTCGATACCGTCGACGGTGTCATCCTCACCGGCGCCCGGGCCAACGTCCACCCGACGCGCTTCAACGTCGATCCCTGCGAGAAGCACGAGCCTTACGACATCCATCGCGACGAGGTGGCGCTGGCGCTCTCGGTGGCCTGTGTCTCGCGCGGCATCCCGCTGTTCGGCATTTGCCGCGGCCTGCAGGAGATGAACGTGGCGTTCGGCGGCTCGCTGCACCCCGAGATCCGCGAGCTGCCCGGCCGGATGAACCACCGCATGCCGCGGCTGGAGAACGGCGAGATCCATCCCGATCCGACCGTGGTATTCGCCGACCGCCATGACGTCGCCCTCACGCCGGGCGGAGCTTTCGCCAAAATCCTCGGCTGCGAGACAATCCGCGTTAATTCGCTGCACGGCCAGGGCATCCTGGAGCCGGGCAAGCGCGTGCTGATCGAAGGCGTCGCCGAAGACGGCACCATCGAGGCAATCCGCATCGCGGAGGCGCCGAGCTTTGCGCTCGGCGTGCAATGGCACGCCGAGTACGACCCGCAGCGCAATCCGATCAACCGGAAGATATTTGAAGCGTTCGGCGAGGCCTTGGTCGAAAGGCAGCGCGCGACGGCGTAGTGCACCCGCGCGGCCCGTTGTTGCGCCGTTTCCATGATTGCGTGAATCGACCGCAAGCGGCGATACGGCAAGGATTGCAGGCGCTTCGGAGTAATCCTTTGGCGGTATTGCATCGTCTGGCACAAACACCACCTGAATGAGTTGTAGAGGCACAATCGCTCCGGGAGTGAGAGCGTGGCCAGCCGTAGGGTAAATCAGGATCTCCCCGTCATTGCGCGCTTCGAGGTGCGTCACCGTAATTACCTCGCGCCGGACGGCTCAATCCAGCGGCCGCTTCCTGCCTTCGCCTCTAACGCCAAGCTGCTGATTGAGCTTTACCGGTCGATGGTGCTGCTGCGCCTGTTTGACCGCAAGGCTGTTGCGTTGCAGCGCACGGGCCGGCTTGGGACTTATGCCGTTTCGCTCGGCCAGGAGGCTGTATCGGTCGGGATCGCCAGTGCGATGCGGGAAGAGGATGTGCTGTTGCCGTCGTATCGCGACAACGGGGCTCTGCTCTGGCGCGGCGTCAGGCTGGAGGAGATCCTCCTGTTCTGGGGCGGCGACGAACGCGGTAACCGGTTTTCAGGACCGGTCCACGATTTCCCGTTCTGTGTTCCGGTCGGATCCCAGGCGCCGCATGCCGCCGGTGTCGCCTACGCCCTCAAGCTGCGCAAGCAACCGCGCGTCGCCGTATGCCTGTTCGGCGATGGAGCCACCTCGAAAGGCGACGTCTACGAGGCGATGAATTTTGCCGGCGTGCACAAATTGCCGCTCGTATTTGTGGTCGCCAACAATCAATGGGCCATATCGGTACCATTGCGACAGCAGACCGCGTGCGAAACGCTGGCCCAGAAGGCGATCGCCGCAGGTTTTGTCGGTGAGCAGGTCGATGGGAGTGACGTGGTGGCGATGCGCGCCGCTAGTGAGGAAGCCATTGTCGCCGCCCGCGACGGCAACGGACCTCGGTTCATCGAGGCGGTCGCGTACCGGCTCGGCGACCACACGACATCCGACGACGCGGCGCGCTATCGTCCGGCCGAGGAGGTCCAGGCGCATTGGAAGCAAGAGCCGATTGCGCGGCTGAGGGCTTATCTGGTCGCTCAGAAAATGTGGGGCAAGGCGGACGAGGAGCAACTCGCCACCGAATGCCATGCGCGGGTCGAGGCGGCGGCCGAACGCTATCTGGCGACAGTGCCGCGCCGTCCCGAAACCATGTTCGATCACCTGTATGCTGATCTGCCTGAGGTCTATGCCGCGCAGCGCCGCGAACTTGCGGGAGAGCACGATGCCTGAGGCAACGTTGGTCGAAGCCATCAACCTGGCGCTCGCTCGCGCCATGGAAGATGATCCTGACGTCGTTGTGCTTGGCGAGGACGTTGGCGTCAACGGCGGCGTCTTCCGCGCAACCGCAGGCTTGCAGAAGCGGTTTGGGGCGGCGCGGGTCCTCGATACGCCGCTTGCCGAACTTCTGATCTCCGGGCTCTGCGTCGGCATGGCTGCGCAGGGACTGAAACCGGTCGGCGAGATTCAGTTCATGGGATTCATCTATCCTTGCCTGGATCAACTCGTGAACCATGCATCTCGATTGCGCAATCGGACTCAGGGACGGCTCACCTGTCCCATGGTTCTGCGCACGCCGCACGGCGCCGGCATCCGCGCGCCCGAGCATCATTCCGAAAGCACCGAGGCAATGCTCGCCCATATTCCCGGGTTGCGCGTCGTCATGCCGTCCTCGCCCGAACGTGCCTATGGATTGTTGCTCGCGGCCATCCGCGATCCCGATCCTGTCGTGTTTCTCGAGCCGACGCGCCTGTACCGTGCGGCCAAAGGCGAAGTGGAGGACAATGGCGAAGCCTTGCCGCTGGATGCCGCTTTTGTCTTGAAGGAAGGTCGCGATCTGACGCTGATAAGCTGGGGAGCCATGCTGAAGGAAACCATGGCCGCGGCGGAGGCACTGTCGGCCGAAGGCATCGCGGCGGAGGTCATCGATCTCGCCACGCTCAAGCCCTACGACGAAGACACCGTGCTCGGTTCGGTCGCCAAGACCGGCCGTTGCGTTATCGTGCACGAGGCAGCACGCACCGGCGGATTTGGCGCCGAGATCGCCGCGACCATTGCCGAGCGCCGCCTGCCCTCGCTGCTTGCGCCTGTGACCCGCGTCACCGGCTACGACACCGTCGTTCCGATGGCGCGTCTGGAGCAACACTACATGCCTTCGGTCGAACGCATCATGACTGCCGCCCGCAAGGTTTGCCAGTTCAGCTAGATGCCAATGGACTTTTGGGCCCATGCGCCAATTCACGCTGCCGGATCTTGGAGAGGGCCTCGAGGAGGCGGAGATCGTGAGCTGGTATGTCGGTGAGGGCGATCATGTCGTCACCGATCAGCCGCTCGTCTCCGTCGAAACCGACAAGGCGGTCGTTGAGATACCATCTCCGTCCAGTGGGCGCATTGCGCGCGTGTTTGGCGCCAAGGGCGATATCGTCAAGGTCGGTGCGCCGCTCGTCGAATTTGTCGAGGGTGCTGAACAGGACACGGGCACCATCGTTGGCGAGCTTGGCGGCGGCGGACATCGGCCCGCCGAGGGAATGCCTTCCGGCCCCCCGGCCGGACCGCAGGTGTTTCCGGCTGTGCGTGCACTGGCGCGCAAGCTCGACGTCGATCTTGAAAGCGTGGAGCCCACGGGGCCCGGCGGCACCATCACACGCGCCGATGTCGAGCGGGCCGCGAAGACTGTGTCCCAAGCCGGTAGCGCCGAGCCCCTGCGGGGCGTGCGGCGCGCCATGGCCCAGCGCATGGCAACAGCCCATGCGCAAGTCGTTCCCGCCACGGTGAGCGATGAAGCCGATATCGACGATTGGCCGACAGGCGAGGACGTGACGATCCGTCTGGTGCGGGCCATCGCTGCCGCCTGCAGGGCAGAGCCCGCGCTTAACACCTGGTACAATCCCGGCGCCGGAGAGCGGCGTCTCATGGCGCGTGTCGATCTCGGCATTGCGGTGGATACCGAGGGCGGCCTGATTGTTCCTGTGTTGCGCAATGTCGCGGAGCGCAGCGTATCGGACTTGCGGATGGGACTTGACCGGCTGCGGGCCGACGCGATCGCGCGCTCGATACCGCCTGAAGAGCTGCGTGGCGCGACGATTACACTGTCGAACTTCGGGATGATCGGCGGCCGGTTCGCAAATCTGATCATCGTGCCGCCCCAGACGGCCATCATCGGTGCCGGACGGATTTCGCCGGGCGTCGTCCCGCATCGGGGACAGCCTGCTGTGAGGCGCACGCTGCCCCTGTCGCTCACCTTTGATCATCGCGTGGTGACGGGCGGTGAAGCCGCCCGCTTCCTGGTCGCACTCAAGTCAGACCTTGAGCAGATGTCGTGAACGCTGTTTGCAACGCGCTCGCACCAAAAGTCCTTCGGCCGCCTCAATCCATCGCATCGCACAACGACGCCCATGAGTCCCCTTTATGCCTTATCCGGGCATTGAGGTTCCGGAACGGGGCGCCATATCTTTGGCAAGGGAGTGCTTGCCGTGCAGACCGTAAAGGCGGCCTTCATTGCGACGATGGCCATCGTTGCTCTGGTTGTCTCCCATCTTCCCAGCTCAGCGGAGGAGAGCGGCGGCCGTCTTGCACTGACTGTTGCGATCGACGGAGCCATCGGCCCTGCGTCGGCCAGTTACGTGAAGGAGGCTTTGGCCAAGGCGAGCGAACGGCACGCCGAGGTCGTGCTTCTGAGAATGAACACGCCCGGCGGTCTCAATTCCAGCATGCGCGAGATCATCGCAGACGTGCTTGCCTCGCCCATTCCCGTCATCGGCTATGTTGCCCCCTCCGGCGCCCATGCGGCGAGCGCCGGGACCTATATCCTTTATGCGACCCACATCGCGGCGATGGCGCCGGGCACCAATATCGGTGCCGCGACGCCGGTGCAGATCGGCGGACCGCTGCCGGGTCTGCCGAGCGGCACTCCCGACAAGGGCAGCAAGGACAAGAAAGACGGTGACCAGCAGGGCGAGCCCAAGGATCAGCCCAAGGATGCCATGACGGCAAAGGCGACCAATGATGCGGTCGCTTTCATCCGCAGCCTTGCGGAACTGCGCAACCGCAATGCGGATTGGGCGGAGAAGGCGGTCCGTGAGGCTGCCACGCTCTCTGCCAACGGCGCGCTGGAGGCCCATGCCATCGATCTCGTCGCGCACGACACGGCTGAATTGCTGAGGCAGCTCGATGGTCGTGTGGTGGAGGTAGCGGGCGACAAGACGCAACGCCTCGCGACGAAGGATGCCGTCATTGAAGCCATCGATCCCGGATGGATATCCCGCTTCCTGGGGGTCATCACTGATCCGAACGTGGCTTTCATTCTGCTGATGGTCGGCATCTACGGCCTGATCTTCGAGTTCATGTCTCCCGGTGCGGTCGCCCCGGGCGTCGTCGGCGCGATCTGCTTGCTGATTGGCCTCTATGCACTCAATTTGCTGCCGATCAACTATGCCGGCCTCGCTCTGATGTTGACCGGAATCGTGCTTCTCACAGTCGAAGCCTTCAATCCGACTGTGGTGATCGGTCTCGGAGGGATCATCGCTTTCGTGCTGGGGGCGCTGATGCTTTTCAGGGTCGAGGCGCCCGGCTACCACCTGTCGTGGTGGGTGATCGGCATCACCGCGGCTGTGTTCGTCGGCTTTGCTCTCGTCGTGCTTGGCTCGCTTCGGCGCGCCGCCAAGGCTCCTGCACGGGTCGGCGCGCAGGCCATGCGAGGTTTGCCTGCCGAAGTTCTCGACTGGAACGGGAACGAAGGTCATGTGTTCGCCCATGGTGAGCGCTGGCAGGCGCGCGGCGCCGAAACGTTCGCGCCCGGAGAGAGAGTCGAGGTCGCCAACGTCGTCGACCTGACGCTGCTGATACGGCGCGGGCCGGCCCGGACCGGCGAGGGAGGTACATCATGATGCTGGAATATTTGACCTATGCGGCGCTTGCGCTGCTTGTCATCATATTTCTATCCCAAGCAATTCGAATTTTGCGCGAATACGAGCGTGGCGTCGTCTTTACGCTCGGCCGCTTTACCGGCGTGAAAGGCCCGGGCCTCATCATCCTCGTTCCGGTCGTGCAGCAACTCGTAAAGGTTGATCTGCGCGTCATGGTGCAGGTCGTGCCGCCCCAGGACGTGATTTCGCGGGACAACGTGTCCGTCAAGGTCAACGCCGTTCTGTACTTCCGCATCGTCGATCCCGAGCGTGCCATCATCAAGGTCGGTGACTACATGGCCGCGACCAGCCAGCTCGCCCAGACCACGCTGCGCTCGGTGCTCGGCAAACACGACCTCGACGAGATGCTTGCCGAACGCGACAAGTTGAACGCCGACATCCAGGAGATCCTCGACAAGCAGACCGACGTCTGGGGCATCAAGGTGACCGGCATAGAGATCAAGGACGTCGATATCAACGAAACCATGGTGCGCGCGATTGCCAAGCAGGCCGAGGCGGAGCGGTTGCGGCGCGCCAAGGTGATCAATGCGATGGGCGAGCAGCAGGCCGCCGAAAAGCTCGTCGAGGCCGGCCGGATTCTCGCGCAGGAGCCGCAGGCGATGCAGCTACGTTATTTCGCGGCTCTGCACGACATAGCGGGCGAACGGTCGTCGACTGTCGTCTTTCCGCTGCCGGCGGGATTGCTCGATCATTTAATTCCGCGGCGCGACACCCCGTAGCCGGAAACACGCGGAAACGTCGGGCGTGGCGAAGCCCGCCGCTTTCCCAACCGAAAAGGCGCCCCTTTCGGAGCGCCTTTGTTTGTCGCAAGCCGTTCGAGCTGTTTAGCCCGAATAGTACATATCGAACTCGACAGGGTGCGGGGTCATCTCGAAGCGTTCGACCTCGGTCATCTTCAGCTCGATATAGCTGTCGATGAAGTCGTCGTCGAACACGCCGCCGGCCTTCAGGAAGGCGCGGTCCTTGTCGAGATTTTCCAGCGCCTCGCGCAAGCTGCCGCACACGGTCGGGATCTGCTTCAGCTCCTCCTTCGGCAGATCGTAGAGGTCCTTGTCCATCGCCGGACCCGGATCGATCTTGTTCTTGATGCCGTCGAGGCCGGCCATCAGCATCGCGGCGAAGCCGAGATAGGGATTGGCGAGCGGATCAGGGAAGCGCACCTCGACGCGCTTGGCCTTCGGCGAAGCGGTGTAGGGGATGCGGCAGGAGGCCGAGCGGTTGCGCGCGGAGTAAGCGAGCAGCACGGGAGCCTCATAGCCCGGGACCAGACGCTTGTAGGAGTTGGTCGACGGGTTGGTGAAGGCGTTGATCGCCTTGGCGTGCTTGATGATGCCGCCGATGTAGTTGAGGCAGGTTTCCGACAGGTCGGCGTATTTGTTGCCGGCGAACACCGGCTTGCCTTCCTTCCAGATCGACTGGTGAACGTGCATGCCCGAGCCGTTGTCGCCATAGACCGGCTTCGGCATGAAGGTGGCGGTCTTGCCGTAGATGTGGGCGACCTGGTGGATGCAGTACTTGTAGATCTGGAGGTGGTCGGCCATCAGCGTCAGGGTGTCGAACTTCATGCCGAGTTCGTGCTGGGCGGAAGCGACTTCATGGTGATGCTTCTCGACCTTGACGCCCATCTTGGCCATGGCGCCGAGCATCTCCGAGCGCATGTCCTGCACGGAGTCCTGCGGCGGAACCGGGAAGTAGCCGCCCTTGGTGCGGACGCGGTGGCCGAGATTGCCGCCTTCATATTCGGTGTCGGAGTTGGTCGGCAGCTCCGAGGAGTCGAGGCGGAAACCGGTGTTGTAGGGAGTGGAGGAGAAGCGCACGTCGTCGAACACGAAGAACTCGGCTTCGGGACCGACGAAGACGGTGTCGCCCACGCCCATCGACTTCACCATCGCCTCGGCCTTCTTGGCGATGCCGCGGGGGTCGCGGTTGTAGGGCTCGCCGGTGGTCGGCTCGAGCACGTCGCAGGTGATGACCATGGTGGTCTCGGCGAAGAATGGATCGATCGTCGCGGTCACCGGATCGGGCATCAGGCACATGTCGGACTCGTTGATCGCCTTCCAGCCGGCGATCGAGGAGCCGTCGAACATCGTCCCTTCGGCGAAAATATCTTCATCGATCATGCTGACGTCGAACGTCACGTGCTGCCACTTGCCGCGCGGATCGGTGAAGCGCAGGTCGACGTATTTGACGTCGTTGTCCTTGATCGATTTCAGGACGTCTTTGGCGGTCTTCATGCATACCCCTTTTGGCTCTGCGGGTCGGTTTCCAGACTTCGAGCGACCGTGTCCGCGCTCTTTGACTTGCGCGATTGCACAAACGAAATCAGGCCGCCGAAGCAGCCTTATTTCCTGTTAGAACGTCGCAGAACGCGGGATAGCACCCGCCTTAAATAGCGTCCAGCCCGGATTCGCCGGTTCGGATGCGGATCGCCTCTTCGATGTTGGAGACAAAAATCTTGCCGTCGCCAATGCGCCCGGTCTGAGCGGCGCGGCGGATCGCGTCGATCGCACGCTCGACCAGATCGTCGCCGATCACGATCTCGATCTTCACCTTGGGCAGGAAGTCCACGATGTATTCTGCGCCGCGGTACAGCTCGGCGTGACCCTTCTGACGTCCGAAGCCCTTGGCCTCGGTGACGGTAATGCCCTGGAGGCCGACTTCCTGGAGCGCTTCCTTCACCTCGTCGAGCTTGAACGGCTTGATGATGGCTTCGATTTTCTTCACTGAGCGCCTCCCGGCCTTTCGATCAAATAGCAACGTCTTTGTCAGGATGCGCTTTTCTTAACGCATGGGCTTATCTTCGCTGTGCCGGGGCGCCTGACCAGCCCGGCGACGGCCGGCACCTTGATTGTAGTCCAGGGAGCACGACAAACCGAAGCGGCTTCCTCGAAAGCAGGGTCTATGCCAAATTGCAAATACCCTGATTATTGGAGCGTTATCAGCCTTTTAACGAGCATCTCGGATAGGTGGAGCCGACCCGCTCAAAATAGCGGAGACTACGAAATAGGCAAACGGTTCAATCTCTGTGCAGATCCACGTTTTTTGTTTCGCCTCGGAACAGAAAATGCCTGTTGAAGAGGCGTTTGTACCAGGGAAGTGGCATGGAAGTTCTGACCAACGCTGAAATGCAGCGGGCCGACCAGCTCAGCATCGCGGCCGGCACCCCCGGCTTCAAACTGATGCTGAGCGCCGGCCAGGCGGTCGCCGAAGCGGCCCAGGCGCTGGTGGAGGAGGGACCGATCCTGGTCGTCGTCGGGCCCGGCAACAATGGCGGCGACGGCTTTGTCGCGGCCGCCGAGCTCGCCGCTCAGGGGCGCGAGGTCTCGGTGATCCTGATGTGCGAGCGCGATCAGCTTCACGGCGATGCAGCCTCCGCCGCACGCGGCTGGAAGCACCCGGTGCTGCCGTTCAATCCGCAGGCGATCGGCAGGCCGGCTCTGATCATCGACGCGCTGTTCGGTGCGGGCCTGAGCCGTACTGTTGACGGCGAGGCGCACGAGATGATCGCGGCCATCAACGCCAATGGCGCGCCGGTGCTCGCCGTCGACCTACCGAGCGGCATCAACGGCACCAGCGCGAGCGTGATGGGTGTTGCGGTGAATGCCACCGAGACCGTCACCTTCTTCCGCAAGAAGCCGGCGCACCTGCTGCTGCCGGGCCGCGTGCATTGCGGCCGCGTGCGCGTCGTCGATATCGGCATCGACGCGCAGGTGCTCGATGAGATCCAGCCGCAGATCTTCGAGAATGATCCCGATTTCTGGGGCACTGCCTTTCCGGTTCCGCGCATCGACGGCCACAAATATGCGCGAGGCCATGTGCTGGCGGTCTCCGGTGATGCGGCCGCCACCGGCGCAGCGCGGCTCGCCGCACGCGGAGCGTTGCGCGCCGGCGCCGGCCTCGTGACGCTCGCGAGCCCACGCGATGCGCTCGCGATCAATGCCGCCGCGCTCACCGCGGTGATGGTCCGTCCCGTCGACACCGCGGTCGAATTCGCCGAGCTCCTCGGCGACAAGCGCTACAGCACCTGCATGATCGGCCCCGGCGCGGGCATCGGCGAGCGCACCTGCGACATGGTCCACAGCGCGCTCTCGGCGCAGCGGCATCTGGTGCTGGACGCGGATGCGCTCACCAGCTTTGCCGCAAAGCCCGAGCGGTTGTTCGAGTCGATCAGGTCATCGCAGGACACCGCGGTGGTGCTGACGCCGCACGAAGGTGAATTTCCGCGCCTGTTCTCCGACCTCAGCAACAAGCACCCCGGCCGCTCGAAGCTCGAGCGTGTCCGCGCCGCGGCCGAACGCTCGAGCGCGGTCGTGCTGCTGAAGGGCCCGGACACCACCGTTGCCGCGCCCGATGGCCGCGCCGCCATCGCAGCCAACGCACCGCCATGGCTCGCCACCGCCGGCGCCGGCGACGTGCTCTCCGGCATCGTTGCCGGCCTTCTTGCCCAGGGCGTACCGGCGTTCGAGGCCGCCAGCATCGGCGTGTGGATGCATGGCGAGGCGGCCAGCGAAGCGGGCCCCGGGCTGATCGCGGAAGACCTGACCGAGACGCTGCCGGCCGTGCACCGGCGGATCTATGACGCGCTGGGGGTGGAGTACTGAAGCTTCACTCCACCGCGTACCAGCGCACGAGGCGCGGCGCGGCCCAGTCGGTTGCGACGGACTCGATCAGCCAGCGGCCGGGCGTGCTCGTTGCGAAAGCAATGCGCTGGGTCTGGCCGGGCTCAATCGCGAGCGTGTCGAGCCAGTAGGGCTTCCAGCCGTCGTCGAGTCGATCGAGCAGGCGGAAGTGGTGGCCGTGCAGGTGGAAGACGGTCGCGATGGCGGCGATGTTCTTCAGTGCCAGCACGACAGTGCGGCCGGCCTTGGCGCGGAAGGCGGGGGCTGCCGAGGCAGAGAAGCTCGACGGGCGCACCCAGCCGGTTAGCCCCAGCGCGACATCGAACCGCAGGGCGCCCCCGAGGTCGAGATTGGCAGGGAGGCCGTTGGAGGGCAGCGGGGCCGGGGGCGAAAGGCGGCTCGGGCGGAGCGGCGGCTCGGCTGACATCAGGAGCCGGGCGATCGGACGGGCCTCCTTGCCATCATGCAGCAGGATCGGCGCCGTGGAGCCCGGCGCCGTTGTGCCGTCGAGAAAAACGTCGGCCCGGCCGCCGGGCGCCAGCACCAGGGCGCCGTTGCGGGCGGTGAAGGGTTCGGCCGGCTGGCCGTCCAGGGCCATGACCAGGACGTCAGCGCCCTCGAATTTGACCGCAATGACAGCGCGTTGGCAGCCGTTGATCATGCGCAGCCTGAGCCGCTCGTTCGCTCGGAGGGTGAAGTCCGGCGCAATCTTGCCGTTGACGGTGAAGACCGGCGCGATCTCGCCCCCGGCGGCGCCCGGGAGAAGTGCGGTGCCGTCCGGGGCCAGGCGCCAGTCCTCCACCAGGAAGGGCTCGTCACGGTCGACCTCGGACGGCTCGGACTCCTGAACAATAATGGGAAGTGGCCGGACCGGCTGGTTCAGACCATCGTCCAGCAGGCGAAGGTCGGCCATCAGGATTCCGGCATGAGGCATTGAAAGAATTGAGGTTTCCGTCCCTCCTGAGGTGACCGTTGAGCCCGCGAGCAGCGGTTCGGCCGCGCTTGCCCCGTCGAGCCCGTACCAGGCCGGGGCAACCGGGACAGGCAGGTCGTTCCGGAGTGTCACCTCGCAGCGCTCGCCGCGCTTGAGACGGACGTCGCCGCCGGGATTTAAGGCTGCCAGCTCCCAGATCGGTGTAGCCGGCTGAGCCGACCTCAGTGCCAGCGTTGCCGGCCTGGCCTGGAGGGCGAGCCGGGCAGTCGCGGCTGAAGTTGCGCCGCCGGCAATCAACCCCGCCGCCGAGGCTCCCAGGCCGGCCAGAACATCGCGTCGGGTGGGCGCAAAAAATGTTGTCGTCATGGCCCGATGCGGATCACGCTGCGCTGGATAAGTCCAGCCGTCGTGCCTACTTGAACTGTGCCTCCAACCGGCCATTTTTTTGCTGCGAACAGTCGGGCGCATGCTATAAGCCCGGCCGCCCGCGGCATCGCGGCCGGTCTTGATGCAAATTTCACGCGGGCGTGGCGGAACTGGTAGACGCGCTGGATTTAGGTTCCAGTGACGAAAGTTGTGGGGGTTCGAGTCCCTCCGCCCGCACCAAGCGCTTTCAGCGTTTGCACGGATTACCGAAGGGCCTGCTTCCTCGCGGATATTTTTCCGTCGGCGGCCAGGTCCGATGAACCACCGGCGGGAGGCGTTAGCCTTCACGCCGGATCGATTGATGACAACGTCCCGACGCAATGCGCGCCGGGACCGAACGAGAAGAAGATTGGACGCCATGCAGGTCACAGAGACCCTCTCGGAAGGTTTGAAGCACGAGTTCAAGATCAGCGTTCCCGCGTCTGATCTCGATGCCAAAGCCGATGCCAAAATCGTCGATCTCAAGGACAAGGTCCGTCTCAACGGCTTCCGTCCGGGCAAGGTGCCGGTCGCTCACCTCAAGAAGGTCTATGGCCGTTCGGTGATGGCCGAGACCATTGACCAGACCATTCGCGATACCAACACGCAGCTATTCTCCGAGCGCGGCTTCCGCCTTGCGACCGAGCCGAAGATCACGATGCCGACCGAGCAGAAAGAGGTCGAGGAGCTGCTCTCGGGCAAGTCCGACCTGACCTACACGGTCGCGATCGAAGTGGTGCCGCCGATCGCGCTCGCCGACTTCAAGGGCTTCCAGGTCGAGAAGCCCGTCGCCGATGTCTCCGACACTGATGTTGACGAGGCGATCAAGCGCATCGCCGATTCCAACCGCGGCTATGCCGCCAAGGGCGAGGGCGCGAAGGCCGCCTCCGGCGACCGCGTCACCGTCAACTTCAAGGGCAGCATCAACGGTGAAGCCTTCGAGGGCGGCACGGGTGAGGGCATCCAGGTCGTGATCGGCTCCAACACCTTCATCCCGGGCTTCGAGGAGCAACTCATCGGCATCGCGGCGGGCGAGACCCGCACGCTGAAGGTGTCGTTCCCCAAGAACTACATGAACGACAAGCTCGCCGGCCAGCCGGCCGAGTTCGAGACCACCGCGACGCTGGTCGAAGCGCCGCAGGATGTCGCCATCGATGACGAGTTCGCCAAGTCGCTCGGCCTTGAGTCGCTGGACAAGCTGAAGGAGGCCGCGCGCGAGCGGCTCGCCGCCGAGTTCGCGACCGCGACGCGCCAGCGTGTCAAGCGCGCGCTGCTCGATCGCCTCGACGAGGCGCATCGCTTCGACGCGCCGCCCTCGCTGGTCGACGAGGAATTCAATCTGATGTGGAACTCGGTCAAGGCCGAGATGGACTCCGCCGGCAAGACCTTCGCCGACGAGAACACCACGGAAGATGCGGCGAAGGAGGAGTACCGCAAGATCGCCGACCGCCGCGTGCGGCTCGGCCTCGTGCTGTCGGAGATCGGCGAGAAGAACAAGATCACCGTGACCGACGACGAGGTGGGTCGCGCCGTGATCGAGCGTGCTCGCCAGATGCCCGGCCGCGAGAAGGAGGTCTGGGACTTTTACCGCAACAACGCCAACGCGCTGGCCCAGCTTCGTGCACCGATCTATGAGGACAAGGTCGTCGACTTCATCCTCGAGCTCGCCAATGTGACCGAGAAGAAGGTTTCGCGCGAGGATCTCTACAAGGATGACGAGGCGGACAAGACTGCTGCCTGAGAGCTTTGAGGCAGTCTTCTGTTAAGGATGATCGGCACAAGAGGTCCAGCTAGCCAGGTGGCCGGCTGGGCCTCTTTGCGCGAATCAGCTTCAACTCCCGCGTGGATTAAGCCTTAATTCGGTCCGCACTTGTCTGGCGCGAATTGGGCTATATCTGTGGCTTCATCCGCTACCCAAGCCTTCTACGAAAGTTCCTGCATCACGGGACATTCATCGGCCTTCCGGCAAATCCAGCGAGAGCTGGCGATGTCCGTCTCCGAAAACCCTAGGTGACTCATGCGCGATCCGGTTGAAACCTATATGAACCTCGTGCCCATGGTGGTCGAGCAGACCAACCGTGGCGAGCGCGCCTACGACATTTTCTCGCGCCTGTTGAAGGAGCGCATCATCTTCGTGACCGGACCAGTCGAGGACGGCATGTCGACGCTGATCGTCGCGCAGCTCCTGTTCCTTGAGGCGGAAAATCCGAAGAAAGAAATCTCGATGTACATCAACTCGCCGGGCGGCGTGGTGACGTCGGGCCTTGCGATCTACGACACCATGCAGTTCATCCGCCCGCCGGTCTCGACGCTGTGCACCGGCCAGGCGGCCTCGATGGGCTCGCTGCTGCTTGCCGCCGGCGAGAAGGACATGCGCTTCTCGCTGCCGAACGCGCGCATCATGGTGCACCAGCCCTCCGGCGGCTTCCAGGGCCAAGCCACCGACATCATGCTGCACGCCCAGGAAATCCTGAATCTGAAAAAGCGGCTCAACGAGATCTACGTCAAGCACACCGGCCAGACCTACAAGTCGATCGAGGACGCGCTGGAGCGCGACAAGTTCCTGACCGCCGTCGACGCCAAGGAGTTCGGTCTGGTCGACAAGGTGATCGACAAGCGCGCCGAGGAGCCGGCGCCTGCGAAAGCCCCGTAGGATTACCACCATTGCACCGGCGATCCCTGCAATTGCAGGGGATCGTCAGGGCCGCGTTCACGTTAAGGACGTGTTCGCAAGGGCGCAAAACGGACTTTTGCGCCCTGCAGCAAGCAGAAAGTTCCGCTTTCGTGCTTGTTTTTCGTGGCAATCCAGCAACGCGCGCGCGATTTCGATCACTTCTTCCGTGCCAAGACGTGAAATCACGGTATTGTCACGGGTAGCCAGCGACTCCCTGATTAGCGAATTCTTGATAGTCGGGTGACAGCATGGTTGGCTACGCTTGATCGGCTATGATCGCGGGAGAATCGAGTGACCGTGATTCGCACGGGATGTAACGCGTAGGGTCTTTTTTGGTACGGAATTTGCTCTATTTGAACCTTATGCCGGCGAGTGTGTCGGGGTGAGGCGATCGAGCGGACGGGATCGAACCGCGGACGGAGACAGGAATGAGTAAGGTCGGCACGAGCGACTCCAAGAACACGCTATATTGCTCGTTCTGCGGCAAGAGCCAGCACGAAGTCCGCAAACTGATCGCGGGTCCCACGGTCTTCATCTGCGACGAGTGCGTCGAGCTCTGCATGGACATCATCCGTGAGGAGAACAAGTCCTCGCTGGTGAAGTCGCGCGACGGCATCCCGACGCCGAAGGAAATCTGCAAGGTGCTGGACGATTACGTGATCGGCCAGAGCCATGCGAAGAAGGTTCTGTCGGTCGCGGTGCATAATCACTACAAGCGCCTCAACCACCAGACCAAGCACAACGACGTCGAGCTCGCGAAGTCGAACATCCTGCTGATCGGCCCGACCGGATCCGGCAAGACGCTGCTCGCGCAGACGCTCGCCCGCATCCTGGACGTGCCCTTCACGATGGCCGACGCCACGACGCTGACCGAGGCCGGCTATGTCGGCGAGGATGTCGAGAACATCATCCTCAAGCTGCTGCAGGCCGCCGACTACAACGTCGAGCGCGCCCAGCGCGGCATCGTCTATATCGACGAAATCGACAAGATCAGCCGCAAGTCCGACAACCCCTCGATCACGCGCGATGTATCGGGTGAGGGCGTGCAGCAGGCGCTGCTCAAGATCATGGAGGGAACGGTGGCTTCGGTCCCGCCGCAGGGCGGCCGCAAGCATCCGCAGCAGGAGTTCCTGCAGGTGGATACCACCAACATCCTGTTCATCTGCGGCGGTGCCTTCGCAGGCCTCGAGAAGATCATCTCGGCGCGCGGCCGGTCGACCTCGATCGGCTTCGGCGCCCAGGTACTCGCCCCGGAGGATCGCCGTACCGGCGAGATATTCCGTCACGTCGAGCCTGAGGACCTGCTGAAGTACGGCCTCATCCCGGAGTTCGTCGGCCGTCTGCCCGTGGTGGCGACGCTGGAGGACCTGGACGAGACCTCGCTGAAGAAGATCCTCACCGAGCCGAAGAACGCGCTGGTGAAACAGTACCAGCGGCTGTTCGAGATGGAGAACATCGAGCTGACCTTCGCCGACGAGGCGCTTGGCGCGGTCGCCCGCAAGGCGATCGAACGCAAGACCGGCGCGCGTGGGTTGCGTTCGATCCTCGAGGCGATCCTGCTCGAAACCATGTTCGACCTGCCGGGCCTCGAAGGTGTGGAAGAAGTCGTGATTTCGCGCGAAGTCGTGGAAGGTACGGCGCGTCCGCTCTACATCTATGCCGATCGGTCCGATCGCGCCGTCGAGAATGCCAGCGCCTAAATTGCGGCGCTGGCACGCTCCAATCGTCTCAATCTGAACTTATGGCTGCGGAATTCTCCGCAGCCAATGTTGCGTCGCTCACTTGTGTCGTAAGCGCCGAATGGCGCGCATTTTTCAATGACTTGACACCCCCCGGGGCGATAGCCACCTAATGTCGGCGGCGAGTGAGATTTCTCTTCAAGATTCGCCTCAGTTACGATCCGGCGATGCCGATCCGTCTGACAAGGACCGACCGGTTTTGCGGATCATCTCGGCACCTTGTGGCGGTTGCGCATAAGCAAGCGGACTGCGTGCAAGGGGGCAAAGCAAAAGGAAAAGGCCATGACTAATCCCAAACCCCGGCCAACCATCGTACATGGCGAAGCGCACGCTTATCCCGTGCTGCCGTTGCGCGATATCGTCGTATTCCCGCACATGATCGTGCCGCTCTTCGTCGGCCGCGAGAAGTCGATCCGCGCTCTCGAAGAGGTGATGAAGAACGATGCCCTGATCATGCTCGCGACGCAGAAGAACGCGTCCGACGATGATCCGGCGCCCGGTGCGATCTACGAGACCGGCACGCTCGCCAGCGTGCTGCAGCTCCTGAAGCTTCCCGACGGCACGGTGAAGGTGCTGGTCGAAGGGCTCGAGCGCGCCCACGTGCAGAAGTACACGGACCGTGCCGACTATTACGAGGCGACCGCCGTTGCGCTCGCCGACACCGATGCGAAGTCGGTTGAGGCCGAAGCGCTGGCGCGCTCGGTCGTGTCCGACTTCGAGAGCTATGTGAAGCTCAACAAGAAGATCTCGGCCGAGGTCGTCGGCGTCGTGCAGGCGATCACCGATTTCGCCAAGCTCGCCGACACGGTCGCATCCCATCTCGCCGTCAAGATCGCCGATCGCCAGGGCATCCTGGAGACGCTGTCGGTCACGCAGCGCCTGGAGAAGGTGCTGGGCCTGATGGAGAGCGAGATCTCGGTGCTGCAGGTCGAGAAGCGCATCCGCTCGCGCGTCAAGCGCCAGATGGAGAAGACCCAGCGCGAGTATTATCTCAACGAGCAGATGAAGGCGATCCAGAAGGAACTCGGCGACGACGACGGTCGCGACGAACTCGCCGATCTCGAAGAGAAGATCTCCAAGACCAAGCTCTCCAAGGAAGCGCGCGAGAAGGCGCAGCATGAATTGAAGAAGCTGCGCCAGATGTCGCCGATGTCCGCGGAGGCGACCGTCGTGCGCAACTATCTGGATTGGCTGCTGTCGATCCCGTGGAACAAGAAGTCCAAGGTCAAGAAGGACCTGGAGGCAGCGCAAGCCATCCTGGACTCCGACCATTACGGGCTCGAGAAGGTCAAGGAACGCATCGTCGAGTATCTCGCGGTGCAGTCGCGCGCCAACAAGCTGACGGGGCCGATCCTGTGCCTCGTCGGCCCTCCCGGTGTCGGCAAGACCTCGCTCGGCAAGTCGATCGCGAAGGCGACGGGGCGCGAATTCGTGCGCGTCTCGCTCGGCGGCGTGCGCGACGAGGCCGAGATCCGCGGTCACCGTCGCACCTATATCGGTTCGATGCCCGGCAAGATCATCCAGTCGATGCGGAAGGCGAAGTCGTCCAATCCGCTGTTCCTGCTGGACGAGATCGACAAGATGGGCGCCGATTTCCGCGGCGATCCGTCCTCGGCGCTGCTCGAGGTCCTGGACCCCGAGCAGAACTCGACCTTCAACGACCACTACCTCGAGGTCGACTACGATCTGTCCAACGTGATGTTCATCACGACCGCGAATACGCTCAATATTCCCGGGCCGCTGATGGACCGCATGGAGATCATCCGGATCGCCGGCTACACCGAGAACGAAAAGGTCGAGATTGCGCGCAAGCACCTCATCCCGAATGCGGTGTCCAAGCACGGTCTGGAGTCCAAGGAGTTCTCAATCGATGACGACGCGCTCTTGCTTCTGATCCGCCGCTACACCCGCGAAGCGGGCGTGCGTAACCTGGAGCGTGAGCTCTCGTCACTCGCCCGCAAGGCGGTGAAGGAGCTGATGATCTCCAAGAAGAAGTCGGTCAAGGTCACCGAGAAGACTCTGGAAGAGCTCCTCGGCGTGCCGAAGTACCGCTTCGGCGAGATCGAGAGCGAGCCGCAGGTCGGCATCGTCACCGGCCTTGCCTGGACCGACGTCGGCGGCGAGTTGCTGACGATCGAAGGCGTCATGATGCCCGGCAAGGGCAAGATGACGGTCACGGGCAATCTGCGCGACGTGATGAAGGAATCGATCTCGGCGGCGGCGTCCTACGTCCGCTCGCGCGCGATCACCTACGGCATCGAGCCGCCGTTGTTCGACAAGCGCGATATCCACGTGCACGTGCCGGAGGGGGCGACGCCGAAGGACGGTCCATCCGCCGGCGTGGCGATGGCCACCGCGATCATCTCGGTGATGACCGGCATCCCGGTCCGCCACGATGTCGCGATGACCGGCGAGATCACGCTGCGCGGCCGTGTGCTGCCGATCGGTGGCCTCAAGGAGAAGCTGCTCGCCGCTGCGCGCGGCGGCATCAAGACGGTGCTGATCCCCGAGGACAACGCCAAGGATCTCACGGAGATCTCCGATGCGATCAAGGGCGGCATGGACATCATCCCGGTCTCTCGGCTGGACGACGTCGTCGCCAAGGCGCTGGTGAAGAAGCCGGTGCCGATCGTCTGGGAAGAGGACACCAAGGTGACGGTGAAGCCGGAGGGCGAGGAAGCCGCCGGCGGCCTGACCGCTCACTGAGGTTCAGCGAAAGATGATAAAACGGCGCCTTCGGGCGCCGTTTTTGTTTTGGAGGCGATTTCCTAGGGAGGGCAGACCCATGCAGATCGACGGGCAATGCCATTGCGGCCGGATCACCTATGAGGCCGAGATCGACCCCGACGCCGTCTCGGTCTGCCATTGCACCGATTGCCAGGCCCTGAGCGGCTCGCCGTTCCGGGTGACCGCGATCTGCTCCAGGCAGGCGATCCGGCTGACCAGCGGCACGCCAAAGGTCTACGGCAAGCACGGCGACAATGGCCGGATGCGCTTCCAGCACTTTTGCGGGAACTGCGGGGCTCCGCTGTTCACGAGCGGCGAGGGCGACCAGGCCGACGATTGGGGCATTCGCTGGGGCAGCATCCGCCAGCGCGATGCCTTGCGGCCGGTCAGGCAGATCTGGTGCCAGTCGGCCGCGGCGTGGATCGATTCCGTTCCCGGCCTGCCGGGCCGGCCGCAGGATTGACGTCGAGGTCGCTAGGGCTGGGCACTTGCCCCTTCGGGGCACGTAGGGCTAAAGAGGCGGCGAGGGCGGTTAGCTCAGCCGGTTAGAGCATCTCGTTTACACCGAGAGGGTCCGCGGTTCGAATCCGTGACCGCCCACCAGCCTTCGCTCGCTTCGCGAGCTACGGCTGGGCAAGCCAGCCCCAACACCGATGTCGCGAAGCGAGCAAAGGCTGCCGCGCCGAAGGCCAACGGGTGAAGGCGGGCTTTTCGCCGCGAGCTGCGGCCGGGCGAACCAACTTTCCTTCCCGCGCGTCCTGGATTGGCAGGCCAGCACCTGGTGTGGCAACAAAAAGAAGACGGACACCGGCGCTCGCGCGGCGAGCCTCAATGGCTGAGTTCCGCCTCGACCGCGCGCAGTCCGTCGGATGTAATCCTGTACTGATCGCCTTGCGCCGTCATCCATCCGGACCTGACCATCTCACGGGCTGTATGTATCGAACAGACCGGGTGACTGGCTCCGGGGTGGTACAGCCTGTCGCTTCGGACAATCAGGTGTCCATAGAGCTGCGCTTGACGCAGTGCTCGGCACATCGTCGGCGAAGGCTTGTCCATCTCTGGTCAAGCGCGGCCGCAGCGAATGTTCCTACGGCGTCGGTGCTTTTGAAGCATCTGGAGTTTGATTCGTGGGAGCCTGTCCTTGCTCAGCGAGCTGCGGCTGATGAGGCAACCACGGCCCGATTGATCGGCCCACTAGGCAGCCGGCGGCCGTCCTTCCTCGCCGAGCCTGGGGCCCGACGCCCGAAAGAGGCCTTCGGGACGTCCAAAATTACCTTTTTTCGGTCATCTTTTCGATCGCCGTCCGAACCACGGTTTTGGCTCCCTGCATCAGCGTGGAGTATCGCCGAGATGAGTGATCTTCGCATCAAGCTGGAAAGGTACGAGGCCAAAGCCGCCCACTGCATGAAAGCGGCTCAAGAAGCTCCTGATGAGGCCGGTCGGGCCTTTTACGAGGAGCTTGCTCACTACTACGACGAGCTGGCAACGGACTTCCGCCGTGTCCTTGCGAAGCGTACCGGAGTCTCGCTGGCGGCCGAATGATCGGCGTAGCGCAGGTCGGCAGTTAAATCCTCTCGCCGTCTCTCAACCTCTGACGCCGTGCCGCGCGGCGTGAGCGCAAGAACGTCTCGCTGACAGGTGGACCGAAGAGGCCGCCGTCAGTTGACGGCGTCTTTGTATTTCGGCATCGGGGTCGTTCGACCAAGTTGCCGGAGGGACTTCCATGGAACAGCCAAGCGGACACGCGGAGAACGCCGACCAGATCGCCTATTGGAACGGACCGAGCGGGCAGCGCTGGGCCGATCGCCATGCGGCGCAGGAGAGTTTGCTCGGGCCGATCGCTGACGTGCTGATCGACCGCGCCAAGCCCAGGCCGGGCGAGCGCGTCCTTGATGTCGGCTGCGGCTCCGGTGCGACGACCTTCGCATTCGCGAAAGCGGTGGCGCCGAACGGGTTCGCGCTCGGCCTCGACGTATCAGACCCGATGCTGTCGCAGGCGCGTGCGCTGGCGCCCAAAGGCCTACCGCTCGATTTCGCGCTCGCGGATGCGACGGTCTATCCGTTCGAGCCGGCGAGCTTTGATCTCCTGGCCTCGCGCTTCGGCGTCATGTTCTTCGCCGATCCGATCGCATCCTTCACCAACCTTCGTCGTGCGTTGAAGCCGACCGGGCGGCTGGCCTTCATCTGCTGGCGCGAGCCGCGCGAAAACCCCTGGATGATGGCACCGCTGATGGCGGTCTACAAACACGTGCCGAAGATGCCGCCGGTCGGGCCCGAGGAGCCCGGTCCGTTCGCCTTCGCGTCGGAGGAGCGCGTGATGCGCATCCTCAGAGGCGCCGGCTTCGTCGATGTGGCGATGGAGCCGCACAATCTCGCGATGGACATAGCGATCGGCGGCGGGCTCGAAGCGGCCGTCGACGGTGCCTTGCAGATTGGCCCCGCCAGCCGCGCGCTTCAGGGCCACCCGCCGGAGACATATGCGGCCGCCAAGGCCTCGATCCGCGAGACGCTCGCGCCGTTCGTGAAAGGGCAGTCGGTGGCCTTGCAGGGGGCGATCTGGACCGTCACGGCGAAGGCGGCGTAGAGGCCGCTGCTCACGCCGCGCCGTCATTACGAAGTAGAGTGCCGCCGTGGTGACAGACTGGATTGCTTCGCTGCGCTCGCAATGACGATGTGGATGCGTTCTTACGCTATGTTCTCTGCCGTCATGCCCGGGCTGAGCGAACCCCTCACACCACATCATCCGGCGCGAGCGCGCAGCCGTTGTCGGCTCCCGTCTCCACTTGAAGCGTGGTGTGGCCGATGCGGAAGGAGGTCTTCAGCAACTGCGCCGTTTCCATCAGGAATGCATCGCCCGCAGCGCCGCCGGGCATGACGAGGTGACAGGTCAGCGCCGTCTCGGTGGTCGAGATCGGCCAGACATGGAGATCGTGGATCGCTGATACGCCGGGGCGGTTCAGGAGGAATGCCCTGATGGCATCGAGGTCGGTCCCCTTCGGCGCGGCGGCCATCGACATGTCGATGGAACTGCGCAGCAGGCTGGTCGTGCTCCAGAGGATGGTGGCGCAGATCGCGAGGCTGGTCACGGGATCCAGCCAGAGCCAGCCGGTCCAGATGATCAGCGCCGCCGAGACGACGACGCCGAGCGAGACCGCGGCGTCGCCGGCCATGTGCAGAAAGGCGCCTTCGATGTTGATGTCGTCTTTCCGCCCGCGCGCAAACAGCATGGCTGTGGCGCCATTGATCAGGATGCCGATGCCGGCGACCACCATTACGGTCACGCCGGCGATCGGCTGGGGCTCGCGCAGGCGCAAGATCGCTTCCCAGCCGATCGCGCCGGTCGCGACCAGCAGGAACACCGCGTTGGCCAGTGCCGAGAGAATGGTGGACGCGCGCAGGCCATAGGTGAAACGGCCGCTCGGCGCGCGCTTTGAGGCCACCGAAGCCCCCCAGGCCACGACCAGGCCGAGCACGTCGCTGAGATTGTGGCCGGCATCGGCGAGCAGTGCAGTGGAATTGGCGATATAGCCGTACACTGCCTCGGCCACGACCAGCGCGGTGTTGAGCGAGATGCCGATTGCGAAAGCCTTGCCGAAATTGGCCGGCGCATGGGCATGGCCGTGGCTGTGATCATGGCCATGATAATGACCTTGTGCGTGGCCGGCATGGTCATCGTGATGACCGGCATGATGATCGTGGCTTGCCACGTCTATCGCTCCTCCGAAGCGGCCAAATCCGCGCCCATTGTAGGCGCTTCGCTCGTTCCGTCGCGGCGGAACAGCACATAAAGCGCCGGCAGCACCAGCAGCGTCAGCATGGTCGAGGAGATGATGCCGCCGATCACCACGGTCGCAAGCGGCCGCTGCACCTCGGCGCCGGCGCCGGTGGCGAGCGCCATCGGCACGAAGCCGAGTGAGGCGACCAGCGCGGTCATCAGCACCGGGCGCAGGCGCGTCAGCGCGCCCACGCGCACCGCGTCCGCGACGGAGCGTCCCTCGCGGCGCAGCCGCTCGATGAAGGCGATGATGACGAGGCCGTTGAGCACGGCTACGCCCGACAGGGCGATAAAGCCGACGCCGGCGCTGATCGACAGCGGGATGCCGCGCAGCAGCAGCGCTGCAACACCTCCGGTCAGCGCCAGCGGTACGCCGCTGAACACCAGCAGCGCATCGGCGGCAGAGCCCATGCTCATGAACAGCAGCAGGAACACCAGGAGCAGCGCCACCGGCACGACGATCGTCAGCCGCTTGGTCGCGGAAACAAGCTGCTCGAACTGTCCGCCCCAGCCGATCCAGTAGCCCGGCGGCATCTTCACCTTTTGCGCTACGGCGGCCTCGGCTTCAGCGACGAAGGAGCCGAGATCGCGTCCGCGGACGTTCGTTGCGACCACGACGCGGCGCTTGCCGTTCTCGCGGCTGATCTGGTTCGGTCCCGGCGCGACCTCCACCGTGGCCAGCGAGGAGAGCGGTACGTAACGCAGCGCCGCGCCGGTTGCTCCCGTCCACGCTGTCCTGGTCAGTGCCGTACTCTCTGGTGCGGGGGGCAGGGAAATGGGGATGGCCTTGATGGCATCAAGGTTGGCACGCAGGTCCTCCGGCAAGCGCACGATGATATCGAAGCGGCGATCGCCCTCGTAGAGCTTGCCTGCAGGCTTTCCGCCGACCGCGATTTCGACCACGTTCTGTACGTCGGCGACGCTGAGGCCGTAACGCGACAGCGCTTGCCGGTCGAGCTTGACGGTCAGGATCGGCAGGCCCGCGACCTGCTCGGTCTTGATGTCGGCGGCGCCTTCAATGCCACGCAGGACGGATTGCACCTGCTGCGCGATTCCGAGCAGGATATCGAGGTCGTCGCCGAATATCTTGACGCCGACGTCGCTGCGCACGCCCGCGATGAGTTCATTGAAGCGCATCTGGATCGGCTGCGTCATGCCGTAGGTCGTGCCCGGCAGCGTGTTGGCGACGCGCTCGAGCTCCTCGACGACATCGGCCTTGGACTTGTCGGGGTCGGGCCATTGCTCCTTTGGCTTCAGCATGACGTAGGTATCGCCGGCGTTGGGCGGCATCGGATCGTTGGCAACCTCCGCGATGCCGAGCTTGGAGAACACGGTGGCGACCTCAGGGACCCGCTTGAGTGTGCTCTCGAGCCGAAGCTGCATCTCGACGCTTTGCGTCAGGCTGGTTCCGGGAATCCGGATCGCCTCGATCGTCACGTCTCCCTCATCCAGATTCGGGATGAATTCGCCGCCCATCCGGGTTGCGGCAAACAGGCTGCCGGCCACGATCACGAGAGCGGCGAGGACGACGCCGGCATGGTGACGGATGACCCGGTCGAGAAGCGGGACATAGACCCGCCTCGCACCGCGCATGAAGATGTTCTCCTTCTCCGAGACCTTGCCGCTGACCAGGATCGCGATCGCGGCAGGAACGAAGGTGACGGACAGCAGCGCGGCGCCAGCCAGCGCCATCAGCACGCTGAGCGCCATCGGCGTGAACATCTTGCCCTCGGTGCCGGTCAGCGTCAGGACCGGGAGATAGACCACTGCGATGATGAGCGTCCCGAACAGGCTCGGCTTGATGACTTCGCTGGCTCCGGCGCGGATCGTTTCGGTCCGTTCCGTGAGCGACAACAGGCGTCGCCGCCTTTGTTGCTCTTGCGCAAGCAGGCGCAGGCAGTTCTCGACGATGATGACGGCGCCGTCGACGATGATGCCGAAGTCGATCGCGCCGAGGCTCATCAGATTGGCACTGACCCTGGTCTCGACCATGCCGGTGATCGTCAGCAGCATGGACAGCGGAATGACGCAGGCGGTGATCAGAGCCGCGCGGATGTTGCCGAGGACGAGGAACAGGACGGCAATGACGAGGGCGGCTCCCTCCAAAAGGTTCTTCTGAACCGTCTCGATCGTCGCTTCCACGAGATGCGTCCGGTCATAGACCGCGTGCGCGACGACGCCATCCGGCAGCGACTTCGCGATCTCGCGCAGCTTGGCCGCGATCCGCTGCGCGACAGAGCGGCTATTTTCGCCGATCAACAGCATCGCTGTGCCCAGCACGGTCTCCTGGCCGTCGACGGATGCCGCGCCGGTCCGCAGGTCTTTGCCTTCCTGGACGTCGGCGACGTCGCGAACGCGAACCGGCACGCCGCCGCGGGATCCGATGACGATATCGCGGATTTCATCGATGGTTGCGACCTGGCCGGGCGCACGGACCAGATATTGCTCGCCGTTGCGCTCGATGTAACCGGCTCCGACATTGGCATTGTTGGCAGCTAGGGCGGTGAGCACGTCCTGGAAGCCAAAATTGTAGGCCATCAGCCGGCCCGGATTTGGCAGCACGTGGAATTGTCGCTCGTAGCCGCCGATCGAGTTGACCTCGACCACACCGGGGACGGTACGGAGCTGTGGCTTGATGATCCAGTCCTGGATGGTCCGGAGCTCGGTTGGCGTGTACTCGCGGCCATTCGCCGATTTCGCGCCCGGCATGGCGCTGACGGTGTACATGTAGATTTCGCCGAGACCGGTCGATATCGGTCCCACCGCGACCTCGGTTCCGGCAGGCAGTTGATCCTTCACCTGCTGAATGCGCTCGCCCACGAGCTGGCGGGCGAAGTAGACGTCGGTGCCTTCCTGAAACACGACCGTGACCTGGCTCAGGCCATAGCGGGAGATCGAGCGCGTATAGTCGAGCCTGGGCAGGCCGCCCATCACGGTCTCGATAGGAAAGGTGATACGCTGTTCGGCTTCGAGCGGGGAGAGGCCGGGAGCGTTCGTATTGATCTGGACCTGGACGTTGGTGATATCCGGGACCGCATCGATCGGCAGGCGTGCGAAATTCGAGGCGCCGAAGGCGCCGGCCGCGAGCGTGAGAAGAACCACCAACCAGCGCTGACGGATGGAGAAGGCGAGGAGACGCTCAATCATGATCGGCCTCTCCCTTGCCCATCTCCGCCTTCACGACAAAGCTGTTCTCGGCAACGTAGCGCTCGCCTGCGGAAAGGCCTGCGCGGATTTCGACGAATTTCGGATCGGACTCGCCGAGCTCGACCGGGCGCGCCTCGATCTTGTCACCGTCCTCGCGAACGAAGACGATCGTTCTGTTCTCCAGCGTCTGGATCGCGGCCTTTCGAACCGCGACGGCAACGTTGCGCGCGGCCAGGATCAGCCGCGCCGTGACGAACAGCCCGGGCCGCAGCCTGCCGTCGGGATTTGGCAAGACGACGCGTGCGAGCGCGGTCTGAGTCTCGCTCGAGCCGATCGGCGCGAGGTAGGAGATCGTGCCCTGGATCTCGCCGCGGCGGTCGTCCGGATCGATCAGCACCGCGTCGCCGAGGCGAACGCGCCGGAGGTCCTGGCGATAGATCGAGAGATCGACCCAGATGGTGGAGAGGTCGGCGACGACGAAGGCCGGCTTCTGCTCGGAGGCGTATTCGCCAAGCGAGATCTGCCGCTCGATGATGGTGCCGCCGATCGGCGCCTTGAGCTCGTAAACCGTTAGGCTCTGGTTGCTCTCGATCGCGGCGAGCAGGTCGTCCTTGGCAACCTTGTCGCCGATGCGCTTCTGGATTGATTTGGCGATGCCGGGAAAACGCGGCGTCACCTGCACCACTGCTTCCTGGTTGGCGTGCAAGGTACCGTTGAAGGCGAGGGTGTCCGTCAGCGTGGCGCTTGCGGCCTCGGCCAGGACCACGCCGGCGGCAGCGAGCTTGACGTCGGAGATCCGGATGCGGTCGGCGCCGTGCTCGTCCTGCTCGACGTGTTCGTTCGGCTTCCCGGGCTTCCTCTCCTCGTTGTGAGCTGTCGGCTCGACCCTGGCGGGCGCGAGCATCGCGTAGCCGTAGGCGCCGAGCGCGGCGGCGATGAGTGCGACGAGGATGGCGGATGACGTCTTCATCTTGCGCTCTCCCGGGCGAGCGTGAAGGGATTGCCGACGAGGCCTTCAATGGTCGCAACGCCGGCGTGGAAATTCTGCAGCGCCTCCTGCTCGCGCAGGCGCGCCTGGGTGACGCTTGCCTGGGCGTCGAGCACTTCGAGCAGCGTGAAGCGGCCCTGGCCGTAGCCTTGCGAGATCGCTTCCGCAGCTTCAGTCGCCTTCGGGATCGCGGTCTCGCGCAACACGGCAAGCTCGCGCAGCGAGCCCTCGAGCGAGTCGTAGGCACGGCCCGCGACCACGATCAGCGTGTTGCGGTTGGCCTCGCGCTCGGCGCGGGTCTTGGCAAGACTCTCCTGCGCCGAGAGGATATTGCCCTGGTTCTGGTCGAACACCGGAATCGGCACCGAGACGGTGAGGCGCACCGCGTCGTCATTGGTTTCGTTGAAATGCCGCCAGCCGGCGGCGATCCGCACGTCCGGATAGGGTTTCAGCCGCGCCAGCAGCAACTCGGCATTGCGCTGCGCATAGACCGCGGTCCAGCGCACAAGCTGCGGATTGGCGTCGATCGCGGCGACCACCGACTTGAACGAGGGCGGGCGTCCGGTGGTGTCGAGCCGGCCGGAGACCTCTTGGAATTTCGCCGCGGGATCGCCCATCAGCACGGCAAGCTCTCGTCGAGCGCTGGCCAAGGTTGCCTTGAGACGCTCACGATCGGCCTTGACCAGCGCAGAGGCAACCTCGGCGCGGCCGGTTTCGGCGGGCGAGGAGGCGCCGGCTTCGACGCGACGGCGCAAGAGCGGCGTCAGCCGGTCGATCGCGGCAATCTGCTCGTCTAGGATCTGGATGCGCCGCTGCGCGCCGAGCACGTTGAGGAAGGCGATCGCGGTCTCCGACAGCACCTCGAGCCTGATGGCCTTGCGCTGGATCGCAGCGACCTCGACGCCGGCCGCACCGGCGGTGATCCGCGCCTCGCGCTTGCCGAACAGCTCGAAGGCCTGGCTGATCTGGAGGGTGGTTTCGGCCGATTTTGTGCCGCGGTAGATGCCGGAGCCGAACGAGTTGTCCTGCTCATAGGACAGTTCCGGATTGAGCAGCGCTCCGGCCTGGATGCGCTGGCCCGTCGCGATGCCGACGTCGCGCTCGGCCGCGGTGAGCCGCGGGCTGGCCGCGAGCGCGCGCGTCAGCGCTCCCCGCATCGTCAGGGTCTGGGCGTGTGACGTCAGCACAAGGAATGGGCTGATGAGAAAAGCCATCGCGCATGCCATGCGCGCGGCCGTTCGCCTGCAAAACATGAATACGACCTGTGAAGGAGGACCGATGGGCGCATGCGGCGCCCGGCTATCCGCTCAGGTCAGATGCTTGGGAGGCGGGGAGTCCGTATCGGGCGCAATGCCGGCAAGCGCGGCTTGAAGCGGCAGCGGCGGCTCCGCAGGGAGGTCGGCAACGCCGTCCGGCTGCGCCGGCTGGACCACCGCGACCGAGAAGCAACCGTGGCAGTGATGGCCGGCGACGGCCTTATGGTCGCCATGTCCAGCAGGGCCATTGTCGAGGATCGAAGCGATCTCCGAGCCGCCGGAGGGACTGGTCACGTCGATGTCAAGCGCACCATGCAGCGCGCCCGCGAGCAGGTACATGGTCGAAACGAACACGGCCACAAGCCCGCGCCAATTGCGCGGGTGAAAGAATCCTCGAGGCCTTCGGATCGAAGTCACGACATCACTCAGGTTTTCGATCCGCATGCGGTAGCATGGCGGCGGGAACAGTGTCGACCCGCAATAATGTTACGTGTGGGGAACTCGATGTCGCGGGGGCAGAACGCCGCAATTGTCCGGGTAACACGATCGTCTTATCCTACCGGCATGGCCGACGCCTGCTGTTCACCCCCACCGCTGAATCTCGATCGCCATCGCGACAAAGGGGCCTATCGCCGCGTGCTATGGGTGGTGCTTGCCGTCAATGCAGTCATGTTCCTGGCCGAAATCGGAGTGGGCCTTGCCGCCGGATCGGCCTCGCTTCAGGCGGACGCTCTCGATTTCCTGGGAGACTCCGCGAACTACGCCATCAGCCTCTTTGTGGTCGGGATGGCGCTGCGTTATCGCGCTGGAGCGGCCCTTGCGAAGGGGCTGACGATGGGCGCCTTTGGGCTCTGGGTCGTCGGTACGGTCGTCTGGCACGCCGCCCACGGCACGCTGCCGAACGCATTCGCCATGGGTGCGGTCGGAGTGGCCGCCCTTGCCGCGAACGCTGCTTCGTTCGGGTTGCTATGGGCCTATCGCAAGGGCGACTCCAATATGCGCTCCGCCTGGATATGCACCCGCAATGACGTGCTCGGAAACATCGCCGTGCTGCTGGCCGCGCTCGGCGTGTTCGGGACCGGTACGGGCTGGCCCGATGTCATCGTGGCTGCCATCATGGCCGGCCTCGCGCTTCAGGGAGCGGTTGTCGTGGTACGGCACTCCCGAATGGAGCTGAACATCGCTCCAGCCTAGAACAAACCCCGGTTGATGTCGTGACCTGCTGGAACAAGTCGCGCCGGCGGATAGGAACGTCCGTTAGGCCGCTAGGGTTCGTTATTCCTCGTGGTGGTGGTGCATCGATGCGCCTCCCGCGTAGCCGCGCAATTCGGCGTACCTATCCAATTGAGGCTTGTCGAGAACGGCCCGCGTAAGCAGATGGTACTTGAGATGTGCGTTTCGAAGCTCGCCCTGAATGAATGAGATTGCGGCCGTCGCCGCTCTGAGGCTTTCGGGGGTTACGCTTCCGCTGGCGAATTGCTGGTCTAACTCGCCTTCCTTGTCGATCAGCCGGCTTCCGAGAGGGATCGCTTCAGACCTCATGGCGGCAAACATCTCCTGCACCTTGCCCCGTTGCTCGGAGGTCAACCCCAAACGGTCCGCAAGCTCAAGAACATGGGAAGGCCCAGGATAGCCGTTGATCTCGGCAGCGAGCGCCAATCCCATGCCGCGGCCAGCGCGCAAGTCTGCGATCTCTTGATCCGAGAGCGCCTTTATCTGGCGGAGCTGCATCCCGGCATAGGGTGTCTGCGCCCACAGCGATGCCGAGACAAGGAAAATGACTATTGCAGCGATGAACTTCATGTCGATATTCCTTCCGGCTTAGACAATCTGTAGCTTGTAATTCGTGGTCGAGACCAACCAAGAGCTCAGCAGTGATCTTCTATCGTCTTGGAGATTTCGCTTGGCGCAGCGAAAATGACGTCCGCCCGATCACCCATCATTCCGGCTGACACGATAGCGGGCGCGCCGCTCTGCGGTCCGTCCTGGCTGGAATCCGTTTTCAGACGCAGATTGCGCTCCCAGTAGGGGCGCGTCTTGCCGTCGGCCGTTGTCACGCGATAGGTGTCGCGACAATGACTGATGCCGGTCACGCGCTGTGTGGGATCAAGGGCCTTCAGATTGGGCGCGCGCCCGCCGCCCATCATCCCTCCCATCATGCCGCCCATCCCGTTCATGCGGTTTTGCGCAGTTCGCTCCGGCGCGGCCCCCGGTTTGGTGGCCTCCTTGAGGAACGCCAGTAGATCGGCGCGAACGCGTGAGTCCTTGATGCCCTCAAACGGCATCTCGTTGTCCGGCACCATCCGCGCGGGATCGGTCAACCAAGCATCCAGCGAGCGGTCGTCCCAAATGATCGCCGAAGCTTTCAGCGCGTCGGAGTAGCGGTCGAAGCTCGGCAGGCTTCCCGCCTTTCTGCCCCAGAGGTTTGCGAGACTTGGCCCCGTCATGTTGCGGTCTGTCTCGAGTGAGTGACATGCCGCACAGACGCGAAAATCGTGCTCCCCGCGAGTTATGCTGTCCTGTTGCGCGCGGGCCGTCGGGGAGGCGAGGATAGCCGCGAGAGCCGCAAATAGAATGCGATGCATGTTCAATCTCTCCGGTTTGAGAAGAACAGGTATTTGATCAACGCTGCCGCCCCTAACAAAAGAACGAGGACAATCAGGACGGCCGTAAGCCCCATGTAGCCCATCATTCCCGACATCATGTCGTGCATCATTGGCTCACCTCATTTGGCAGGCTCCGGGATTCGCAATTTCGTGACGATCGCTTTCGACTTCGCCGGCGGTCGTGGTTTGCCCGCAGGAGGCAAACGGAAGCCCTTGACCAGCCCGAAGATCGCCGGGATGACGATCAACGTCAGCAGCGTCGACGAGATCATGCCGCCGATCATCGGCACTGCAATGCGCTGCATGATCTCCGACCCTGTGCCGCTGCTCCACATGATCGGAAGCAGGCCGGCCATGATCGCGACCACCGTCATCATCTTCGGCCGGACGCGCTCGACGGCGCCTTCCATGATGGCGTCGTAGAGGTCGCCGCGGCTCATGGCCCGGCCTTCGAGCGCGCAGCGCGCCCTGATCTCGGCAAGTGCCTGGTTGAGGTAGATGAGCATCACTACGCCGGTCTCGGCGGCCACGCCGGCAAGCGCAATGAAGCCGACGGCGACCGCGACCGAGAGGCTGAAGCCGAGCCACCGCATCAGCCACAGCCCGCCGACGAGGGCGAACGGCAACGACAGCATCACGATCAGGGTCTCGGTGAGCGAGCGGAAATTGAGGTACAGCAGCAGGAAGATGATGAGCAGCGTCGCCGGCACGACGATCTTCAGACGGGCCATGGCCCGCTCGAGATATTCATACTGTCCGCTCCAGACCACGTAATAGCCCGGCGGGAACTGGACGCTCGCCTGCACCGCGCGCTGCGCCTCAGTGACGTAGCCGCCGAGGTCGCGGTCGCGGATGTCGACATAGATGTAGGTCGCAAGCTGTGCGTTCTCCGTCCGTATCGATGTCGGACCGCGTGCGAGTTGGACGGTCGCGACTTCGGCGAGCGGGACCGCACCGCCGGCCGGCATGGGAACGAGGATGTCGCTTGCGATCTTCTTCGGATTGTCCCTGAGATCGCGCGGATAGCGCATGTTGACCGTGAAGCGCTGGCGACCCTCGACGGTGGTGGTGACCGCCTGGCCGCCGAGCGCGGTCGCGATCGTGTCCTGGACGTCCTGGACCATAATTCCGTAGCGGGCCAGCGCGGAGCGATCGGGCGTGATTTCCAGGTAGTAGCCGCCGATGCTGCGCTCCGCGTAGGCGGACGAGGTCCCGGGCACCGCCCGCAGCACCTGCTCGATCTGCTTGGCCAGCCTGTCGATCTCGACGAGATCGGTGCCGATGACCTTGACGCCGACGGGGGTCCGGATGCCGGTCGAGAGCATGTCGATGCGCGCCTTGATCGGCATCGTCCACGCGTTCGACACGCCTGGGAATTGCAGCGCCTTGTCCATCTCGGCGATCAGCCCGTCTATCGTGAGGCCTGGCCGCCACTGCTTCCTTGGTTTGAGATTGACGACGGTCTCGAACATCTCGGTCGGCGCCGGGTCCGTCGACGTCGACGCGCGGCCGGCCTTGCCGTAGACGGACTCCACTTCCGGAAACGACTTGATGATCCGATCCTGCGTCTGCATCAGTTCGGCCGCCTTGGTGACCGAGATGCCGGGCAGCGTCGTCGGCATGTAGAGCAGCGTGCCTTCGTTGAGGTTCGGCATGAACTCGGTGCCGAGCTGACGTGCGGGCCAGATCGTGACGGCGAGCACTCCGATCGCGATCAGGACGACGAGGGTCTTCGCGCGCAGCACGCCCTTGATAACCGGGCGGTAGATCCAGATCAGCAACCGGTTGAGCGGGTTTCTGTGCTCGGGAACGATCCGTCCCCGGACGAAGATCACCATCAGCGCCGGCACCAGTGTGACCGACAGCAGCGCCGCCGCGGCCATTGCGAAGGTCTTGGTGAAGGCGAGCGGGCTGAACAGCCGGCCTTCCTGCGATTCCAGCGTGAAGATCGGCATGAACGACACGGTGATGATCAGCAGGCTGAAGAACAGCGCCGGCCCGACCTCTGAGGCGGCATCGATCAGGATCGCGATCCGCGACCTGCCGGGCTCGGCGCGCTCCAGGTGTTTGTGGGCGTTCTCGATCATGACGATAGCGGCATCGACCATGGCGCCGATCGCAATCGCGATGCCGCCGAGACTCATGATGTTGGAGCCGATTCCGAGCAGCTTCATCGCGCCAAAGGCCATCAGCACGCCGACTGGCAGCATCAGGATGGCGACGAGCGCGCTGCGGACGTGCAGCAGGAAGACGATGCACACCAGCGCGACGACCACGCTTTCCTCGACCAGCGTGTGCTTGAGCGTATCGATGGCGGCGTAGATCAGGTTCGACCGGTCGTAGACAGGAACGACCTCGACCGACTTCGGAAGGCTGGTGGCGATCTCCTTGAACCGCTTCTTGACGTTCTCGATCACGTCGAGCGCGTTCATGCCGAAGCGCTGCAGCACGATCCCGCTGGCGACTTCTCCATCGCCGTTGAGCTCGGTGATGCCGCGCCGCTCGTCCGGCCCCAGTTCGACCCGGGAGACGTCCCGCAGCAGCACGGGCGTGCCCTTGTCCGTCTTGAGGACGATGTTGCCGAGATCGTCGATGCTCTTCAGATAGCCCTTTCCGCGGATGACGTATTCGAACTCCGACAGCTCGACGGTACGCCCGCCGACGTCGGCGTTGCTGGCGCGGATCGCGTCCCGGACCTTTTGCATGGTGATGCCGAGGTCTCGCATGCGCTGTGCGTCGAGGATCACATTGTACTGCTTGACGAAGCCGCCGACGCTCGCGACCTCCGCGACGCCCTCGGCCTTCGCGAGCGCGAATTTGAGATTCCAGTCCTGAATCGTCCTTGTCTCGGCCAGATTCAGTTCCTTGGACATCACCGCGTACTGGTAGACCCAGCCGACGCCGGTCGCGTCCGGGCCGATGGTCGGCGTCACGCCTGCCGGCAGCCGCGACGTCGCACTGTTGAGGAATTCGAGAACGCGGGAGCGCGCCCAATAGATGTCGGTGCCGTCCTCGAAGATCACGTAGACGAAGGAAACTCCGAAGAAGGAGAATCCGCGCACGACCTTGGATTTCGGGACCGTGAGCATCGCGGTAGCGAGCGGATAGGTGACCTGGTCTTCGATCACCTGCGGCGCCTGCCCAGGATACTCCGTGTAGACGATGACCTGCGTGTCGGAGAGGTCGGGGATGGCGTCGAGCGGCAGATGGACGAGCGCGTAGATTCCGGCGGCAGCGGCGAAGCCGGTACCGAACAGCACCAGCAGCAGGTTGCGCGCCGACCAGGCGATGACGCGTGCGATCACGGGCGCGCCTCCATGCTGCCTACCGCCGGCTCGGCCGGTTTCTCGTTCGCCTCGGAAAATCCCTTCAGTGCAGCCTTCAGATTGCTCTCGGCATCGATCAGGAAGTTTGCCGAGGTGACGACGGCCTCGCCTTCCGACACGCCTTGGGCAACCTCGACGAAGCCGCCGCCCCGACGACCGAGCTTCACTTCGCGCGGCTCGAAGCGCCCTTCGCCTTTGTCGACCAGGACGGCCTGGCGGCTTCCGCTGTCGAGCACGGCGCTTTCCGGCACCGCCAGCACCGGTCCCGGCGTGCCGACCTCGATCTCCGCATCGACATACATCTCGGGTCGCAGCAGTTCATCGGGATTGGGCACCTCGATCCGAATCCGCGCCGTGCGCGTCGCTGCGTTGAGATGAGGATAGATCAGCGCCACCGTGCCGCCGAAGCTCTGGCTGGCGAGCGCGCGCGGCCTGACGGTTACCTTCGTGCCGACAGCGACCTGCGCCAGATCGCGCTCTGCGACATCGATGAGCACCCAAACCAGACGGTGGTCGGCGATCCTGAACAGGACGTCGCCGGGGCCCGCACGCATGCCGTTCACGGCGTTGCGCTCCAGGATCTCGCCGTCCTGCGGCGCGAGCCAGGGAATCGACAGCAAGATTTCCCGGGTGCGTTCGAGCTCCCTGATGGCCGGCTCCGGGGTGGCCAGATTTTCCAACCTGCGGCGCGCGCCCTTCAGCTCCTTCCCGGTCGCGCCGGCGTTGATGGCGGAGAGATATTCGGCGGCGGCGCTGGACAGCGCCGGGCTGTACACGTTCATGAGCGGTTGCCCCTTGTGGACGTGATCGCCCGTCGTGACGTTGGCGACGCTCTCGACGAATCCCTCGAAGCGCAGCGCGACCACCGAGACGCGTCTCTCGTCCTCCTGGACGGTCCCTGGCGCCCGGATCAGCGACTTCACGAGCCGCCTCACCACCGGCTCCGATTTGACGCCGGTGCGCTGGATCTTGCCGGGCGACAGTTTGATTGAGCCGTCGTCACTATCGTCGCCCTCATAGACGGGAATGTAGTCCATCCCCATCGAGTCCTTCTTCGGCACCGGGGAGGTGTCGGGCAGGCCCATCGGGTTGCGGTAATATTTGACTTTGCGATCGCTCTGCGCCTTTGCCGAGTTCTTGGCCGCGGTCATCGTTGCTGGCTGGTCGGGCGTATCGGCGGTCGCCGGCACGGCGACATAGTCGCGGCCGTCCTCGGTTTTCTTCGGCGTCGGCGAATAAAGCGGTTTGCCGTCGGGGTCCTGATAGTAGAGCGGGGCGCTGGCGTCCGCTGCACCGGCAGCGGACAGCAAGGGGCCGACGTTCGGCGGCAAGTTGCTGCCGGCGAACAGCGCGACACCTGCCGCTGCGAGGATCGCAGCAGCAGTGCCGATGAGGCGGTTGCGGCTCATTGCTCGGCCGTGACGACGAGCTTATTTTCGACCGTTCCGGTTTCGCCTTGCACCTTGGCGCCAAGCGAAAGCTGCCATCGTCCAGCCATGCCGAAGGTCGCCTTGAATCGGTAGGTGCCGAGCTCGGTCGCCGGCATGGGCGTGACCTTGGTGGCCATCTCCTGCATGCCGTCCGGAGCCATGTCGAGCCGGCTGGCGAAGACCACCGCGTCGGGCACGGCCTTGCCGGTGGTCTTGTCGACAAGTCGCACCGCCACGATGCGATCGTCTCCGGCCTTTACGGTCGGCTGAACGAGCCGGAACTCGTAATTCTTGATTTCGGCATGCGCAGTACCCGTGAGGGCAGCGCCGATCAGCACGGCCACGGCGGCGCGCGCGACGTTGAACGTTGTCATGAATTCAATTCCTCGATTGGTCTGATGGAGCCGCCAGGGCCGCACGCGACAAGCCGCAATGCAGCCAGGCGACAGGCAGCAGTTGCGCGCGCCGGCTTAGACGCGCGGGATCATCAGGCGCGTGAACGCCGATCAGACCTGGGTTCGAGGGGGATGGTCGGGCGGCTTTGCGCCGAGTCCGTCGACGAGAGGATCATTACGCAGCACAAGCGCGCTGTGCCGGGCCTGGCGCTCGGTCAGCGCAGCAGCTCCAGACGGCGCGGGGACCGAGATGTTCAGCAGGCAGAGCGCCACGAACGGGCAGGGACCGTCATCCTTGCCCTTGGTCTGTCCTGGGCAGCACGGCATGTCCGCCATCGCTTGCATATCATCCGACAAAGCCTGCACGTCGCCCGGCATAACCTGCGTGTCGTCCGACATCGCTTGCATGTCGTCTGACATGCCCTTCATGCTCTGGTAGTGCGCGGCGCCGGAGACGGGCACGGCAAGCGCAGGGGCGGCCAGCGGCGCGAGCAGAAGCCCGAGCGCGACCAACAGCATGACCAGAGCGTTGGCGAACCGTTTCAGCACCATACCCGATTGTCGCACGTCGTGACGGAACCTGCAAACCGTGCCGCCATCACGATTTGGCCAGACACAAACGCGGCGGGCGTTTTTCCTGTCGGGAAAAATTTATTCGTGTTGTGCGAATTTGGACTCTCTTAACGAGAATGCGATCAGGCGCGGCGCTCGGATCGTTGCGACAGGAGTGCGTCGGCTGCCGCGTCTTGAACGAGCCAGTCCTCCCTGGCTTCGACCGTGACCGTCACGTGACAACTCGCCTCCATCGCCCGTTCGAGCCATTTGATGGCTTCGTCGATCCACTGGTCATGGTGCGCGGGATCGGCGATGGCCTTCTCCCGAAATGCGTTGGCCTGGTTCAGGCAGGCGGTTCTGCGGTCCACGCGGCTCTCCGATGTTCCGCCCCGAGCGCATCTTTGAGCATCAAAGGAAGGGCGTCGTTAACATAGGACAGGCGGCGCGGCGCAAAAACGATAAGACCAAGCTCCGGCGCGAACCGGAGCTTGGGGCGACTGATAACCTGGATCGTGAGGGTTCGTTCCCGCCGACGATGCCGGTCTTCGGGCATCATTGCGGGCGCGGCAACGCGGTTGTTACGGGTGTGGGACGGCCCGACCTTCATACATGAACGTCATCGGCTTTGGTCCCCGCATGTAGCCGACATTGAGATCCTCGACGGCGAAACCGTTGCTGCGGATCAGGTCCGCGATGGCACGATTGAGATGGCAGCCGCCCGCGATGACCTTCCAGGGCGGGGTCAAATGATCCTGCCACCATTGCACGCTGGCCTCGGGCGCACGGCCATGCTCAACGAATAGGAGCTGTCCGCCCGGCTTCAGGATGCGCCGCGCTTCCGAGAGCGCGCGACTGACGTCGGGGATGCTGCACATCGTCCACGTTGTCACGACGGTGTCCACGCTTGCATTCTCCAGCGGAATGGCTTCCGCGGAGCCCTCGATCAGCTCGAGGTGGCTTGCGTGCCGCCGGCCGGCGTCGCGCGCGATCTCCAGCAGCTTTGATGATGGATCAATGCCAATGATTTGCGTCACGCTCGGCCCGTAGAAGCCGAGATTGAGCCCCGGACCTATTCCGAGCGCGAGGACGCGGCCCGTCGCGGCGGATGCTACCCGGGTACGATACGGCACGAGCTGGGCTTGGCGCATCGCGAGATGCGTCAGCCAAGGCAACATCCTGTCCTGATAGAAGCTCATACGAGTCCCCGGACATCGTGTTCTTTACCGCTGCCTCGCGGGGCCGTGCCGGGCCCCGCGTCTTGCCGCGGTGAACCTACGCGCGCTCTTCCCAGATCATCGCGAGATGCACGATGGTCTGTACCGCCTTCTCCATGTCCTGCCGGCTGACCCATTCCAGGCGCGAGTGGAATGCGTGCTCGCCGGCGAAGATGTTGGGACAGGGCAGGCCCATGAATGACAGCCGCGAGCCGTCCGTGCCGCCGCGGATCGCGGTGCGCATCGGACGCAGGCCGGCGCGGCGGATGGCCTCGATGGCGTATTCCAGGATGTGCGGGTGACGGTCGATCACCTGCTTCATGTTGCGGTACTGCTCTCTGACCTCGAACCGGTAGGTCGAGCGCGGATACTCCTTCATCACGTCCTTGACGATGCCTTCGAGCAGGGCCTCCTTCTCCTTCAGGCCCTCTTCGGTGAAGTCGCGCACGATGAAAGCGAGCGCCGCCTGCTCGAGCGCGCCGCTAATGCCGATCGGATGCAGGAAACCATGCTTGCCTGACGTGGTCTCGGGCGAGCAGCCTTCCTTTGGCAGCCGCTCGATGATGGCGGCGGCGATCTTGATCGCGTGCTCCATCTTGCCCTTGGCGTAGCCGGGATGGGCGCTGACGCCATTGATGGTGATGGTGGCGCCGTCGGCCGAGAAAGTCTCATCCTCGACGCTGCCGGCGCTCTCGCCGTCCATGGTGTAGCCGAAGTCGGCTCCCAGCTTCTTCAGGTCGACATTGTCGACGCCGCGGCCGATCTCCTCGTCGGGCGTGAACAGGATCTTGATGGTGCCGTGCTTCACGTCGGGATTGTTGATGAAGAAATGCGCGGCATCCATGATCTCGGCGACGCCGGCCTTGTTGTCGGCCCCCAACAGCGTGGTGCCGTCGGTGGTGATGATGTCGTTGCCGATCTGGTTCTTCAGCGCCGGGTGCTCGGCAAAGCGGATCACCTGGGTGGGATCGCCCGATAGTGTGATGTCGCCGCCGCGATAGTTCTTCACGACCTGCGGCTTGACGTCCTTGCCGGAGCAATCGGGCGAGGTGTCCATGTGCGAGCAGAAGCAGATCACCGGCACTTTCTTGTCTGTGTTGGCCGGGATCGTCGCATAGACGTAGCCATAGTCATCGAGATGGGCATCAGTGACGCCCATGGCCTTGAGCTCGGTGACGAGCACGCGGCCGAGATCCTTCTGCTTCTCGGTCGAGGGCGAGGAGGGAGATTCAGGATCGGATTGGGTGTCGATGGTGACGTAGCGCAGGAAGCGCTCGGTCACGGTATGCGTGAAGGTGAGGGAGGACATTTTCTGTTCAAACCGCCGGGTCAGGTGAGCAAGGCGGTATACCAGAAAAGCGTCATTCCGGGGGCCGCGTTGAGGTCCGCGCGACGCCGGATCAGGCTTAACGAAACGTAGCGCTCAGATCGCCTCTTTGAGTTCCTTGACCGGGCGGAATGCGACCTTCTTGCTGGCCTTGATGTGGATCGGCTCGCCGGTGGCGGGATTGCGCCCGGTGCGCGCGGCGCGCTTGCGGACCTGGAGAATGCCGAGGCCCACGATCCGGACACGGTCGCCCTTCTTCAGGTGCTTGGTGATCAGGTCGACCATGTTGGTCAGGATCGCCTCGGCATGCTTTTTCGAAAGCTCCTGGCCTTCCGCGATGGCGGCGGCGAGGTGCTTGAGCGTGATGGTGGCTGGAGCGGCTGCCTTCTTCGCCATGTCTGGCCTCCTTGTTTCTTGCCGGTGTTCTGAGGGAAGATGGCCTCGAAACCGCGCAAGTTCCGGAACGCGTAGACGATTCGGGACTGGACTGACTACGCCGCCGGCGCGACCGTTAAGCATGGTCTGCATGCGCCGCTGGTAGAAGTGCGGACGTTGCGACTAACGATGCAACGTCCTTGACTTCACCAAGTCCCGCCTTTAAGTCCCCCCTCGTTCCGCGGACATCTGCGCGTCACGCGGGAGTAGCTCAGTTGGTTAGAGCGCCGGCCTGTCACGCCGGAGGTCGCGGGTTCGAGCCCCGTCTCTCGCGCCATTTTTGGCAACATCTTCATCCCCTTCGCTTTGAACCTTGGTCTCGACGGCGTCCGCATTGGACCGTCGATGCGCCTTTCCGATGTTTGAATCGTGCCAGTGCTAGCGGAAAGGCCGTGTGCTGAGCTTCGGTTTCATAGATTTTCTTGTTAAATCAAATCTTTGCCAGCAGATATTGAGCCTTTGCCAGAAAGCAAAAGGCCGCCCGGAGGCGGCCGTTTTGTCTCAAACCGGACCTTTCTCGCGCCGTCAGCGAATCTCCGAGGAGCCCGAGCTGGTGACCACCACCGGCTTGCCAGCCTTGATCACTTGGGTCGACTGGGCGGTCTGGCTGTAATCGCCACCGGTACGGGCTGCGATTCCGAAGGCGGCCACCGCGATACCAGCCACCAGCGCCACCACCACGATCTTCAGGTGGGTCGCACGATCAGCAGAGTGAATTGAGTGGTTCATCTGAGCCTCCCGACGGCCTTTGCGGCCGTCTGTTGGCTCTTCTCTTACGGACCATCTGTTTCTGGATGGTTTCGCCGGTTCCGCAAAATGGTTTCATGAGGCTGCCGGGTTGGTTTCGCCCCCGGCGGCCGTGGGAACCGGTTTCAGGCCGCAGCGCGAGCGATATCCGCTCTGATCGGGCGGGCCGCCCAGACGAACAGGAGGGCGCCGAGGGTGGTCGTGATCGCGGCCGAGAGCAGCGAATAGCGCACCGCATCGGTGCCATAGCTGCCCTTCAGCGCGTCATTGACCATTCCCACCGCGAGCGGGCCGACACCCTGGCCGAAGCAGGTCGCGGTCAGCGCGATGAGGGCGGAGGCCAGCGCCCGCATGCTGGGTTTCGCCACGGTCTGCGCGATCGCGAAGATCGGCCCGAGATGAAAGCCGACCAGGAACGAGGTGAGCGCCAGCATGGCCACCATCATCGCGAAATCCTGCGTCAGCATGCACAGCGCGAACACGGGCCCGGCGAGCCCTGAGGTGATCGCGGGCGCCCACAGCTTCCAGCGATCGTCGCGGCGACTCACTTGCGCCACCACGAAGCCGCCGAGCAGGGTCCCGGCCATGCCAGCGAGTCCCTTGAAAGTGCCGGCATAGGTGCCGATCTCCACGCTCGACAGATGATGCACGCGGGCGAGGAACGGCGGGATCCAGGCCGCGGTCGCGTAATTGGTGTAGGTGGTGAGGCAGAAGCCGATCAGCACGATGACAAAGCTTCGTTGCGAGGCGAGGAAGCGCAGCGTCGGGCCGAGCGGTTCGGGCACGAAGTTCTCCTGCATCGCGCCGCGCTTCGGCTCGGAGATCGTCAGCCACAGGATCGCGGCGAGCAGGACGCCGGGCAGGCCCGCGACATAGAACGCCATCCGCCAGCCATAGTGCTGACTGACGTAGCCGCCGACGAAATAACCGAGAAAGACGCCGAGATAGGTGCCGATGGCGTAGATGCCGAGCGCGCGCGGACGCTCGTTCTTGGCAAAGAGATCGGCGACGATCGATTGCGAGGCCGGCGAGCCTGCGGATTCGCCGATGCCGACGCCGATTCTGGCCAGCGCCAGCGAGGTCACGCTCGAGGCCGCGCCGCACAGCGCCGTCATCGCGCTCCAGAACGCAAACGCCATCGCGACGATGTTGCGCCGGTTGAGCCGGTCGGCCACGCGTGCGATGGGGATGCCGAGCAAGGAGTAGAACAGCGCGAAGCCGAAGCCCGCGAGCAGGCCCATCATGGTGTCGCTGAGCGCAAACTCCTTCTTGATCGGCTCGATCAGGACATTGAAGATCGTGCGATCGAGGAAGTTCAGCGCATAGATGATGGTGAGCAGTCCCAGCACGTAGTAGCGCCGCGCCGAGGGCTTTGCCGCGGCGGCCGTTTGCACCGGCACTTGTGACGTCACATCGACCATCGCTTCCCCCCAATGTGTCTTTGTTGTTGTCATAGGTCCAGCTCTCAATGGAGCCGGCCGCTCAGCCTTCGCGGATGTAATTCCCCGCTTCGAACTCGACCGCCGGCGCGCCTTCTTCGAACGAGATACCCACCGGATCGCGGCCTGCCGCAAGCGCCTCGAGCTGGTCGCTCAGCATCCGGCGGATCATCAGGATGCCGCGGTCGCTCTGGCCGAAATGCTCCTCGGAGTGGACGGTCACCGGGCCCTGGCCGACCTGGGCTTCGTAGTCGCCCGGGAATTGCTGGTGCTCGGCCTCGGTCATGTCCCACCAGAACTTGCCGTTGAATTTCGAACGCATGCGGCCGATGTCACCGGCATTCTTGACGCGGCCGGCGACATAGATGCGGAACGAAGTGTCGTCGATCGGCAGCGTCCAGCCGATCGACTCGACCCGGGCGAACTGCGCCACGCGCGGATTCGGAACCACGCGCAAGGTGGGGAGGGCGGCTTCAGTGACGCGGTAAAACACCTTGCCGTCGTCCTGCTTGCGGATCGAACGTACGGCAATGCCGCGCGGCGTTTTGTCGAACTTCACCTCCGGCATCGAGGCCATCATGTTGGTGAATTGCGGACCGCTGAACGAGCCGTGCAGCACCGGCACGTGGTAGGGATCGACCACGTTCTCGAAATGCTGCAGCCAGTTGCAGGGGATGATCGCGGGCCCGCCGCCGCCGATCGAGGAATCGTCCGCTTCGACGAACTCGCCCTCGTCCATGGTCTCCAGGCACTCGTAGCGCGGCAGCACCGGGCGTTTCTCGGCCGGGCCCATGTAGGCGAAGATCAGCCCGTAGCGTTCCTCGACCGGGTACCACGGCTGGCGCACCTTGTCCTTGAACTGGCCGCCGTCGGGCTCGCAGGGTTGCTCGAGGCAGTGGCCTTCGGTGTCGAACTTCCAGCCGTGATAGCAGCAGCGGATGCCGTCTTCCTCGACCTTGCCATAGTAGAGCGTGGTGCCGCGGTGGCAGCAGCGGGCGTGCAGGAGTCCGACGCGCCCATGCTTGTCGCGGAACAGGATCAGATCCTCGCCCAGCGCGCGCACTTTCTTCGGCGTGTCGGTGGCGTCACCGGCGAGGCCGACCGGATGCCAGTAGCGGCGGAGCAGTTCACCCATGGGTGTGCCACGGACGACAGAGGTCAGCTCGGTGCGCGTGCGCGCCGGCTTCATCGCATAGGCCGTGCCGAGATCGCGATCCCGCTGAGTGTTGCTCATGATGTTCCTCCCGCCCGGCCTTCAAGGCCGGGTCGTCTTTGAAGCGTTGACCAAGTCAACGATAGATCGATGACAATGTCAACGATTTTCAAGATGCCTCTTAGTTGCAGTTGGGGGGGGGACGCCGAGGCCTGGACTTGGCAGGCCGCGGCTTTCTTGGCAGAGGTGGGCCATGAGCAAGACACAGGGCAAGGGCGGGTCGACGTCGCCCGCAGCGGACGAAAGCGAGCCGGCGGCGCCGATCACAGTGATGCTGTCGTCGCGGTTGATGGTGCTCGCCAACCTGCTCAAGCGCGGCGCCATGCTGCGCTACAAGCGCCTCGCCGGATTGTCCTCGGTTGAGTTCGGTCTGGTGGCCTCGCTCGGCCGGCGGCCGCCGATGAGCGTCGCGCGTCTTGCCGAGGCCGTGGGTCAGGACAAGGGACAGATCAGCCGCGCGCTCGCAGACCTCGTGTCGCGCAAGCTGATCGCGAAGTCGGCCAATCCAAAAGACAGTCGCGAGGTGCTGGTCTCGCTGACCAAGGCGGGGCTCGCCGCGCATGATGCGGTCGTCGCCGGCGCGCAGGAGCGCAACCGCCGCCTGCTGGAACATCTCAGCGAAGACGAGTTCCGTACACTGCTGCGGCAGGTCGACGCACTCACCGCTATCGCGGCCGAGATGCTCGAGGCCGAGAAGGCTCTACGCTGATCCCTTGGAAATCTCCGGAAATATTGAATCGCTTCTAAGAGTCTTTCTAAGAACTTTTCAATTAGCGAGATCGCGCTCACTCACATAAAGCGTCGTCACAACGCATGTCGTCGTGGGGCTGACGGCATGAGGAATGAACTACGCAGTTTGGGGTGGCGCGTTGAACAGTCTTCGTATGCTGCGGTCGGCCGTGTTGGCGACCGCATCCGCTTGGGTCTTGGCTCCGCAAGCATCATTCTCACAATCTTCCACGCAGACCGGCGCACAGAATCTGCCGCCGGTGACGGTTGCGGCACCGGAAGCGCGCCGCCGCACGGCGACGGCCGCTCCGCGCCGCGCACAGCGTTCGGTGCGGACCGTCAGCAACCCAAAGCCCCAGCCGCAGCGGAGCGTCGGATTCGTCGAGACCGCGCGCGGCCCGGTGCACGGCTACGTCGCGGGCCGCAGCTCGTCCGGCACCAAGACCGACACGCCGATCATGGAGACGCCGCAGTCGGTGTCGGTCATCGGCGCGGAGCAGATCCGCGACCAGAAGCCGAACAAGCTCGACGAGGTGCTGCGTTACACCGCCGGCGTGCGCGCCGGAACCTTCGGCGCCGACACGCGCAACGATTGGTGGCTAATCCGCGGCTTCAAGTCGGATGACGTCGGGCTGTTCCTCGACGGCATGCAGCTATTCTATACGTCCTATGCGAGCTGGAAGCTGCAGCCCTTCAACATGGAGCGTGTCGAAGTGCTGCGTGGTCCGTCGGCAGTGCTCTATGGCGGATCGAGCCCGAGCGGCATCGTCAACGTCATCAGCAAGATGCCGCCGGCCGAGCCGATCCGCTACATTGAAACCGGCGTCAACAATTTCGGCAATGCCTATGTCGGCTTCGATGTGGGCGGGCCGGTCGCGACCAGCCCCGAGAACGGCAAGCTATTCTACCGCGTCGTCGGCGAGGTCCAGAACGGCGCCACGCAGGTCAACTTCACGCCGGACAACAACTACTTCATTGCACCGTCGGTCACCTGGAAGCCGGATGCCGACACGACCTTCACGGTGCTGGCATCGGCCTCGAGGCAGGACACCCGCGGCATCAACTTCTTGCCTTACCGGGGCACGGTGACCAACGCCCCGTTCGGTAAGATCCCGACCAGCTTCTTCGTCGGTGATCCCAACGTCGACAAGTTCACGCGCGAGCAGGAGATGCTCGGCTACCAGTTCGAGCGCAATCTCACCGACGACCTGACGTTCCGGCAGAATGCTCGCTTTGCGCATGTCGACATCACCTATCGCGGTTACGTCGGCAACGGTTGGGCCGATATCAACACGGCCACTCTCGGCCGCTACAATTGGTACGCGAAGGACACCGCCAACCAGGCCGATCTCGACAACCAGCTCGAGTACCGCATCAACACCGGTCCGGTGCAGCACACGATGCTGTTCGGAGTCGACCTGAAGGGTTATCAGATCGACGACTATCAGGCCTTCGGGTTCGGAGTGCCCTCGATCAACGTCTTCAACCCCGTCTATGGGTTGAGCGAGGTTCCACTACCCGCTCCGTTCCGAAACTTCCTCATCACGCAGAAGCAGGCCGGCACCTATCTTCAGGATCAGATGAAGCTGGGCAACTTCACACTGGTGCTGAGCGGCCGCAATGACTGGGTCGAGACGACGCAAGCCGCCCGTGACACCGGCGCCATCGTCAGCAGTCGCGATGACAGCACGTTCAGCGGGCGCGCCGGGCTGATCTACAATTTCGACAACGGCATCGCGCCCTACGTGGCCTATGCGACGAGCTTTAACCCGATCATCGGCCTCAATGCCCAGAACCAGTTGTTCCTGCCGGAGACCGGCAAGCAGGCAGAAGTCGGTCTGAAGGTCGCGCCCAAGGGATTCGACGGCTATTTCACGGTCTCGGCGTTCGATCTTGTCCGTCAAAATGTGCCGACGACGCTGCCGGGCAGTGTTCCGATCTTGCAAACCCAGACCGGCGAGGTGACCTCGCGCGGTATCGAGCTCGAAGCGGTGGCCAATGTCACACGTGAGCTGAAGCTGGTCGGCGCCTTCACGTCCTATCATCTGTTCACCAGCAAGGACCTCGATCCGACACTTGTCGGCAAGACGCCGACCAACACGCCCCAGATGCTGGCGTCGGGCTGGGCGGACTACACCTTCAAGGATGGCCCGCTTGCGGGATTCGGCTTCGGCGGCGGTGTGCGCTATGTCGGCTCGTCGTGGGCCGATGCCGCCAACACGCTGGAGGTTCCCGCCGTCGTGCTCGGCGATCTCGCGATCCACTACGAATGGCAGAACTGGCGCACGGCACTCAACGTGATCAACGTGACGGACAAGATCTACGTCGCGAGCTGCGCATCGGATACGTCCTGCTTCTATGGCGACCGCCGGCGCGTCACCGCGAGCGTCTCCTACAAGTGGTAACGGCAGGCGAGGGGAGTCCGAGGTGAAAGCGCGCACGATCAGGCTCTGGTCCGTGGTCCACACCTGGACCAGCCTGGTCTCGACCGTGTTCCTGCTGCTGCTCTGCGTGACGGGCCTGCCGCTGGTCTTCCATCACGAGATCGATGAGCTCCTGGGCTATGCCCCCCAGCCCGAAGCTCACGCGAGCGCGGCGCGTGCGACGCCCCAAAGCATCGCCGACGCCGCGCTCGCTGCCGACCCTAGCCGGGTGCTGCAATATATCTCCTGGGACAAGGATCAGCCCGGGATCGTGATGGCCTTCACCAACAGCGCCCCCGACGGCGCTCCGGACAATGCCACCGTGCGCGCCTTCGATGCCGTGTCGACGAAATTGCTCGGGCCGGTCGGCGTCGGCCCGATGCTGATCGTGCTGAAGCTGCACACGGACATGTTCGCCGGCCAGGCCGGAAAGCTGTTTCTGGGAGCGATGGGCCTGTTGTTCTCAGTGGCTATCGTCTCCGGCGTTGTGCTGTACTGGCCGTTCACCCGCCGCTTTCGCTTTGCCACCATCCGCGACAGCGCCTCCCGCCGTGTCGTCTGGCTCGATTGGCACAATCTGATCGGGGTCGTCACGGTGGCCTGGGCGCTGGTGGTGGGGCTGACCGGTGTCGTCAACACCTGGGCGGAATTGATGCTGAATCAATGGAAGGCCACCGAGCTCGCCAGCATGGTCGCGCCCTATGCCGGCAAGCCGCCGCCTTCGCATCTTGCCTCGCTCGACAAGGTTGTCGCAGGCGCAAGGCAGGCTGCCCCGGGCATGGAGATCGCCTTCATCGCCTTTCCAGGGACGCCATTCACCTCCACGCACCATTTTGCCGCCTTCATGCGCGGGGATACGCCGCTCACCTCACGGCTCCTGAAGCCGGTCCTGCTCGACGGTGAAACGGGAGAGGTCGCAGACAGCCGGGCGCTGCCGATGTACCTCCAGGCGCTCCTGATCTCCCAGCCGCTGCATTTCGGCGACTACGGCGGCATGCCGCTCAAGCTGATCTGGGCTGCGCTCGACGTGCTGACGATTGTCGTGATCGGCAGCGGTCTCTATCTTTGGCTGGCCCGGCGGCGGAGACGGACGTCCGCCCGCGCTAATGCATTCGCCAAACGAGCCCCGGTCCCGACGTGATGCATGGCTCGATCAACCGTCCGCGCCTGTGGATACGTGTCTTTGGTGCACCGATCCTGCTGGCGGCGGCGACCTTCATCGGCCTCCTGAGTGCGCTGCTATGGGCTGGGTTTGGCCAATATGTCGCCTGGGTGACGGTGGGAGCTCCCGTGTTGGTCACCGCGTGGGCGTGGGCGCGCCGCCGCACCAGAAAAACCGGGCATTTCGGGCAGACGACACGCGGCTGACGAGCGCCTGGAGCTGTGCACGGGCTGCCACTCTGCTGGATCGTGACCACCCTTGCTGGGCTGGCCGATCTGCTCCATACCAACGCGGGGCGATTCCGGGATTTCCACCGTCCGGGGAGCGGTAAAGGGCCTAAAAACAGCGTGTCTTGCGCCCATTGGTGCACTGCGCTAAGGCTCAGAATAATTCCAAATCGGACGAATCCGTGGCTGTCCCGAGGCCGCGGGAACAAGGGCTCGCCAATGAGCGGCATTTTGCAGAACTATCTTCCACTCGTCGTCTTTATAGGGGTAGCAGGCCTCATCGGCCTCGTGCTGCTGATCGCGCCGTTCATTGTCGCGTTCCAGCAGCCGGATCCCGAGAAACTGTCGGCGTATGAGTGCGGCTTCAACGCCTTCGACGACGCGCGAATGAAGTTCGACGTCCGCTTCTATCTGGTCGCCATCCTCTTCATCATCTTCGACCTCGAGGTGGCGTTCCTGTTCCCCTGGGCGGTGGCGTTCGGGAAGCTCGGTGCCACCGGCTTCTGGTCGATGGTGGTTTTCCTCGCCGTGCTCACGGTGGGATTTGCCTATGAATGGAAGAAAGGGGCCCTGGAATGGGATTGAACCCTCCCACGCAGTCCTTGGGTCCGGTGGTCGCACCGGCGCCAAAGGGCATTTTGGATCCGTCGACCGGCAAGCCGGTCGGCGCCAATGACCCGTTCTTCCTCGAGGTCAATCACGAGCTGTCCGACAAGGGCTTCTTCGTGGCCGCGGCCGACGACCTGGTTACCTGGGCCCGCACGGGTTCCCTGATGTGGATGACCTTCGGTCTTGCCTGCTGCGCGGTTGAGATGATGCAAGTCTCGATGCCGCGCTACGACGTCGAGCGCTTCGGCTTTGCGCCGCGTGCTTCGCCGCGCCAGTCCGACGTGATGATCGTGGCTGGTACGCTCACCAACAAGATGGCCCCGGCGCTGCGCAAGGTCTACGACCAGATGCCCGAGCCGCGTTACGTCATCTCGATGGGTTCCTGCGCCAACGGCGGCGGCTACTACCACTATTCGTACTCGGTCGTGCGCGGCTGTGACCGCATCGTGCCGATCGACATCTACGTGCCGGGCTGCCCGCCGACGGCGGAAGCGCTGCTCTACGGCGTGCTGCTGCTGCAGAAAAAGATCCGGCGCACCGGCACCATTGAACGCTAAGGTTTTACGTCATGGACGACGGCAAGCTCGAGGCCCTTGGGCAAACGATCGTTAGCGCGCTTCCGGGCGCCGCCACCGCTCACTCGGTGGCCTTCAACCAGCTCACGGTGGAGGTCGAGGTCAGCAAGATCGTCGAGGTGGTCAAGTACCTCCGCGACGATCCGAACTGCCGTTTCGTCAACTTCACCGACGTGACGGCGGTCGATTATCCGGAGCGCGAGAAGCGTTTTGACGTCGTCTATCATCTGATGTCGCCGACACTGAACACGCGCATCCGCCTCAAGGCTCAGGCCGACGAGACCACGCAGGTGCCGTCGCTGATCGACGTATTTCCCGGCGCCGACTGGTTCGAGCGCGAGGCCTACGACCTCTATGGCGTGTTTTTCGTCGGCCATCCCGACATGCGCCGCATCCTCACCGATTACGGTTTCGAGGGTCACCCGCTGCGCAAGGATTTCCCGCTCACCGGCTTCGTCGAGGTCCGCTACGACGACCAGGAGAAGCGGGTGGTGTACGAGCCGGTCCGGCTCAACCAGGAATTCCGCAAGTTCGATTTCCTCTCGCCGTGGGAAGGGGCGGACTATCCGCTGCCGGGCGATGAAAAGGCGGGGCCGAAGGTCTGATCATGAATGAACAACCGGAAAATCTCCGCAACTTCACGATCAATTTTGGTCCGCAGCATCCGGCAGCGCACGGCGTTCTGCGCCTTGTGCTCGAATTGGATGGTGAGGTCGTCGCGCGTGTCGACCCGCATATCGGCCTGCTTCACCGCGGCACCGAGAAGCTGATCGAGCAGAAGACCTATCTCCAAGCGATTCCTTACTTCGACCGGCTCGACTACGTCGCGCCGATGAACCAGGAGCACGCCTTCTGCCTCGCCGCCGAGAAGCTGCTCGGCATCGAGGTGCCGCGCCGCGGCCAGCTCATCCGCGTACTCTATTGTGAGATCGGCCGCATCCTGTCGCATCTGCTCAACGTCACCACGCAGGCGATGGACGTCGGCGCGCTCACCCCGCCGCTGTGGGGCTTTGAAGAGCGCGAGAAGCTGATGGTGTTCTACGAGCGCGCCTCGGGCAGCCGCATGCACGCGGCCTTCTTCCGCGTCGGCGGCGTGCATCAGGACCTGCCGCCGAAGCTGATCGACGACATCGACGCCTGGTGCGATCCGTTCCTGAAGGTGGTCGACGACCTCGATCGCCTGCTCACCGCCAACCGCATCTTCAAGCAGCGCAACGTCGACATCGGCGTGGTGCCGTTGAAGGAAGCCTGGGAGTGGGGCTTTTCGGGCGTGATGGTCCGCGGCTCCGGCGCGGCCTGGGATCTGCGCAAGTCGCAGCCTTATGAGTGCTACGCCGAGATGGATTTCGACATTCCGATCGGCAAGAACGGCGACTGCTACGACCGCTATCTGATCCGCATGGAAGAGATGCGCCAGTCCGTGCGCATCATGAAGCAGTGCATCGAGAAGCTGAGGGCTGCTGACGGGCAGGGCCCGGTCGCCGTCGCCGACAACAAGGTGTTCCCGCCGCGTCGCGGCGAGATGAAGCGCTCGATGGAGGCGCTGATCCACCACTTCAAGCTCTACACCGAGGGCGCCCGCGTGCCCGCCGGTGAGGTCTATGCCGCGGTCGAGGCGCCGAAGGGCGAGTTCGGCGTCTATCTGGTCTCCGACGGCAGCAACAAGCCGTACAAGTGCAAGATCCGCGCGCCGGGCTTTGCCCATCTCCAGTCCATGGATCACATCTGCCGGGGCCATCTGCTCGCCGACGTCTCGGCGATCCTCGGCTCGCTCGACATCGTGTTCGGAGAGGTCGATCGGTGACGGCGCAGGCGCCAATTCAGTTTGACCGCGCCTCGGGGGCCCTTGAAGGGGCCAACCTGTGGGAGCGGACGGCTGCCTTGGCGCTGGTGACGGGATCGAAGATCTCGTCGCACTTCTCGCATATGGGCTACATCGCCTGCGCCAATCTGCTGCGCAAGGCGCTGGCCGAGCGCAACATCGCGATCAAGCTCAACCCCGACGCGGTGTTCGAATTTCCCTATGGCGACGGCTATTGGAGCAAGCTGCTCAATCGCTCCTACAATTACGAGGACGAGCTGGAGTTGCTGTTCGCCAATTCCGCCGACGTCGACTACACGCTGATCGATTGCGGCGCCAACTACGGCTACTGGTCGGTGCTGGTCTCGAGCGCGCCGTTCGGCGCGCACAAGGTGGTGGCGATCGAGCCGTCCTCGGACAATTTCGCCAAGCTCTCCAACAACGCGGCAGTGAACGGCCATCGCTTCGAATGCATGCGTGTGGCGATCGGCGCCTCGCGCGGCACGGCGCGGCTGTCCGGCACCAAGCACGAGAAGTTCAGCATCGCTGGCGAGCTTTCGGGAGGCGGCGAGGAGGTGCCGGTCATCGCCCTCGACAATCTCATCGACGACGGCAAGGTTGCATCCAGCGGCAAATATCTGATCAAGCTCGACGTCGAGGGGGTCGAGATCGAGGCGATCAAGGGCGGCGCCCGGCTGCTCCAGGCCGACAGCGTCATCATGTGCGAGGAGCACGGCAGTGACCGCTCGCATGCGGTGTCGCGCTACATCCTCGAGGAGACCCCGCTGAAGCTGATCGTGTTCGATCCGCGCAGCAGCCGGCTGGAGACCGTGACCGAGCTGTCGATCCTCGACCGCATCAAGGTGTCCACCCACGTCGGCTACAACGTTTTCGGCACCGCAAGCGCATTCTGGCAGGACAGGATCGATGCCCTGAATGCGAACACCGCGCGCCGCATGCAGTGAGAGATTGAAGAGATGTCCGTCCGCCGATTAGCGCCCAAGGAAGTCCAGCCCGCGAGCTTTGCGTTCACGGAGGAGAACCTTGCGTTCGCCAAGCAGCAGATCGCGAAATATCCGGCCGATCGCCAGGCGTCCGCTGTCATCGCGATCCTCTGGCGCGCGCAGGAGCAGAACGAGGGCTGGGTGTCGGAAGCCGCGATCCGCGTGATCGCCGACATGCTCGACATGCCCTACATCCGCGTGCTCGAGGTTGCGACATTCTACACGATGTTCCAGCTCGCCCCCGTCGGCAAGAAGGCCCACGTCCAGGTTTGCGGCACCACGCCGTGCCGCTTGCGCGGTGCGGAGGATCTGATCCACGTCTGCGAGAGCCGCATCCATCACGAGCCCTTCCATCTCTCCAAGGACGGCAATTTTAGTTGGGAGGAGGTGGAGTGCCTCGGTGCCTGCGTGAACGCGCCGATGGTGCTGATCGGCAAGGACACCTATGAGGACCTGACCAAGGACAGCTTCGGCAAGGTGCTCGACGGCTTCGCCTCGGGCAATCCGCCCAAGCCCGGCCCGCAGAATGGCCGCCAGTTCTCCGCGCCCATCACCGGGCCAACCACGCTGAAGGAGACCACCTGATGCGTGATCTCATGACGCAAGCGATCGGAGGGAGCGGCGCCGTGAAGAAGTGGGGCTACGTTGCCATGCACGCCGCCGTCGCGGCCGCATTCATCTTCCTGCTCCAGCGGTTCGCGCTGAACGCGACGCTGGAAGCCAGTCTGCTCTGGGCGCTGACCTTCGCGGTCTGCGCCGCCGGGCTTGCCTACAAGCAGGCCAACCGTTGATCGGAAAGCACTGAAATGCTCGAGGACAAGGACCGCATCTTCAAGAACCTCTACGGCCTCCACGATTGGGGGCTCGAGGGCGCGCGTCGCCGCGGCGCCTGGGATGGCACCAAGGCCATCATCGACAAGGGCCGCGACTGGATCATCAACGAGATGAAGGCCTCCGGCCTGCGCGGCCGCGGCGGGGCGGGCTTCCCGACCGGCCTGAAATGGTCGTTCATGCCGAAGGAATCGACCGACGGCCGGCCGAGCTATCTCGTCGTCAACGCCGACGAGTCCGAGCCCGGCACCTGCAAGGACCGCGAGATCATGCGGCACGATCCGCATCTGCTGGTCGAGGGCTGTCTGCTCGCGAGCTTCGCGATGAACGCCCACACCTGCTACATCTACGTCCGCGGTGAGTTCATCCGCGAGCGCGAGCGTCTCCAGGCCGCGATCGATCAGGCCTATGAGGCCAAGCTGATCGGCAAGGACAACGTCAACGGCTGGCCGTTCGACCTTTATGTCGCGCATGGCGCCGGCGCCTATATCTGCGGCGAAGAGACCGCGCTGCTCGAAAGCCTCGAAGGCAAGAAGGGCCAGCCGCGCCTGAAGCCGCCGTTCCCGGCCAATGTCGGCCTGTTCGGCTGCCCGACCACCGTCAACAACGTCGAGTCGATTGCGGTCGCGCCGGATATCCTGCGGCGTGGCGCAGCCTGGTTCGCCAACATCGGCCGTCCGAACAATGTCGGCACCAAGCTGTTCTGCATCTCCGGCCACGTCGAACGGCCCTGCAACGTCGAAGAGGCGATGGGCATTCCGTTCCGTGAGCTGATCGAGAAGCATTGCGGCGGCATCCGCGGCGGCTGGGACAATCTGAAGGCGGTGATCCCCGGCGGCTCCTCGGTGCGCATGGTGCCGGCGGAGCAGATCATCGACACGCCGATGGATTTCGACAGCCTGAGCAAGCTGCGCTCGGGCCTCGGCACCGCGGCCGTGATCGTGATGGACAAGTCGACCGACCTGATCCGGGCGATTGCCCGCATCTCCTATTTCTACAAGCACGAGAGCTGCGGCCAGTGCACGCCGTGCCGCGAGGGCACGGGCTGGATGTGGCGCGTCTTGACCCGCATGGCCGAGGGCCGTGCCCACAAGCGCGAGATCGACATGCTGCTGGAAGTCACCAAGCAGGTCGAAGGCCACACCATCTGCGCGCTCGGCGACGCAGCCGCCTGGCCGATCCAGGGCCTGATCGCGCACTTCCGTCATGAGATCGAAGCGCGCATCGACCAGTATTCGCACAAGGCCGACATCGACGATGCCGGCGTCCGCGATCCCGAGAACATGGTCGCGGCGGAGTAGGAAGAATGACCAAGCTCATCATCGACGGCAAAGAGATCGATGTCCCGCCGGAGTACACGCTGCTCCAGGCGTGCGAGGCCGCCGGCGCCGAGATTCCGCGCTTCTGCTACCACGAGCGGCTGTCGATCGCCGGCAATTGCCGGATGTGCCTCGTCGAAGTGAAGGGCGGCCCGAAGCCGGTCGCGAGCTGCGCCTGGGGCGTGCGCGACTGCCGTCCGGGTCCCAAGGGCGAGCCGCCGGAAATCTCCACGCGTTCGCCGATGGTGAAGAAGGCGCGCGAAGGCGTGATGGAGTTCCTGCTGATCAACCATCCGCTGGACTGCCCGATCTGCGACCAGGGCGGCGAGTGCGACCTGCAGGACCAGGCGATGGGCTATGGTGTCGACACCAGCCGCTTCGCCGAGAACAAGCGCGCGGTCGAGGACAAGTATCTCGGCGCGCTGGTCAAGACCTCGATGAACCGCTGCATCCAGTGCACGCGCTGCGTCCGCTTCTCGGCGGAAGTCGCCGGCGCCCCCGAGATGGGCGCGACCGGCCGCGGCGAGGACATGGAGATCACGACCTATCTCGAGCATGCGCTGACCTCGGAATTACAAGGCAATCTCGTCGACATCTGCCCGGTCGGTGCGCTGACCTCGAAGCCCTATGCCTTCGCGGCGCGGCCCTGGGAGCTCGGCAAGACCCAGTCGATCGACGTGATGGACGGTCTCGGCTCGGCGATCCGCGTCGACACCCGCGGCCGCGAGGTGATGCGCGTGCTGCCGCGCATCAACGAGGCCGTGAACGAGGAGTGGATCTCGGACAAGACCCGCCACGTCGTCGACGGCCTGCGCACCCAGCGGCTCGACCGGCCCTATATCCGTGAAGGCGGCAAGCTGCGTGCGGCGAGCTGGACGGAAGCCTTTGCGGCGATCGCGGCCAAGGCGGCCCGCACCGACGGCAAGCGGATCGGCGCGATCGCGGGCGATCTCGCCGGCGTCGAAGAGATGTTCGCGCTGAAGGACCTGCTCGCCAAATACGGCTCGGGCAATCTCGCGGTGCAGGGCGGCGACGCCTTCGATCCCGCGCTCGGCCGCGGCGCCTATATGTTCAATCCGACGCTCGCGGGCGTCGAGCAGGCCGATGCGCTGCTGATCATCGGCGCCAATCCGCGCAAGGAAGCGGCCGTGTTCAACGCGCGCATCCGCAAGCGCTGGCGTGCCGGTGGCTTCAAGATCGGCGTGATCGGCGCCAAGGCCGATCTCACCTATGACTACGATCATCTCGGCGCGGGCACCGAGACGCTCAGCGAGCTCGCGGCCGGCAAGCACTCCTTCATGGACGTGCTGAAGAACGCCAAGAACCCGATCATTCTGGTCGGCGCCGGGGCTGCCGCGCGCCATGACGGCGCGGCCATCCTCGCCGCCGCCGCTAAGCTGGCGCTCGACGTCGGCGCGGTGAAGGACGGCTGGAACGGCTTTGGCGTGCTGCATGAGAGCGCCTCGCGCGTCGGCGCGCTCGACATCGGCTTTGCGGCCGCCAGCGGCGAGCTGAACGCGGCACAGATGACGACGTTCGGCACGCTGGATCTGTTGTTCCTGCTTGGCGCCGACGAGATCAAGGCACCGGACGGCACCTTCGTCGTCTATATCGGCACCCATGGCGACCGCGGCGCGCATCGCGCCGACGTGATCCTGCCGGCGGCTGCCTATACCGAGAAGTCCGCGATCTACGTCAACACCGAAGGGCGCGTGCAGATGACCGGCCGCGCCGCGTTCCCGCCGGGCGAGGCCCGCGAGGACTGGGCGATCATCCGCGCGCTGTCGGAAGCGCTCGGCAAGAAGCTCGCCTATGACTCGCTCGCAGGCCTGCGCCAGGCGATCTTCAAGGCCGTACCGCATCTGATCCGTCTCGATCAGATCGAGGCGGGCACGGCCGACCAGGTCAAGAAGCTCGCGGGCAAGGGCGGCACGCCGGAGAAGGCACCGTTCAAGCCTCTGATCGAGGACTTCTACCTGACCAATCCAATCGCGCGTGCATCGGCCGTGATGGCTGAGTGCTCGCGGCTTGCCTCCGGGCAGATGCTGACCGCAGCGGAGTGAGCGTGATCTGATGGAATTCTTCGAAAGCGCATTCTGGACCGGTTTCCTCTGGCCGTTGATCATCATGGTCGCGGAGAGCGTGCTGGTGCTCGTCGTGCTCCTGGTCGCGATCGCCTACATCCTGCTCGCCGACCGCAAGATCTGGGCGGCGGTGCAGATCCGGCGCGGTCCCAACGTGGTCGGGCCCTGGGGCCTGTTCCAGTCCTTCGCCGACCTGCTGAAGTTCGTGCTCAAGGAGCCGATCATCCCGGCCGGCGCCAACAAGGGCGTATTCCTGCTGGCGCCGCTGGTCTCCTGCGTGCTCGCGCTCGCGGCCTGGGCGGTGATCCCGACCAATCTCGGCTGGGTGATCTCCGACATCAATGTCGGCGTCCTCTTCATCTTCGCGATCTCTTCGCTGTCGATCTACGGCATCATCATGGCCGGCTGGTCGTCGAACTCGAAGTATCCGTTCCTGGCCGCGCTGCGCTCGGCGGCGCAGATGGTGTCCTATGAGGTCTCGATCGGCTTCGTCATCATCACGGTGCTGCTCTGCGCCGGCACGCTGAACCTGTCGGCCGTGGTCGAGGCGCAGCATGCGCGCGGGCTTGCCAGCCTGATCGGGCTGCCGCAGCTCACCATACTGAACTGGTATGTGTGGCCGCTGTTCCCGATGTTCGTGGTGTTCTACGTCTCGGCGCTGGCGGAAACCAACCGTCCGCCGTTCGACCTCGTCGAAGCCGAGTCCGAGCTCGTCGCCGGCTTCATGGTCGAATACGGCTCGACGCCGTATCTGCTGTTCATGCTCGGCGAGTATGTCGCCATCGTCACCATGTGCGCGTTGGCGACCATCCTGTTCCTGGGAGGCTGGCTGCCGCCGGTCGACCTGCCGCCCTTCAACTGGGTGCCGGGGATCATCTGGTTCTCGCTGAAACTGTTCTTCATGTTCTTTCTGTTCGCGATGGCGAAGGCGATCGTGCCGCGCTACCGCTACGATCAACTGATGCGTCTCGGCTGGAAGGTGTTCCTGCCGCTGTCGCTCGTGATGGTGGTCGTGGTGGCCGGCGTGCTGCATTTCGCCGGCATCGCGCCGAAGTGAGGGCCGTCATGGGTATCAACGTCAACGCCACTGCACGCTCGCTTCTGCTGTCGGAATTCGTCTCGGCGTTCTTCCTCGCCATGCGCTACTTCTTCCAGCCGAAGCCGACCATCAACTATCCCTTCGAGAAGAACCCGATCTCGCCGCGTTTCCGCGGCGAGCACGCGCTGCGCCGCTATCCCAACGGCGAAGAGCGCTGCATCGCCTGCAAGCTGTGCGAGGCGGTGTGCCCCGCGCAGGCCATCACCATCGAGGCCGGCCCGCGCCGCAACGACGGCACCCGCCGCACCGTGCGCTACGACATCGACATGGTGAAGTGTATCTATTGTGGCCTCTGCCAGGAGGCCTGTCCGGTCGACGCCATCGTCGAGGGCCCGAACTTCGAGTTCGCGACCGAGACCCGCGAGGAGCTCTATTATGACAAGGCCAAGCTGCTCGCCAATGGCGACCGCTGGGAACGCGAGATCGCCAAGGCGATCGAGCTCGACGCGCCGTACCGGTGAGGTGAGGGCATGATCCTTCCCGCACTGTTCTTTTATCTGTTCGCCGGCGTCTGCGTCGCCTCGGCGGTGATGGTGATTGTCTCGCGCAATCCCGTGCACTCCGTGCTGTACCTGATCCTGGCCTTCGTCAACGCCTCGGGCCTGTTCGTGCTGATGGGCGCCGAGTTCCTGGCCATGATCCTGATCGTGGTCTATGTCGGCGCGGTCGCGGTGCTGTTCCTGTTCGTGATCATGATGCTCGACGTCGACTTCATCGAGCTGCGCGAGGGCTTCATCGAGTATTTGCCGGTCGGCCTCGTGATCGGTGGCATCTTTCTGTTCGAGCTGCTGCTCACCGTCGGCTTCTGGGTGATCAATCCTGGCGTCGCCAAGACGATCACCGCGGCGATCCCGACCAACGTCTCGAACACCGAGGCGCTGGGTCTCGTGCTCTATACGAAGTACATCCATTACTTCCAGCTCGCCGGCATGGTGCTGCTGGTCGCGATGATCGGCGCCATCGTGCTGACGCTGCGGCACAAGGCTTCCGTGAAGCGGCAGGACATCAACGTTCAGAACGCGCGCACGCCCGAGATGGCGATGGCGCTGCGCAAGGTGGCGTCGGGGCAGGGGCTGTCCGATACCGACGCGGCGGAGTGGGTGAAATGACGATCGGCCTCGGACATTACCTCGCGGTCGGCGCGATCCTGTTCACGCTCGGGATCCTCGGCATCTTCCTGAACCGCAAGAACATCATCGTCATCCTGATGTCGATCGAGCTGATCCTGCTCTCGGTCAACATCAACCTGGTGGCGTTCTCGACCTTCCTCGGCGACATCGTCGGCCAAGTCTTCGCGCTTCTGGTGCTGACGGTAGCGGCCGCTGAAGCCGCGATCGGTCTCGCCATCCTGGTGGTCTATTTCCGCAACCGCGGCTCGATCGCGGTTGAGGACGTCAATCTGATGAAGGGCTGAGCTCAGTCATGGTTCAGGCAATTGTCTTTCTGCCTCTGCTGGGCGCCATTCTGGCTGGCCTGATCTCGTTGGTCGGCGCGCATGGGCGCAACCCCAGCGGCGACACGGTCGAGCATCACGACGACGCGCATGGTAATGGCGCGAATAACGGTCATGTTTCCGCTGCCTCCATCGAGGAGGTGGGAGGCGTTATTCACGAAAGCCATGACGAGCCGGGCCATCACGACCACGAGCCCGCGGCGGCAGGCTCGCGCGCGGCCGAGCTGATCACGACGGGGCTCCTGTTCGTGTCGGCGGCGCTGTCCTGGTTCACGCTGGTCGACGTCGGCTTCCTGCACCACGACGCGCGGATCCAGCTTCTGCCGTGGATCTTCTCCGGCGACCTCCAGGTCTACTGGACGCTGCGCGTCGACACGCTCACGGCCGTGATGCTGGTCGTGGTCAACACGGTGTCCTCGCTCGTGCACCTCTATTCCATCGGCTACATGGACGAGGACCCGAACCGGCCGCGCTTCTTCGGCTATCTCTCGCTGTTCACCTTCGCCATGCTGATGCTGGTGACGGCCGACAACCTCGTGCAGCTCTTCTTCGGCTGGGAAGGCGTGGGTCTGGCGAGCTACCTCCTGATCGGCTTCTGGTACCAGAGGCCGTCGGCGAACGCGGCGGCGATCAAGGCCTTCGTGGTCAACCGCGTCGGCGATTTCGGCTTCGCGCTCGGCATCTTCGCGATCTTCATGCTGGCCGGCTCGACCGATTTCGAGACGATCTTCCATGCCGCGCCCGGCCTCACGGGCAAGACCATCAACTTCCTCGGCTGGCACGCCGACGCGCTGACCTTGACCTGCCTGTTGCTGTTCATGGGCGCGATGGGCAAGTCGGCGCAGTTCCTGCTGCACACCTGGTTGCCGGATGCGATGGAAGGCCCGACCCCGGTCTCGGCGCTGATCCATGCCGCAACCATGGTCACCGCCGGCGTGTTCATGGTGGCGCGCCTGTCGCCGCTGTTCGAGCTCGCGCCGGACGCGCAGGCCGTCGTGATGTTCTTCGGCGCGACGACGGCGTTCTTCGCCGCGACCGTCGGCCTCGTCCAGAACGACATCAAGCGGATCGTCGCCTATTCGACCTGCTCCCAGCTCGGCTACATGTTCGTGGCGATGGGTGCAGGGGCCTATTCGGTCGGCATGTTCCACCTGTTCACCCACGCCTTCTTCAAGGCGCTGCTGTTCTTGGGCTCCGGCTCGGTGATCTATGCGATGCACCACGAGCAGGACATCCGCAACATGGGCGGCCTGTGGAAGAAGATCCCCTACACCTATGCAGTGATGGTGGTCGGCACCCTGGCGCTGACCGGCTTCCCGCTCACCGCCGGCTACTTCTCCAAGGACGCGATCATCGAGTCCGCCTACGCCTCGCACAATCCGTTCGCGGTGTACGGCTTCCTGATGACGGTCATCGCGGCAGCCCTGACCTCGTTCTACTCCTGGCGCCTCGTCTTCAAGACGTTCCACGGTGAGCCGCATGACGAGCATCACTACGAGGCGGCTCATGAGAGCCCGATCTGGATGCTGGTTCCGATCGGTGTGCTCGCCGTCGGCTCGATCGTCGCGGGCTTCCCGTTCAAGGAGCTGTTCGCCGGCCACGGCATCGAGGAGTTCTTCCGCGAGTCCGTGAAGATGAACCCGCATATCATCGAGGAGATGCACCACATCCCCGAGAGCATCGCCTTCCTGCCGACGGTGATGATGGTGCTGGGCTTCCTGGTGTCGTACCTGTTCTACATCCGCCGGCCATATCTGCCGGTCGAACTGGCGAAGACCCAGCCGATGCTGTACCAGTTCCTGCTCAACAAATGGTACTTCGACGAGCTCTACGAGGTCATCTTCGTCCGGCCGGCGAAGTGGATCGGCTACCAGCTCTGGAAGAAGGGCGATGGCTTCATCATCGACGGCTTCGGCCCCGACGGCGTCTCGGCGCGCGTGCTGGACGTCACCCGCAACGTCGTGAAGATCCAGACCGGCTATCTCTATCACTACGCATTCGCAATGCTGATCGGCGTCGCCGGCCTGATCACCTGGTTCATGTTCGGCTTTGGAGGCCAGTAAATGACAACCTGGCCCATCCTTTCCGTCACCACCTTCCTGCCGCTGGTCGGGACGCTGATCGTCTATCTCAGCCGCGGCGACGACGAGGCGGCGCAGCGCAACTCGCGCTGGATCGCGCTGTGGACCACGCTGATCACCTTCGCGGTGTCGCTTATCCTGGTGGCGCGCTTCGATCCCTCGACCGCCGACTTCCAGTTCGTCGAGAAGGCGAACTGGCTCGCCACCGGCATCACCTATCACATGGGCGTGGACGGCATCTCGCTGCCCTTCGTGATCCTGACCACCGCCTTGATGCCCTTCTGCATCATCGCGAGCTGGAAGGTCACGAGCCGGGTCCGCGAATACATGATGGCGTTCCTGATCCTGGAAACGCTGATGGTCGGCACCTTCGCGGCGCTCGACCTCGTGCTGTTCTACCTGTTCTTCGAGGGCGGCCTGATCCCGATGTTCCTGATCATCGGCGTCTGGGGCGGCCCGCGCCGGGTTTATGCGTCCTTCAAGTTCTTCCTCTACACGCTGCTCGGCTCGGTGCTGATGCTGCTCGCCATCATGGCGCTGTACTGGAACGGCAACACCACCGACATTCCGACCCTGATGCACACGGCCGTGCCGCGCAGCTTGCAGACCTGGGCGTGGCTCGCCTTCTTCGCCTCCTTCGCGGTGAAGATGCCGATGTGGCCGGTGCACACCTGGCTGCCCGACGCGCACGTCGAAGCGCCGACCGCCGGCTCGGTGATCCTGGCGGCGATCCTTCTGAAGATGGGCGGCTACGGCTTCCTGCGCTTCTCGCTGCCGATGTTCCCGCTGGCCTCGCACGACTTTGCGCCGCTGATCTTCGCGCTCTCGACCATCGCCATCATCTACACCTCGCTGGTTGCGATGATGCAGGAGGACATGAAGAAGCTGATCGCGTACTCTTCGGTCGCGCATATGGGCTTCGTCACCATGGGCATCTTCGCCGGCACCCTGCAGGGCGTCGCCGGCGGCGTGTTCCAGATGGTCTCGCACGGCATCGTCTCCGGCGCGCTGTTCCTTTGCGTCGGCATCGTCTACGACCGCATGCACACCCGCGAGATCGCGGCCTATGGCGGCCTCGTCAACCGGATGCCGCTCTACGCCATGACCTTTATGGTCTTCACCATGGCTAATGTCGGTCTGCCCGGCACCTCAGGCTTCGTCGGCGAGTTCATGACGCTGCTCGGCACCTTCAAGACCTCGATCCCGAGCGCGTTCTTCGCCACGACCGGCGTCATCCTGTCGGCGTGCTATGCGCTCTGGCTGTACCGCAAGGTCGTGTTCGGATCCTTGGTGAAGCCATCGCTGATGACCATCAAGGACCTCACCTTCCGGGAGTGCCTGACGCTGTTCCCGCTGATCGCGCTGACGATCCTGTTCGGCGTCTATCCGAAGCCGGTGCTCGACATGTCGGCCGCCTCGGTCCAGCAACTCGTCAACAATTACAACACCGCGGTGACGGCCGTGAAGGCCGCCGCACTGCTCCAGTGAGCGGGCAGGTCAGGATATCGCCATGAGCTTTGAGACTGCAGGATATCAACTGGCGCCGGTCGTGCCCGAGCTCGTGCTCGCGGTCGGCAGCATGGCGCTCTTGATGCTGGGCGCTTATCGCGGCCAGGGGACGACCAGGGCGATCAACGTGCTTGCGGTCCTGCTCCTGATCGTGGTCGGCGTGCTCGAATATTTGCAGCCGGCAGGCAAGCACGTGACCTTCGGCGGCAGCTTCATCGTCGATGATTTCGCGCGCTTCATGAAGATCCTGGCGCTTATCGGCTCGGCTGTGACGCTGATCCTGTCGACGGAGTTCCTGTATGACCCGTCGCGCCGCATCTTCGAATATTCGATCCTGGTGCTGCTCTCGACCCTCGGCATGATGGTGCTGATCTCGGCCGGCGACCTGATCTCGCTCTATCTCGGCCTCGAGCTGATGTCGCTCGCGCTCTATGTCGTTGCGACCTCGAACCGGGACAATGCCAAGTCGAACGAGGCAGGCCTGAAGTATTTCGTGCTGGGCGCGCTGTCCTCGGGCATGCTGCTGTACGGCGCTTCGCTGATCTACGGCTTCACCGGCACGGTCAGCTTCACCGGCATCGCTACCGCCGCGACATCAGCGAATGTCGGCCTGGTGTTCGGCCTCGTCTTCCTGCTTGCCGGCCTCTGTTTCAAGATCTCGGTGGTGCCGTTCCACATGTGGACGCCCGACGTCTATGAGGGCGCGCCGACGCCGGTCACGGCCTTCTTCGCCTCTGCGCCGAAGGTTGCCGCACTCGCCGTCTTCACCCGCGCGACGCTGACCGCATTCCCCGGCATCGTGCCGCAGTGGCAGCAGATCCTGGTATTCGTGGCGATCGCCTCGATGGCGCTCGGCGCCTTCGCAGCGATCGGCCAGAGCAACATCAAGCGCCTGATGGCCTATTCCTCGATCGGCCATATGGGCTTTGCCCTGGTCGGGCTTGCCTCCGGCACCGTCGAGGGTGCGCAGGGCGTGCTGATGTACATCGTGATCTATGTGACCATGACGCTCGGCGCGTTCTCGGTCATCCTTGCCATGAAGCGCAACGGCCAGGCGGTCGAGCAGATCAGCGATTTCGCCGGCCTGTCGCGGACCAATCCGCTGCTTGCCTTCTTCTTCGCGATGCTGCTGTTCTCGCTCGCCGGCGTTCCGCCGCTCGCCGGCTTCTTCGCCAAGTGGTACGTCTTCGTCGCTGCGATCAAGGCCAACCTGTTCACGCTCGCGGTCATCGGCGTGCTGACCAGCGTGGTGGGCGCCTACTACTATCTCGCCATCGTCAAGACGATGTATTTCGACGAACCGGCCGGCCAGGTCGATCCGGTGCGCGTCGAGGTGCGGACGGTTCTGGCGGTCGCGGGCCTGTTCAACATCCTGTTTGCGCTGTTCGCGGGCCCGGTGGTGAGCGTGGCCTCCGCAGCGGCAAAGTCGCTGTTCTAGGATGGGGTTCGCGCTCGGTCCTCGCGCATCGTCCGCGGGCTACCGGCTCGCAGCCTTCGATCAGATTGGCTCGACCAATACCGAGGCGCTGGAACGCGCCCGCGCCGGCGAGCGCGGCCCGATCTGGTTCGTGACCTCCGAGCAGACGGCGGGACGCGGCCGGCGCCAGCGCGCCTGGATCGCGCCGCGCGGCAATCTGGCGGCCAGCATCCTCGAGGTCATGGACGTCGCGCCTGCCGTGGCCGCGACGCTGGGCTTTGCGGCCGGGCTGGCGGAGGAGGCGGCGCTGGAGAAGGTCAGCGTTGAGGCCGCGCTGCGCCTTGGCCCGGACCGGCCCCGCTACGCCCTGAAATGGCCGAACGACGTACTCGCCGGCGGCAGGAAGCTCGTCGGCATTGGCCTTGAGGCCGAAGCCGTCGGCGACCGCCTCGCAGTGGTCGTCGGCATCGGCACCAACGTGGTTGCTGCGCCCGAGGGCACACCCACCCCGGCGGTGTCCCTGGCCGCGCTCGGCGTGCAGATCAGCGCTGAGGAACTGTTCGCCGCGCTGTCGGACGCCTGGGTGGAGTTCCGCGACATCTGGGACAATGGTCGCGGCTTTGCCGAGATCCGCCGCCTTTGGCTGGAGCGCGCCGCCGGCCTCGGCGAGAAGGTCGCGATCCACACGGGAACGATGACGCTCGAAGGCGTCTTTGACACGATCGACGATACCGGCTGCCTGATCGTTCGCACCGCGGAGGGCCGGCGCGTGCCCGTGGCCGCGGGCGAGGTGTTCTTCGGCGCGGCCGCCTCCGTGGGAGCTGCCTGATGGCGAGGCCCGACGAACTCGTATTTGCGCCGCTCGGCGGCGTCGGCGAGATCGGCATGAACCTGTCGATCTACGGGCTTGGCAACCGCCACCAGCGTGCCTGGCTCGCGATCGATCTCGGCGTGTCCTTCGGCGACGAGGAGCACCTGCCGGGCATCGACCTGATCATGCCTGACGTCAGCTTCCTGGAGAAGGAGCGCAAGAACCTGATGGGCCTGGTCCTGACCCATGCCCATGAGGACCATTTCGGCGCGATCATCGATCTCTGGCCGAAGCTGCAATGCCCGATCTACGCGACGCAGTTCAGCGCGGCGCTGTTCGAGGCCAAATGCGCGGCCGAGCGCAATCCGCCCAAAATCCCGGTGACCGTGGTGCCGTCCGGCGGCCGCGTCGACATCGGCCCATTCAACGTCGAGTTCATCCCAGTCGCGCACTCGATCCCGGAATCGCACGCGCTGGCGATCCACACCGAAGCCGGCACGGTGCTGCACACCGGCGACTGGAAGATCGACCCGACCCCGATCATCGGTCGCCCCACGGACGAGCGGCGGCTGCGCGAGCTGGGCGAAGAGGGGGTGCTTGCCCTGATCGGCGATTCCACCAATGCGGTGCGCGACGGCCGCTCGCCCTCGGAAGCCGAGGTCGCCAAGACCATCATCGAGCTGGTCAAGGCCGCCAAGGGCCGCGTCGCCGTGACGACGTTCGCCTCCAACGTCGCGCGCATCAAGGCCGTGGCCGATGCGGCGAAGGCCGCCGACCGCGAGGTCGTCGTGGTCGGCCGCGCCATGGACCGTGTGGTGCAGGTCGCGCGCGAGACCGGCTATCTCGACGGCGTGCAGAATTTCCGCTCGCCGGAGGTCTACGGCCATCTCCCGCAGGACAAGGTGCTGGCGCTGTGCACCGGCAGCCAGGGCGAACCCCGCGCGGCGCTGGCGCGTATCGCCAATGACGACCACCCCGAGATCACGCTCAACCGCGGCGACAGCGTGATCTTCTCCTCGCGCACCATTCCCGGCAACGAGAAGGCGGTCGGCTCGATCGTCAACAACCTGGTCCTGCAGGGCGTCGAAATCATCACCGATCGCGACCATCTGGTTCACGTCTCCGGCCATCCCCGTCGCGACGAGTTGCGTGACCTGATCGCCTGGACCAAGCCGAAGCTCCTGGTCCCCGTCCATGGCGAGGCCCTGCATCTGCACGAGCACGCCAAGCTCGCCCGCGCCGCCGGCGTGCCCCGCGTGCTGGTCTGCCGCAACGGCGATCTGGTGAAGCTCGGTCCCGGCGACCCCGGCATCGTCGGCGAGGTGCCGGCGGGGCGGCTCTACAAGGATGGGACGATCCTGGAGGACTCCAAGTCGCGTGCGGTGGTCGAGCGGCGCCGGATGGCGTTTTCCGGTTGCGCCTTCGTCGCCATCGCCATGACCGAGCAGGGCGAGCTTGCCGACGACCCCGAGGTTGATCTCGTCGGCATCCCCGAGAAGAATAAAGCGGGCGAGCTCTTCGACGACCTCGTCTTCGACGCCGTCGTGTCGACAATCGAAGGCCTGCCCAAGTCGCGCCGCCGCGATCCCGATGCTCTGGCTGAGTCGGTGCGGCGCGCGGTGCGGGCGGTGATCAACGAACACTGGGGCAAAAAGCCCCCCTGTCTGGTACATGTGCTGACAGTCTAATTTAAGCATGATCCTTTCGGAAAACCGCTTCATACTTTTCCGGATCATGCTCGAAGGGAGAGAACCATGCTGGGCCGGCTCAACCATGTCGCGATCGCGACCAAGGATGCCGCCAAGGCGGCCAAGATCTACGGCGCGGCGTTCGGAGCGCGGATCTCGGAGGCCGTCGCCTTGCCCGAGCATGGCGTGACCACCGTTTTCGTGACGTTGCCCAACACCAAGATCGAGTTTATCGAGCCCTATGGCGAGGCTTCGCCGATCGCAAAGTTCCTCGAGCGCAATGCCGACGGCGGCATCCACCACGTCTGCTACGAGGTCGTCGACATCATTGCCTCGCGCGATTTGCTGGTGAAGGAGGGCGCGCGGGTACTCGGCGACGGCGTGCCGAAAATCGGCGCCCACGGCAAGCCGGTGCTATTCCTGCACCCGAAGGATTTTTCCGGGGCGCTCGTCGAGATCGAGCAGGCATAAAGGCCGGGCCATGGCCTACCAGATATCAACCGCGCTCGCGATCTACTTTGTCATCTGGTGGATCGCGCTGTTCTTGACGCTGCCCTTCGGCGTGCGCAGCCAGCATGAGGACGGCGGTGGCGCTCCCGGCACCGATCCCGGGGCGCCGATCCTGGCGCGGATGGGGCGCAAGCTGATCTGGACCACGATCATCTCCGCCGTTGTATTCGCGATCGGCATGGCCGCCTACCACGCCGGATATTTGTCGATCGAGCGATTGTCGAAATTGATGGGAACGCCGTTCTAGAATTTCCTTGAAGCGGCGCTGATTGGGGGGACAAATGGCTTTTCAGCGGATCGTCATTGCGCTTCTGGTGCTGATCGTCGCAGGGCTCGGTGCTATCGGCTATGTCGAGTGGAAGACGGCCGTGCAGACCCGGACGTTGAAGGCGTTCGTCGAGGGCTACGTCTTCAACGAGGCGGTCATGGCTTGCGAGCGGGCGCAGAGCTCGACGCCGTTCAAATGGAACGGGGGCAAGAGCACCTCGGTCATCGGGCTGAACTCGGTCAAAACGGACAAATACAACGTCAGTGCCAGCTACACGCTGGTGGCGGACAGCGTCTATTGCGATTACGATCCGATCAAAAGAAAGGCCGAGATCGGCTCGAGCTTCCTGGAGCGGGAGTAACGATCCGGCCATGACAAGCATGGGATGGGATCGTCATGACCGAGCAGCGGGCAGGGGGCTATCGGATTCTGCATGAGGCGGCCTTGCGGGATTATCTCGCAGGCCTGCCGGACCTGGCCGCGGCCCTCGGCGGCCAGCCGGCTTCCTGGTCGATTCTTGAGGTCGGCGACGGCAATCTTAACCTCGTCTTCATCGTGAAGGGCACGCGCGGCGGCATCGCCGTGAAGCAGGCGCTGCCTTACGTCCGCCTCGTCGGCGAGAGCTGGCCGCTGCCGCTGTCGCGGGCCCATTACGAATATCTGGCGCTGTCGCGGCAGGCCCAGCTCGCACCAGGCCTCGTGCCGGCATTGCTGCATCACAACGAGGCGCTGGCGCTGACGGTGATGGAGCTGTTGGAGCCCCACATCATCATGCGCAAGGGGCTGGTCGTGGCAACGCAATATCTACGCTTCGCCAGTGACATCACCACCTTCATGGCGCGGACGCTGTTCTTCAGCTCCGACCTCGCGCTCCCGGCCGCGGACAAGAAGGAGGGCATCGCCGCCTTCGCCGGCAATCACGCGCTGTGCAAGATCACTGAGGACTTGATCTTCACCGATCCCTATCGCGTCGCCGAGCAGAACCGCTGGACCACGCCTTACCTTGATTCCACGGCGGCGAGCCTGCGCGAGGACATGGACCTGCATGTCGCGATCTCGCGGCTGAAGCTGAAGTTCATGGCGAGCCCGGAGGCGCTGATCCATGGCGACCTCCACACCGGCTCGATCATGGTGACGGACCGCGAGACGCGGGTGATCGATCCCGAATTCGCGTTCTACGGTCCGATGGGGTTCGACGTCGGCGCCGTGCTCGCCAATCTGCTGATGGCCTATTTCGCTTCCGCCGGCCACGAGCGTACGCCGGGTGAACGGCGCGCCTTCGAGGGCTGGATACTCGAGACGGTTGAGCAGGTCTGGAGTGAGTTCGCGCGCAAATTCCTCGACCTGTGGCGGACCGAGGCCGCTGGCGATGCCTATCCCGCTTCGCTCTTTGCCGGCGAAAGGGGCGCCGCGTGCCTGGAGATCGAGCGGCAAGCCTACATGCAGCGTCTTTTCGCCGACACGGTCGGCTTTGCCGCCGCAAAGACCATCCGCCGCATCTTCGGCCTCGCCCATAACATCGATTTCGAGCTGATCGAGGATCCACGCAAGCGGGCGATCAGCGAAGCCCGAGCCGTGCGCCTCGCGCGGGCGATGATGGTGGAAACAGGATCATTTCCGACGATCGCGGACATCACCGGCGCAGCGCGAAAACTGCGCGACTGGCAGCCGGAATTCGCGAACGGCTAGGCCGTGTACTCGTAAATCGGCGGCTTGGCTCAGGCACGTCTGGTGCGCGCGGGCACCATCGGGGGTGTCGAACCCTGCTATGCGATTCGAATTGTGCGGCGCTGCATTCGGCTAATTTTGTGAACCACATCACACGTCCGACCGGCGATCGAATGTAACCTTCTGCCGAAGGGCACAGGCTGAATTCGATCGACAACGCTAGCGCACGGGGTGCATCAACGGCAGCCTCGGCGGTCCGTCCATGATGGAGAGTGGCATGGTCGATGATGCATCAGTAGCAAAGCAACTCGTCGAAGCCATCATTGCCAATTTGCCGGCTCCCGTCCCCGGGAGGAGGCCGGTTCACACGATCGGTGTGGGCGTGAGGGGCAAATTCGTGGCGTCGGATGCGGCGCGCACCTATTGCATCGCAGAGCACTTCAACGGACAGCCCGTCGACGTGTCGGTGAGATTCTCCAACGGATTGGGAGGGCCGGAGCAGCATGATGGGTGGTCCGATGTTCGGGGAATGGCGACCCGCTTCCATCTTTCGGACGGAACGGGAAGCGATCTGATCGCCACGACGCTCGGCGAATTCTTTGTCCGCAACGTCGAGGACTTTTTCGAGTTCGCCAAGGTCGCGAAGCTCGAGACGTATCGAAGACGACGCTGGTGGCTGAAGCTTTGGGACATCCTGCAGCTCAAGGTGCCTCCTCGCAACCCTTACCCGAACGAAACCAGGAGTGTCGATGCGGGAGCACTCCGTTACGCCAATCGGCACCGGTTCGCTCAGTTGGGAGTATTCCAGATCGGTCTGATCGGCGCACCGGTGAGCTATGCCCGCGCGAGCTATCATGCCGTCCACACCTTCATGGTGACGGCCCCCGATGGAGTTCGCCGCCCGGTTCGCTTTTCCTGGCAGCCGGTCGCAGGCGTTCGCAACACAGATCCCACGGCCGTGCCGCGCGACAAATATCTGTTCGAGGAGCTCAAGAAACGCCTGCAGCGATGGCCGGCCCGATTCCTGCTGATGATGACGATCGGCGAAGCGGGCGATGCGCTCGACGATCCCACAAAGCCCTGGCCGGGGACGCGAATCCGGGTGGTCATGGGTACCCTTACGCTCACCGAGGTCCCCGCGGATCAGGAAGCGGCAGGCGAACGCATCAGTTTCAATCCCTGCCGTCTCGCGCCCGGCATCGAAGTCTCCGGGGATCCCATCCTCGAGGCCCGCCTGGGCGCCTATGAAGTCTCGCGTAAAATGCGCGGCGGGTGTCCCTTCAGGTGGAGATCGGACGATGCCCAGTGACGAAGGTTTGCTCGATCGTTTTGTGGACTGGTTGCCCACGACCCTCGTGTTCAAGCGCATGGCGTCATGGACCCTGGTGCCTTTCTGGGCGCGACGGACACCGGTGAAGCCTTTGCCCGGTGGTCCCCACCCGTCGTTCCAGTCCGGTGACGGTGTTCAGTGCATGATGAATCTGATCATGCCGCTCAAGATCAAGTCGCCGATCGGACGAGCGGAAGCCGCGCTGGCGATCGCGCAAAACAAGGATGCGATATATGCCGGATTGAACAATGTCGGCACGGTGCACTTCGCGCGCTTCGTCATCGTCGGCGATAATATTTGCATGTTCTCCGTCTATGACGGGGATTTCACCAACTACATTCGTGACTTTATCGCCACGATCGGCAGCGTGTTCAACGCCGTGGTCGAGCTCGTCGAAGGCGGGGAGGAGGTGCTCCCTTGCGAGGAGAATGTCGAGGCATTCATCCAATGGGTGCATGAGCGCGACCTGTACCAGGTGCCGGACACCGCCACCGATTTCCTGAGAGACCAGGAAGCCTTGAATGGAGACAGGGCCGTATCACCCGTCCAAGACGATCTGACCCTGCTTCCGCGCAAACTGGTGCTGCAGCTTCGCGCCAATGCGAACGTTTCGCTCGGCAGCGGCTACCGGGCCTATCCCGGGTTTTCGGTGGCTCAGGTCCGCAAACAACTGGGGCTAGGCTGGTGAGTACTATGTTCGACCTCGCTGATCTGCAGGGCAACATCTTGCGTGGCTACACCAAGAAGCCGTGCGTGCGTTACCTCATTCTTGAAGTCGCCGATCGCATCGCGGCCCGGCGCTGGCTCGCCGCCTCCATATCCGGCCGTGATCACGGCGTTCCGCAGATCACGACCGGGAATTGGGGGGCAAACAAGCCGGAAACCTGTTTCAACATTGGCCTGACCTACGAGGGACTGCGTGCCCTCGGTACGCCGAGTTCTTCGCTTGAAATGTTCCCCAACGAATTCATAGAGGGCATGACCGCCCGCGCCTTGAAGCTCGGGGATATCGGGCCGAGCGCGCCGGAAACCTGGCCATCGCCCTTCGATGAGCCCAGCCGGATCCATCTCATCGCAACGATCTACGCGGACGATGTCAGGCAACTGGACCAAGTCCAGCAGCACGCGCTCGACCGAAACGCCCTGACGCTGCTCGGTACACGCGAGGGCCGCAATTTCCGAGACGACTACGTTCACTTCGGTTATCGCGACAACATCATGCAACCGAGGTTCGAGAGGGTTCACGACCGGCAGCGCCATGCCGACGGACAACCCAGGGCGCCGCTCGGCACCGTGTTGCTGGGACATCCGACCAACCTGGAAGGTTTGATGTGGCGGGTTCCTCAACCCGCGGCGTTGGGACACAACGGCACGTTCAACGCCTTTCGCGTGCTGAAGCAGGACGTGGTGGGCTTCGAGGCGTATCTCGATCAGGCCGCATCCGAGTTGCTCGAGCACCCGCAAGTCGACGAGTTGCTGCCGCCCGGCGCTGAAACGAAAATTGCCCAGGTCATGTCAGTCGCAGGCCGTCATGGTGCCTTGCGCGAGATCGTCGCCGCCAACCTCTGCGGCCGATGGCGCGATGGCACGCCGCTGGCGCTGTCGCCAGACGCACCTGATCCCAGCGTGAGTCAGTCGAATTTTGACTATGACGGTGAGTCCCGCTGCCCCTATGGCGCCCATATCCGCCGGTGCAATCCGCGGGGCGGGCAGATCGTGCAGCGCGTAGCGAACAACAGTCGGCGCCTTGTGCGGCGTGGCATGCCCTATGGACCAGCCTATGATCCGGCGAAGCGTGATCGGGACAAGCCCGAGCCGGAACGGGGCCTGCTCGGAAACTTCATAGGAGCCAGCCTCGGCGCCCAGTTCGAGGCCATGTCCTGCGACTGGCTGAACCTTGGCCTGCAGGATCCGCGCATCACCGGCTCCAACGATCCGATCGTAGGCGCCAACGATCCCAAGACGAGCTGGTTCGACTTGCCGCTCAAATCCGGCCGCGCGATCCGGCTGCGGGGATTGCCCCGATTGGTCTGGACGCGGGGCGGCGCCTATACATTCCTGCCGAGCCTCTCGGCGATCCGTTATCTGGGATCGCTGACGACGTGACTCCAACGTCCGTTCACTCCCGAGGCGCGGACATGTCTGGTCGACCTTGATTCACTAGTTCAACACTTTCACCAGGTCATCAGCCTCGCGCAGATCGCGGGACGTTTCCGCAGATGCAAATTTCGCCCGGGTCGATATCAGCAGCTCTCGTGCTTCGGCGCGTCCGGATGCGCTCTCGCCGGCGCTGACCAGGCGCCCGATGCTGATCGCCGTGCGCAATTCCCAACCGACCGCCCCAAGCTTCCTGGCAGAGGTAAGCGAACGCTTGAACAAGCGCATGGCAGCGCGGTCGTCTCGCAATGGTTCGCAACACAATAGCGAGCCGTGAATCCGATAAATCTCGGGAGCTGCCCAGCGCTCGCCGGTTTTCTTCATCAGCGCCTCAGCCGAAGCAGCGAAGCTTCGAGCCCTTTCCATCTGCCCGATCCGTCCGAATTCTGTGGCGAGCAGAGTTCGATAGAGTGGAATCTGAATGCACCGAGTCTCGGCAGGTAGCCTGCCGAGCAAGCCGCATAATTGTTCGAGCACTTCCGGCGCGGGGCCTCGTGCCGCCAACGCAGCGGTTGCCCACAATGGGCCGATGACCCGGTACATCGGATAGCCGTACTCGTCAGCGACCTTCAGGCCGCGCTTTACGCTGGCAAGGTTGGCCGCAAGATCGCCCTCATACCAGTGATCGGCGACGCCAAGAATGGAGGCAAAAGCTTGCATGAACGGATGCCCGATCTCGTTCGCGAGCTGACGCGCCGTCACACAGCACTCCCTGGCTCGCCCCGGGCGGCCCAGCAACCATTCGATGTGTCCGGAATAGACAAGCGATACGATCAATGGATCATGCTGATAAATCTGGACCAGCTTGCCATGCTCACGCGGATTGTAGCGAGCGCTGACCAGAGCCGCGAGCTCGCTCGCCTGCTCCAAACGACCGAGAAAGAAATTGGCGATTACGGCAGCGGTGTAGGCCATGAGGGCGGCCTCGTCATCGCGCCACGCTTCTGCCCGCCGGACGAAATCCTGCGCGTGTTCGAGGCCCTTGGTGAGCTCGCAGTTGACCAGCTTGGCTATAGTACTTCCCCACAGCACCGTCGCCTTCTCGCGAATGGTGCCATGGCTCGCGCAAAGCTTGAGTGCACGACTGTAGGGGCCATAGACGTTCGGATCGGACCATCCGGCATTGGCCGTGTACGCCATCGCCAAATTGGATTGCAGTGCGATTTCGGCCTCGAAGCGCCGTGGTGACGCCGGCATCTTGGGTATCAGCGAGAGGCCTTCGCGAAGATGAGCCACGGCTTCCTTGGTGGCAGAGCTGCGGAGCGCGGATTTGCCCGCCTGAAGCCAAGCCTCGATCGCTTCCGGAATGTTGCCTGCGCGTGCATAGTGATAGCCCAACACCGCCGGCTGGCTGCTTTCTCCAATGCCGGCTTCCTGGAGCAGCCACGATGCGACGCGCGCATGGAGCTCACGCCTTTCCTCCTTGAGCAACGAGGAGTAGGCGACTTCCTGTATCATCGCGTGCTTGAACGTGAAGACCGTGCCTTGAGACTCCTCGCTACGATACACAATCCCGGCTCTCTCGAGCGCCCGCAACGAGTGTTTCAGCGTTTCGTCTTGACCTGGAAGCACGCTGAAAATGCCGTCATAGTTGAAGCGCCTTCCGAAAACTGAGGCGATCTGGGCGACGCGCTTGGCAGGTCCGAGGCGATCAAGGCGCTCCATCAGTGAATCGTGAATGCTTGCCGGCACCAGAGGTTCCGGCAACCTCCCGCTCGGCACAGGGCTCTCAGCGGCCAGCGGGACCGCGCCGGAATCGACGACGGCCCGCGTAAACTCCTCGACGAAGAGTGGCACGCCGTCGGTTCTTTCCACGATCTGGCTGGTAATCCGGCGCGGTACGAGATCGCTGCCCGCCACGGCTGCGACCATCTGCTCGCATTCATGCGCCGCCAGCTTTTGCAGAGAAATCCGTCGAATTGCCGGGCCTGACAACCAGTCGGCGCTGTAATCATCGCGATGCGTGATCAGGACCATGATCCGCTCGCCAGGACATTGAGCTATCACGCGCACCATCAGTTCGATGGTGGTCGGGTCCATCCACTGGACGTCCTCGACGATTCCGAGGACCGGCCGCTTGCGCGAGGCCGCGACCAGAGCATCGATGAACACCTGCAAGGCACGCTCGCGCTCCGAGGGAGATCCGAGATCCGCGGGTTCGTATCCCGAGCATGCGGGTATCGACAGCACCGCTCCGTAGTAACGAAGCGCCTGCTCGACATCGGTCACGGCTCTTGCCAAGAGCGAACGCAACTTTGCCAATGCGAGTTGCGCGTCGTCGGTGTCCTGGATGCCGGTCGCACGTGTGAGCCGCTCGATTTCCGGGGCAAGCGGCGTGTTGACGTGGAATGGTGAGCATTGCAGCGACAGAACATCGCGCGGAGATGCATCAAGTGAACTGCGAAACTGGCGGATCAAACGTGATTTGCCGATGCCGGGTTCACCGGAAATCACGCCGACCTGTCCCGAGCCGGCTACGCTTTGCTGCCACATCTCGGCAAGCAATGCGCTTTCGCTGGTTCGCGCTATCATCGGAGCAAGAGGCGACCTCCGCGCCCTATCGAACCTGCTTTCGTTAGACGCAAGCGCCTCGGCGCGCCAGGCTTCGACCGGCTCCTCGACGCCCTTGAGCGGTCGTCTGCCAAGCGGCGCGTAGCTGAACGTTCCGCGGGTCAGCTCGTAAGTGCTCGAACCGACCACGACGCCGTTCTCGCTGGCGAGCCCCTGCAGACGGGCAGCGATATGTGCCGAACTGCCGAACACTTCCCGCCGATCGGGCGGCTCGCCGGGCACGCTGCCGACGACGACTAGCCCGGTATTGACCCCAACGCGCACGCCGAGGCGGACGAAACTGCCATCCGACAGCAGAAAGTTGTGATCCTTGATCGCCGCGGCGACCGCCAGCGAAGCGCGGACCGCGCGCTCTGGGTCATTTTCGTGGGCTTGCGGGACGCCAAAATAGGCCAGCAATCCGTCGCCAATCATTCTGGCGATATGACCGCCGTAGCGGCGAATCTGCTCGTCGCAGATATCGCGGTAGGTTCTGACGACCGCGAAGAACTCCTCGGGATCGATCCGCTCGCTCAGGGGTGTCGACCCGACGATGTCGATAAACACTACGGTGAGTTGCCGGCGTTCGGCATGCAGAGCTTCATTCTCGACATTCGGCGGCGCCGGTGTCCGCTGAAGTCCGCCCGAACGATCGGGCTTCGGCTGGCTGCTCATGACCCACCGTGTTCAGTTTCCGCCGTACCGGCCGCGAGGCAAGATCGACGGCGAGCCGCGTCAGGTTGACGCTGCCGAGCGGCCTGTGCTCGGGCAGACAGTTCCAAGGATTGAACACCATGTAATCGCGGTCGTACAGCGCATTCTGCGTCAAATTCTGCCCTGGAATGGCAATACTTCCCAGCCGCATATCTTGAGGACGCGTCTATCACCGCGAGGCGTCCTCGACGTCATCCGACGTGGCGACGTGTCGTACCGGTATGGAGAAATCGAGCACGATGCCATCGCCGCCTTGATGGCCTATTTCGTATCAAGCGGTCACGAGCGCTCGCCGGGCGAACGGCGCGCCTTCGAGGCCTGAGTGCCGGGGACGGTCGCGAAGGTCTGGGGCGAGTTCGTGCGCAAATTCCTCGACCTGTGGGTGGCTGGCGATGCGTATCCCGCCTCGCTCTTTGCCGGAGAGAAGGGCGCCGCGCCCTTGGAGGCGGAGAGGCAGACCTACACGCAACAACGCTTCGCCGATATGGCCGGCTTCGCCGCTGCAAAGGCCATTCGCCGCATCTTCGGCGTCGCCCATAATATCGATTTCGAGCTGATCGAGGACGCGCGCAAGCGGGCGCTTTTTTCGTGGAGCGTATTCGAAACGCAGAGCGTTTGTGAACGTCGTGCTCTTTGTTCAATGAGAGACTACGAAGGGGTTCTCTGTTGCTGCCCTACATTGTCCATCATGATGTCTATCAATTTCGTGTGTGCGGCAGGGAGATCGTGAAGCGTGAGCGGCAGAGCCTCGGGTTGAGCCGATCAATGAGTGTGGGAGTGGAACTATCAAAAGGACCGTGGTGCAACGATGTCTGCCGCCTTTGCCGGGGCGGGCAGGGCGACGATATTGTTCCGTTGCGGCGCGACGCATTCTGCGTTCGGGCTGTGTCGCCATCGTCGGTTGGTCTCTGTGCGAACAGGCTCACGCACTCGATTTCTTTGGCCTCTTCGGTTCCGACGATCCGCCGCCGGTCAGCGCCACGACGTTGTCTTATGGGCTCGAGATCGAAGCCAAGACGCCGGATGGCAAGAACGATAGTGATGCCGAGCAGGTGTTGCGCGATGCCTCCGGCACCTATCGGCTTCGACAGGAATCACCGCCGGACGGCGAAGGCCTCGTGCGCCGGCTTCAGGCAGACATCAATCCGCTGCTCGATGCCCTCTGGGGGCTTGGCCGTTACAATGCCCAGATCGATGTAACGCTGGATGGAGTTCCAATCTCCCTCGACGAGACCGGGCTCGCCGCCGCTGCACGCCGGGCCGACGGCTTTCGCAATCGGACCGCTGTTCCAATCAAGGTCACCGCACGACTCGGTCCGTTGTTCAAGCTGCGCAGCGTCGATGTGGACGTCGATGTGGACTATGCGCACGACGAAGCGCCGCATGGGTTGCCGCGCCGCGCCTTTGCGCTGAAATCCGGCGATCCAGCGATCTCGGCCGACCTGCGCGCCGCGCAGGTGAAGCTTGTTGACTGGTTCCGCAGCAACGGACATCCGTTTGCGAAGATCGGCGACGTCAAGGCCACCGTCGATCATGCGGCCGCCGCAATGGACTTTCGGTTGCGGGTCGAAGCGGGCCCCAAGGCCGGCATCGGCGCTGTCACGATCTCGGGCGGCGATGTCGACCCGAGAGTGGTGGCCACGCATGTCCACCTGAGGGAAGGCGAGCCTTATTCGCCCGAGAGGCTGGCCTTGACGAAAACTTCGATCGCCAGGATCCCAGCCGTCGGAGGAATACGCATCCGCGAGGCCGACAAGCTCGATGCCAATGGCAACCTGCCGGTCTTTATCGATTTGACGGAAAGGCCCAGGCACGCGGTCGGCCTCTCGGCGAAATATTCCAGCGTCGATGGTCCCGGCATTGCAGGCTATTACGAGGATCGGAACATATTCGGCGGCGGCGAGCGCCTGAGGCTCGAAGCGTCCGCCTCGCTCTTGCAACGGGTCGACGGCACTTCGTTCAACGGCTTCAACAATCTCCGCGCCTCGGATTTCGGCGCGCGATTTACCGGTACCTTCATCAAGCCAGGCTTGTTCGGTACGGCCAACGATCTTCTGATCGAGGCCACTGCGTTCCGCGAGCGTGTCGGTAACAACGACCTCGGCGGTTACGCCGACGATACGGTGCGCGGCACGTTCGGCGTGATCCACCGCTTTTCGGAGGCGGCTTCGCTGCAGGCCGGTCTTCAGGTCGAGCAATCGAAATCGCAGGACGTGCTGGGGCGGGTCGATGCGACGCTGATCGGCTTCACCGCGACCGGCCGCTACGACACCACCGATAATCCGCTCGACCCCACGCGCGGCGTGCGTCTCTGGGGGGCCGTCAACGCCTATTCCAAGTTGATGGGCTCCACGATCGACCTCTTTGAGGGCCGCTTCGCGGGCTCGGCCTATTACGCGCTCGACGACCAGGCCGACTACGTGCTGGCAGGCCGGCTGGCCATGGGCTCGCTCACGGGCGCCCCGCTGGCCGAGATTCCGGATGCGCACCGCTTCTACGCGGGCGGCGGCGGATCCGTGCGCGGCTTCGCCTATAACACCATTTCGCCGATGCTGTTCGGCCAGATCACCGGTGGCCGCAGCCTGATCGAAGGCTCCGCCGAAGTGCGCGTGAAGATCACGCCCACCATCGGCCTCGTGCCATTCTTCGATTTCGGCACCGCCTCCAGTTCCTCCCTGCCGAGCTTCAACGACTTTGTCGGCTACTCGGCGGGGCTCGGCCTGCGCTATCTCACGCCGGTTGGCCCGATCCGCCTCGACGTCGCGATGCCGCTGAACCCACGCCCCGGCGACAGCCGCTACGCGATCTATGTCAGCATTGGGCAGGCCTTCTGATGCGCTTACCACGGTCCTTCCTTGTCCGTTCCGCGATGGCGGCCCTAGGGCTGGCCGGTGTCACGGGGCTCGGTGTCGGTCTCTACGCCGCGATGAGCGGGACCGGCGAGAACCAGCAGGACGTGCTCGCCAGCCTCGTCTCGCGGACGCTCTCGACTCCCGCGACCCAGGTCCATATCGGCGGCGTCGACGGAGTGTTGTCCTCGGACGCCACGGTTCGCGACGTCACCATCACCGACAAGGATGGAGTCTGGCTGACGCTCGACAAGGCGCGTCTCGTCTGGCGGCGCAGCGCCTTGTTGATGGGACGGCTGGAGATCGAGCGCCTTGAAGTCGGCACGCTCGATATCAAGCGGAGGCCGTTGCCGTCCGACCAGCCTGTCGAAAAATCCGACGAGCCAATCCTGCCCGAACTTCCCGTGAAATTGCAGGTGAAGGCGTTCAACCTGCATGCCCTGACGCTGGGACAGTCCATCCTGGGCGAGGCGCTGAACGTCACGGCGACCGGAAATACCGAACTAGGCTCGCCCGCCGAAGGGCTCGTCTTCAATCTCGACGCCACCCGCAAGGACTTTGCAGGCCGCTTCAAGGCCGCTCTCGCTTACGTTCCGCAGGGAAATGCGCTCACCCTCGACGTCACGCTCGACGAGCCGGCCCACGGGCTCATGTCGAAGCTCGGCCATCTGCCGGGCGAGCCGCCCGTCACATTCGCACTGGGCGGCCAAGGCACGCTCGACAGCTTCCGTGGTGCCCTGAAGTTGCAGGCCGGCCCCACGATCGATGCGACAGGCACGATTGCGCTTGACCGAAACGGGGCGGGCCGAGTGCTCGCAACGCGCCTTGCTAGCCATCTCGGACCGTTGTTGCCGGCGATTGCCGCGCCGGTCTTTGCCGGTGAAACCAATCTCGACAGCACGACGCGTATTGGTGACGACGGCAGCGTCGCCCTGGACGGGCTGACGCTCACGAGCCGTCTTGCGCGGCTCGACGCGAAGGGCCTGCTCGGAGCCGACAAGGTCGTGGATTTCGCGGCCTCCATCCGCGCCTTGCCAAGCAACGGCGACGTGACCGAAACCGACCACGGCTCGATCCGCAGCCTCGTCTTCGACAGCCGCGTCAACGGCCCGATCAAGGCTCCCACAGCATCGGTCAAGCTCGCGCTGTCGGGCGCTCATCTGCCGGACGGCGACGTCGAGACGCTCGACGCTTCCATCACAGCCGTCCCTCGCGCCGAAGCCAGCGATCCCGCAACGCGCATCATCCTTGACGCGAACCTGCGCGCCTCCGGCATTGCGCCGCGCGACGCAAGTCTGGCGGCCGCGATCGGCAACGCCGCGTCTCTCGTGCTCCACGGCGATACGGACCTGGGCGGCCGCGCCAGGATCGAGCGTCTCGAGATCGGCACGTCCACGGTTCAGGCGACCTATACAGGTGATGTCAGCGCCGATCGCCTGCATGGCCGTGCAACCGGAGCCGTGCCCGACCTCGGGTACTTTGCCGACCTTGCCGGGCTGAAGCTCAAGGGCTCGGTGGCGATCGGCCTCGATCTCGACGCGGACCTGCAACGTGGCAGCTTTGATGCCCGAATGTCTGGCACCGGCGAGAGGCTTGCGACGGGACTTGCGGCGCTCGATGGGCTCGCGGGGACGCGGCTCGCACTCGCAGCCGATCTCTCTGCCGATGGCCGCGACACCTACACGGTCCGCGGCGCGTCGCTCGATGGAGCAAACGTCGCGGTTCGCGCCAAGGGAACGGTGACGCGCGAGACGAGCGACCTGTCGGCGCATGTGGACCTGCCAGATCTCTCGGCGGCCGATGCGCGCCTCACCGGTGCGGGAGCTCTCGACGTCGGCCTGACCGGCGGGCTCGCGCATCCCGGCGTTTCGTTCGGGGCCTCGGTGGATCGCGCCACCGCGATGCGGCGCCCCATTCCGCATCTGGAGCTCGCCGCGACCGTCAACGACATCAACGGGCTCTGTGCCGTCGACGCCAAGCTCAACGGCTCCGTCGACGGCAACCCGGCGCGCGGGATTGTTCAGGTGAGCCGCCGATCGTCGGAGCGTGACGATCGCGGAGCTCCGGCTTTTGCCGGATGGGAGGCAAAGACCGTCGACATCGCGATCGGCTCGGTGTCCCTGAAGGGCTCAGGAACGGTCGACGCGCAGGGATTCGCACGCGGGCAGATTCGCTTCGCAGCCGGGGCGCTCGCCGACCTCTCACCGCTTGCTCTCACAGAACTCGCCGGTTCGGCCTCACTCGATCTTGCCGCTTCGGCCGATGGCGGCCAGCAGTCCGTCCGTCTCGTTGGCAAGGGCGCGGGGATCCGTGCCGCCGGTGTGGCCATCCGCAGTTTCGATGTGCGCGCCGATGGCGCCGATCTCTACAGCCATCCGGTCCTCAATGCGGATACCCGGGTCAACGATGCCAAGTTCGGCGGCCAGACCGCCTCCAACATCGCGCTGACGGCCAGGGGCAATGCCGATACGAGCGTGATCCGTCTCTCCGCCAAGGCTGCCGGCTTCGATCTCGATGCCGCGGGTGCGTTGACGTCCAGGGAGCGGACGCGGTTCGATCTCAATCGTTTCACCGCGCGGCGTAGCGCCAACGCGATCGCGCTGCAGGGGCCCGCAGGCTTCACGCTCGACGACGGTACGGTGCTGATCGAGCATCTGGCCCTCGGAATTGGGAGTGGCCGCTTCACCGTTGATGGCAAGGCCGGCAAGGCGCTCGACCTCAAGGCCGTGGCAAGCGCGATTCCGCTCGGCGCGGCCGATGTCGCGATGCCCGGTTTGGGGCTCGCCGGGACGCTTGACGCTTCAGCCACGATCGCCGGCTCCGCGACCGCGCCGATGGGGCAATACAAGGTGGCCGTCAAGCAGCTCACGGCGCCGCAGACCAGGAGCGCGGGCTTGCCACCGATCGACATTGCCGCGGACGGGCGGCTCGATGGAGGCCGCGCGAGCCTGAACACCACGCTTGCCGCGGGAAAAGCCGGCACGATCACGACGTCGGGCACACTGCCGCTCGACGCCACGGGTCCGATCGCGCTGACCGCGAAGGGCCGCCTCGATGCCGCCGTCGCCAACGCGATGCTCTCCGCCTCCGGCCGCACCGTGTCCGGCAGCGTCGCGCTCGATGCCCGTGTCGGCGGCACGCGCGCGAAGCCCCAGATCGGCGGTGTCGCCACCGTGAGCGGAGGTACCTTCCGCGACAGCATGCTTGGCACACGCCTCGAGGCCATCGAGGCGAAAATCACCGCCGAAGGAGAACGGATCGTCGTGGAGCGCCTGGCCGCGGTGACGCCCAACGGGGGTACGTTATCTGGCTCCGGCCAGGTGCGGGTCGCTCCGGATGCAGGCTTCCCGGGCACAATCTCGATCCGTGGCCAGCAGGCGACGCTCGCCGCCAGCGCGCTGGCGACCGCTCAGGCCAATCTCGCCCTCGACGTCACCGGCGCCCTGGCGCGCGATCCGCGGATCGCCGGTCGCATCGACTTGACCCGCGTCAGTGTCGATATTCCGGACCGCCTGCCTTCGACGCTCAAGCCGATCGACGGCATCAACCATGTGAACGCCTCGGGCCAGGCCGCTGCACGCCTTGCGGCTGAGCGCAAAGCGGAGACGCTGAAAGGCAACAAGGGGAGCCCGGCGCTGTTCAACGCTTCGCTCGACGTGACGGTCTCGGCGCCGAACCACGTCTTCATCCATGGCCGCGGGGCGACTGCGGAGCTCGGCGGCTCCATTCACGTGGGCGGCACGACCAACGCTCCGGTGCCGAAGGGCGCCTTCTCCCTTTTCCAGGGCAAGCTGGTGGTGCTCGGAAAGACGTTGACCTTCACCAAGGGCAATCTCTCCTTTAGCGGAGATCTTGCGCCCGAGCTCGATTTCGCGGCAGAGATGCAGGCCTCCGACATCACCGCACAGGTCGGAATCTCGGGACCGGCGGCCGCGCCGGTCTTCGCCTTCCACTCGCAGCCCGAGTTGCCGCAGGATGAGATCCTGTCGCGCATTCTCTTTCAGAAAGCTTCGGGCAGCCTGACCACCTCGCAGGCCGTGCAGCTCGCAGGGGCCGCGGCCCAGTTCGCAAGCGGTGGTGAGGGGACCGTGGACCGCATGCGCCGCTCGCTTGGGGTCGACAATCTAGACGTGGGTGCCGGGGCGGGCGGTCCGGCGGTCGGCGCCTCGCGCGCGATCGGCGACAGGCTGAGCGTGGGTGTGCGGACGGGCGCGAGCCCCAGCCAGTCAGGAGTGTCGGCCAATGTCGACGTGACGCGTCACATCCGCGTCGAGTCGGATGTCGATGCGAAGGGCTCGACATCCATCGGGGTCGGCACGCGATACGAATGGTAAGCCGCTGGCACGAGTCGTTCACTCCAAGCATGCCGCCGATGCCGGAGCAGACCGCCGAGATCACCATCACCGCGCCGAGGATGAGCTTGACGTTGAGGCCGGAATATTCGGCGGCCTCGCGAAAATAGCGCTTCTCGGGCACCTCAGCGATTACCCGATTGCCGACGGATATCTTCCAAAATACCGCGCATCACGCCGATCTCTTTGCCGAAGTCTGTCCAATCGCCGGATTTCAACCGCTCCATGGCGTGATTGTAGTGATCGAGGGCCTCCTGCGCGCGCCTTGCCGCGGACCCTTCGCTGGGCGATTCCGCGGTCGCACCCGGCGCCGGCGCGGGTCCGTCGTCCACGAAGAGTGCCGACAGGGCCTCAGCAAGAGTCTCCTTCATGACGACGTGCTCGCCATAAGCGGCAATCACCCGCTTGAGCTCCGGCAAATGTCCTTGCTCGGCCCGCAAATACAGCGGCGACACGTAGAGAATCGAATTCTCGATCGGAATCACGAGCAGATTTCCCCGGATCACCCGCGACCCCATCTGATTCCACAGCGATATCTGCTGGGAGATCTCCGTATTCTGATGAATTCGCGCCTCGATCTGGAAAGGCCCGTAGACCAGCTTCTCTTTGGGAAATTCGTACACGATCAGCTTGCCATAGCCGGGCTCGTCGCAGCGCGCGGCAAGCCAAGCGATCATGTTGTCGCGACGGCTCGGCACCATCGGGATCATGATGAAGAACTCGGCTTGCGCCTCTCCGGGCAGCCGCATGATGATGTAGTAGGGGGCCATGGTGGTGATGCCGTCCATTGAAGAGACGCCATCACCGGCCGGTTGACGCGGAAATTGCCAGAGGTCCTCCCGGTTATAGAAAACATCGGCGGCTTCCATGTGGTAGGTCTGGAAAAGTCGCGCCTGGATCAGGAAGAGGTCTTCGGGATAGCGAATGTGCTTCTGAAGATCGGACGGCATGGCCGCGAACGGCTTGAACAGGTCCGGGAAGATTCGCTGATAGGTCGCGGCGACCGGGTCGGCTGGGTCCATCAGGTAAAAATCGACGGTGCCGTTGTAGGCGTCGATCACGACCTTCACGGAGTTTCTGATGTAGTTGAGATTGAGGCCGGGCGCGGGCTGCGCGTAGGGAAAATATTCGCTGGTCGTGTAGGCGTCCTGCATCCAGAACACGCGGCCCTCGCTGATAATCAGATAGGGATCGCGGTCCAGCGTGAGGAACGGGGCTATAGCGTCGACCCGCTTCTGGATGTTGCGCCGGATCATGATCCGGCTGCCGCCGCCGATGTAGTCTGAAAGGAGCAGGTTCACATCGTTGAAATGGTGGGCGAAGATCAGTCGCCGCACCATGCTCGACAGCGGGACGCCGCCGGAGCCGTCATAGGACGCATAGACATTCTCCTTTCCCTTGGGATAATCGAATTCTCGCACGGTTCCCTTGACGATGACGTAGTCCTCGGTCTGCTGCCCGTAATAGATGCGGGGCTCGCGTATGTCGGGACCTCCCTGCGCAACCGGAGGAACGTCGTGCAGGTAGAGGAGCGGAAGTCCTTCGCCGCTCTTCTGGGTGACCGGACTCATCACCGCGCCATTGCCGTGGGTGAACAGGATATGGCGGTTGACCCAGGTCTGCGCGTTGGGCGGCAGCAGTTCGGAATTCAACTCGCGTGCCGAGAGCATCACGCTCTGGTAGATGTCGCCAAGCCAGTATCGATCGACATCGAGGTTGCGCAGCTTGTAGTAGGTGCGGATCTCCTGCAATTGCGCGTAGGTGTCGGCCAATGGTTGCCAATCCCATAGCCTTATGTTTTCGATCGTGGCCTTGTTGGCCTCGAGCGTGCTGAAGGTCAGGGTCTGATCCGCAGGGAACGGCCTCGGTGTGATCCGATGGAGATTGTAGGCCTCCCGGGTCAGCGCGATGTTGCGCTCGATGTAGGGACGCTCCCAGGCCAGCTCGTTCGGCCTGACGTAGAAGTGCTGAAACACTGCGGGGATGATGCCCGACAGCAGGAAAGCGGCGCCGAACAGCAGCGCAATCGCAGCGGTGGGGAGGCGGTAGGTGCGGACCCACAGGTTCGCCCATGCAGCCAAGGCGGCGACGATCGACAGCGCGATCAGGATCCACAGGACCGGTAATTCGACGTTGACGTCGGTATAGCCTGCGCCGACCACCACGCCGTTGTCGCCGAACAGCAGGTGGTAGCGATCGAGGCCGTAGGACCACGCCTTCACGGTGAAGAAAACGCCAAGCAGCGCCGAACCGTGGGAGATCGCCGCCGGCGACATTCGCCGGGCCCGGTCCTTGATGTCGCCATTCACCCAGTAGATGGTTCCGGCGAACAGTGCGCTCATGACGAGCGTCAGCATTGCCCAGTTCTTGACGGCGACAAACGCGGGCAGGGAGAACAGGTAGAAACCGATATCCTTGCCGTACAGCGGATCGGTGCTGCCGTAGGGCACCTGATAGATAAACCGGAGCAGCGTGGCCCAGTTGCCGACCTCGGCCCAGGCGACAAGTAAGGCGAAGAGGCCGCTGCTGGCGGCGATCACGCCACGCCACGGCAGCCGCTCGCGCAGGAATTCAAGCGGATCAGGCTGAGCCGCCGCGGCCGCAAGCGTTGGGACAAAGGCCGCAGGCAACCGGGTTCGCCGCCCGGCAAGACCAAGTGCAGTCCGCGCGTTCACCCACAAGATGGTGGCCGTCGCTGCCAAAACGACGAGGAAGCCCGCGGTTTTGGCGCCGATCGTGATCCAGAAGACCTGTTTGTAACTGACCGAGGCGAACCACATCCAGTCGACCAGGATGTCGCCGACGAGAGCAAGCAGGATCAGGCCGATAGCGACGATGATGGCCGCGATGATGAATCCCGCCACGGCGCTTCGCCCTGGTGCCTTCCGTTCGGGTCCGGAAATCCCGATCGTCATAGTGACATTATAGCAGAACGACGGACGTGGCGCGCCTGTCGCGGGGGGCGTCGCACCTGCTTTTTGCTCCGCACCCCTACAATAGGCGGAGGAAGGCATAGGATTGGGCTATTACATGTGCCCGAGGATGGCGGCATCCAGCGAGGAAGTGGGGAGGCGGGGGTCGTGTGGTTCGGCCATCGCGAATGTGACGTTTATCAGCCCCAGTTCTTCCGTTCGCCTGCGGAGCTCGACGAGGTAATCCCGCATGACGCCCTGGGCGACGACAGAGCCGCTGGGGCCGACGAAGTGTGAGAGACGGACCGTGTAGTAGCCGCTGCCCGCACCAATATCGCTGACCGTCATGCCTGGTCTCAGCTCAAGAAGGCGTACGACCTCACCGACCTCATTCAGGGAGTCGCGGTGCTCGTCGGCGGAGCGGCTTAGGCTGGCGATCGGCGCAACCGGACGCCGAGGTGAAGGAAATTCATTTGCAGGGATTCCTGGTGGGGTCAGATAACCAATGTCAGCGGCGCCTGCGCAAGTTGCACCCAGTGCCACGACAATCGTCACCGTGCGGACCAGCGTCATTGTGGATCCGCCAAGAACCGGTAGCAAAATGGTTCCGATACCGTGGACTGCCGCGGCATTGGCGCGCAATATATTCGCGGGGCGATACTCTTTTATTCGTCGGCAAAGTGCGGCGCGAGAGATGTCTCCCCTTCGCGTGGGACGAATTTGCCTGTTTCTGGCATGAACGAGGCGCCCAGACGCGAGCCAGGACGCGAGAGGGAATTGGCCGCATGAATTTTCGACAGATCGAGACGTTCGAGGCCGTAATGAAGTGCGGTACGGCGTCGAGAGCGGCGGAGGTCCTTGGCATAACACAGCCTGCGGTAAGCCGGAGCATCGTTGAGCTGGAGCGATCGGTCGGTTTTCTTCTCTTTGCGAGGGTCCGCAACCGTCTGGTTGCCACGCCTGAGGCCCGCATGCTTTATGACGAAGTCAAAGCAGCTTTCCTCGGCATTGATGCGATCCGTGCCGCCGCTGCTCGAATTCGCGATCACGGGTCTGGGGAGATTCGCGTCGCGTCCCTTTTTGCGGCCAGTCACTCGATCGTGCCGAAGACGGTCGCAATATTCCGAAGGAAACATCCGAACGCCCGGGTTACCTTGCTCGTCCTGCCATCGCGCGACGTACGGCATCTGGTCGCCTCCGGCCAATTTGACCTCGGCCTTGCAGCAGACCTGGTCGATACGACCGGCGTTATCCATGAGACCTTCTTGGCTCGCGACGCGCTCTGCGTTCTTCCGATCGGACATGATCTCTCCTCCAAGAAGGTCATCGAGCCAATGGATTTGCATGATGTGCCCTTCATTGCATACCTTTCGGAGGATCGTTTCAGGCAAAGGATCGACGCAGTCCTGGCAGCGGCCGGTGCGGTCCCGAGGACCGTTGTCGAGACCGCTCTTGCTCCCACTGCCCTCGCTTTGGTTGCAACAGGCGTCGGAGTGACGCTTGCCAGTCCCCATGCGATCAGCGGATTTGATCGCTCGAAGATTGTGGTGAAACAATTTCGACCAGCCATAGAAGTCCGCGTCTTGCTGTTGCTCCCTTCAGACCGACCGAAGTCGCTGTTAGTGCGCGACTTCATTGATGCCTTGATGGCCGCTCGCTAACCGCTCTGGCGGCCGCACATCATAAGTTCTGCGCATAAACCTATAACACTGGATCAGTTGTGCGCTCCGGCTCCTCCGGTATCGTGGTGTGAAATCACAACGAGCAGCCTTGAGACGCTCCGAAGAGAAACCCGGCGCGGAGCTCGCTCGCGCGCGCCATAGGTGCACTAAGAGGAGAAGCAATGCGCAGTTTTGCTGAAGGGCAAGCGAGCAACAATGCCGTTGACCCGTCGGGTGCTTCCGGTCTCGCTCGCCGCGATGTGCTCGCTTTAAGCGGTGCTGCCGCATTGGCTGCAACGACACCGGCCTCTGGGGGATGCGCGGCCCCCGTCAGCACGTCGGCCGCGATCGAACCGACCTCGACGGCCACGATCCGGCTCATCGTCAACGGCAAGGAGGCTTCCATCGAAGTGGATCCCCGCCGCTCGCTGCTCGATGTGCTGCGAGAAACGCTTAATCTCACGGGTACCAAGAAGGGCTGCAATCAGGGCGCCTGCGGCGCTTGCACCATCCTTCTAAACGGGAGGCGGATTGTGTCGTGCCTGACGTTGGCAGCAATGCATGACGGGGCGGAGATCGAGACGATCGAAGGCCTTGAAAAAGATGGCGAGCTTCATCCGCTCCAGGGTGCATTCATCGAGCACGATGGCCTGCAGTGCGGCTTCTGTACCCCGGGGCAGATCATGTCGGCTATCGGCTGCATCGCCGAAAGCCATGCGGGCTCGCTGGACGACATTCGGTTCTGGATGAGCGGCAATATTTGTCGCTGCGGGGCCTATCCGGGGATCGTCGCCGCCGTCGCCGACGCTGCCAAGAGGACCTGACCATGCTCCCGTTCACGATCGAGAAGGTAACCTCTGTCGAGGCTGCCATCGCTGCCGCATCCTCCGGCCGCCGTCTTATCGCCGGCGGCACGACGTTGATCGATCTCATGCGCGACGAGGTGGAGCAACCGGAGCACCTTGTCGACATTAATGCGCTTCCGCTTTCCGAGATCCGCGTCGACCGCTCCGACCTCGTCATCGGCGCGCTTGCGCGGATGGCCGACGTGGCCGCCCATCCTGATGTCCAGCGTCTGCAGCCACTGATCGCCGAAAGCCTGATCGAGGGCGCCTCGCCGCAACTGCGCAACATGGCCTCGATCGGTGGGAACCTGCTCCAGCGCGTCCGCTGTCCCTATTTCCGGATGCTCGATGCGGCTTGCAACAAACGGACCCCCGGCTCAGGTTGCGCGGCGGTCGACGGCCTCAATGTCGGGCACGCCATTCTCGGAACGAGTGATCATTGCGTGGCGACGCATCCTTCGGACGTCGCTGTCGCGCTGGTCGCTCTCGACGCCACCATGCGTGTCAAAGGTCCGGAGGGGGAGCGCAGCTTTCCGGTAGCAGAACTCTTTCGTTTGCCGGGCGATACCCCCCACCTCGAACACACGCTGCTGCCCGGCGAGCTCATCCTCGAGGTGCGGATCCCCGGCGGTCCGAACAGCCGCCGGGCGCGCTATCTCAAGGTACGCGACCGCGCATCCTACGAATTCGCGCTGGTGTCCGCGGCCGCGGCGCTCGACGTTGCGGATGGCGTGATCCGCGAGGCGCGGCTCGCGGTCGGCGGTGTCGGCACTCGGCCCTGGCGTATGCGCGCGGTGGAGGCGGCTCTGACCGGCAAGGCGCCGGATCGGCATGTGGTCCAGGCGGCCGCCCGATTGGCCGTGGAAGGAGCCCGTCCGCTGTCGGGCAATCACTACAAACTCGAACTCCTGCCGCGGACGATTGTTCGCGCCTTCGAAATGACGGGAGGAATCGCATGACGACGAACATCATCGGACAGCCGCTGCCACGGGTGGAAGGTCGCGCCAAGGTCACGGGCGCCGCACGGTACGCGGCCGACTTCAACCAGCCTGGTCAGGCCTATGCAGTGATCGTCAGCGCCACCGTGGGACTCGGGCGCGTGACCGGCATAGAAAGTTCGCAGGTCGAGAAGATGCCGGGCGTCATTGCCGTCATCACGCACGGGAACGCGCCACGCCTGGCGTATGGCCCGCACAAGAGCTACATCGATCCGGCGACAGGCGAGCGGCTGCATGTGCTGCAGGACGACCGCGTACACTTCCATGGCCAGCCGGTGGCGCTCGTTGTTGCCACAACGATCGAGCAAGCGGAGCGCGCTGCCGCGGCGCTGCACGTGGCCTACTTGACTGAGCGGCCGATCGTCGACTCCGGCGACCCGGAGGCCCGGCCCATCGTTCCCGAGGCCGGAAAGCAGCCGGATGCCCGGCTGCCGGCCGACACCGCGCGCGGCAGCGCCGACAGCGCTCTCGCCGACGCGCCAGTGAAGGTGGACGAGACCTATGGCATTGCGCGCGAGAACCACAATCCGATGGAGCCGCACGCGACGATCGCCGCCTGGAGTGGCGATCGGCTGATGCTCTGGAGCAAGAGCCAGTTCGTCGTCAACGAGCAGGCGGAGATCGCGGCGATCTTCGGCCTGCCGCCCGAAAACGTGCAGGTGATCTGCCCGTTCATCGGCGGCGCCTTTGGCACCTCGCTCAGGACATGGCCCCACGTGACGCTCGCGGCCATGGCCGCGCGGCACGTGGGCCGCCCCGTCAAGCTCGTTCTGACGCGCAAGCAGATGTTCTTCACGACGGGCCATCGGCCGCGCACACTGCAAAGGATCGCTCTCGGCGCCTCAGCAGACGGAAAGCTTACCAGCGTGGTTCATGAAGGCATGGGCGAGACGAGCCGCTATGAGGAATTCATGGAGGCTCTGACCTCGGTCACGACCTTCCTGTACTCCTCGCCCAACGTGCGGACCCGCTACCGCCTGCAGCCACTCGATATTGGCACGCCAAACCACATGCGCGGTCCCGGCGAGGCCAGCGGCGTATTTGCCCTCGAATGCGCAATGGATGAGTTGTCCTACAAGCTCCGCCTTGATCCCATAGATCTACGCCGCCGCAACGAGCCGGAAATCGACGAGGGAGAAAACAAACCCTTCTCCAGCCGATCGCTGCTGAAATGCTACGATCTTGGCGCGGAACGGTTCGGCTGGTCGCGACGGGTACCCGAACCGCGCTCGATGCGCGATGGCCGGCTGCTGATCGGAAAGGGTGTGGCATCGGCGAGCTACCCGGCCTTTCATGCACCGGCCAGTGCGCTAGCGAGGCTGCTTCCGGATGGCACGGCCGAGGTCGAGGTCGCGGCAAGCGATATGGGGCCGGGCACCTACACGTCGATGACACAGGTTGCCGCCGAGACCCTCGGGCTGCCCGTTGAGCGGGTGCGCTTCAGTCTTGGCCGCTCGGACTATCCGCCCGCGCCATCCCATGGCGGTTCATGGACCATGGCATCGGTTGGCTCCGCGATCCGCGCCGCCTGCATCGCGGTGCAAGAGCAGGCTGCGAAGGGCCGCAACGATCGACCGATCGAGGCTACAGCGTCTTCTGAGCGCGATCCTCAGGCCGCTGCGCGCTTCTCCATGCACTCCTTCGGAGCGGTCTTCGTCGAGATAGCCGTCGACCCGGACATCGGCACGATCCGCGTGCGCCGTGCGGTGGGTACTTATGGCATCGGCCGTGTCGTCAATCCAAGACTCGCTCGCAGCCAATGTACGGGTGGCATGATCGGCGGCATCGGCATGGCGCTCATGGAGCGCACGGTGCTCGATACTCGCGATGGTCGCCCGGTAAACGCGCATATGGCCGATTATCTGATGCCCGTAAATCTGGACGTCCCCCAACTCGAGGCGCATTTCGTCGAGGAGGTGGATCCACACGTCAATGCCCTAGGCGTCAAAGGACTGGGCGAGATCGCCCTCGTCGGCATGGCGCCGGCCATCGCCAATGCCGTCTTTCATGCGACGGGCAAGCGCGTGCGTACCTTGCCGATCCGGATTGAAGATATGCTGACCGCGTAGCTCCGGCCCCGCGGTCTCGCGCGGCACTTCTCGGCGCAAAGCGAAGATCTCGATTCCCGCGAGGCCGCCATGATGGCGTTGTGCTCCTGTTTTGCCCGACGTGTCAAACGCGTTCGCAGCAGCAGCTCAAGCCACCCCGTGCCAAATTCCCCAATGATTTCTACTTTGCATGGGGTTGTTTTCGCATTTTTTGTGGAGCGACATCGTGCGGCCTCTCTCTTCACCTCGCCCCGCTTGCGGGGAAGGGAAAATACTTCACTCCGCCGCCTTCTCCCGCAGCCGCTGGGCGTAGACGTTGATGATCAGCGCCGCGAGCAGGATCAGGCCGCGGATCAGGATCTTGAGGAAGCTGTCGATGTTGACGTGGTCGAGGCCGTTGTTGAGGACGCCGAGCACGAACAGGCCGACGATGGTGTTGCCGATGCCGCCGCGGCCGCCGAACAGGCTGGTGCCGCCGACCACCACGGCGGCGATGGAATCGAGCAGGTAGGTGTCGAACTCGTTCTGCTGCGCGCTGCCGAAATGGGCGACGCCAAGCATGCCGCCGATGCCCGAGCACACTGCCGAGATCACCATCACCGCGCCGAGGATGAGCTTGACGTTGAGGCCGGAATATTCGGCCGCCTCTCGGTTACCCCCGACCATGTAGACGTAGCGGCCGAAGCGCGTATAGGTCAGCACCAGATGGCCGCCGAGCAGCATCACCGCGGCGACGATGACGATCCAGGGAACGCCACTGACCGAGCCGGAGCCGAGCGTGGCGATCAGGTCTGGTACCTTGTAGGCGATCTGGCCGCGCACCAGCAGCGCGGAGATGCCGGCCGCAATCTGCATCATGGCGAGCGTCATGATGAAGGAGGGGATGCCGATCATTGTCAGCCCCAGCGCATTGATCAGGCCGAGAAACGCGCAGAGCAGGATGGAGAGCACGATCGCAGCGACGCCCGGCAGCGGCACGTTGGCGATGTTGACGTAGGATTCCTGCAGCGTGAAGTAGGCGACGGCGATGCCGGTGACGTTGGCGATGCTTGCGATCGAGAGATCGATCTCGGCGCACAGGATCACGAAGGTGAGGCCGACTGCGATAATTCCGGTCACCGACACCTGGGTCAGGATGTTGCCGAGATTGTCCAGCGTCGCGAAGGAGGGGCTGGCAAAGGCGAAGAAGGCGGACAGGAAGATCAGCGTCAGGAACGGCGCGATGTTGCGCATCTGCGAGCGCAGGAAAGGCGCAAGACCTCGCGCGCGCTGACCCGCCGCCGGGACTGTTTCACTGCTGGCCATCATGCTTCTCCGTCACGCCGCCTCCAGCAGGCGGTCTTTGCTGACCGGTTCGTTCGCGAATTCCCGCACCACCGCGCCACGCTTGAGCACCAGGATGCGGTCGGCCAGCGACAGCACGGTCTCCGGCTCGGTCGACAGCACGATGATGGCAAGCCCCTTGGCGCGGAGGTCGCGGACGATGTTGATGACGTCGTTCTTGGCGCCGACATCCATGCCGCGGGTCGGCTCGCACAGCACCAGGAGCTTTGGCGGATAGGTCAGCCACTTTGCGAGTGCGACCTTCTGCTGGTTGCCGCCCGAGAGCATGCCGAGGTCGAGACCGACGACGGGCGGCCGGATCTGCAATTGCTCGACCTGGCGCTTGGCGATATCACGCTCCTGCGTCGGCTTGAGCAGCAGCGCTGAGATGCGATCCAAAATGCTGATCGAGATGTTCTTGTAGACCGGCTCCTGGTGGAACAGCATGGCGCGCCGGCTTTCCGGGACCAGCGCCACACCCGCGCGCCGTGCCGCGGCCGTGCTGGCGAACGCCTTTGGCGTGCCGCCAACGGCAAGCCGGCCGCTGTCCGGCTTCAGCTTGCCGAACAGGATGCGCGACAGTTCCTGCTGCCCGCAGCCCATGAAACCGTAGATGCCGAGCACTTCGCCGGCGCGCGCTTCGAAGGAGACATCCTGCAGGCTGCGGGCCAGCGAAAGCTGATCGACCTTCAGCACTACCGAGCTGTCGCTGGGCCGGGGCAGCATCAGGTCGTCGGTATAGCTGTGCTCTAGGACTTCGCCGCCGCGGCCGATCATGGCTTCGATCAGCGCGCCCTTGCTGGTCGCTGAAGCGGCGGTCTCGGCGACCTTCCGGCCGTTGCGGAACACGGTCACCGTATCGGACACGCGCAAGATGTCCTCGATGAAATGCGAGATGAAGACGATGCTGGTGCCTTCCTCGCGTAGTCGCCGCAGCGTCGCAAACAGCCGCTCGACCTCGGGCGGGGAGAGGGCGGACGTGGGCTCGTCCAGGATGACGATGCGCGCGCCGGAGAACAGCACGCGGGCGATCTCGATGAGCTGCTGGAGCCCGATCGGAAGATCGCCGAGCCGTGACATCGGATCGACGTCGATGCCGAAGCGGGCGAGCTGCTCGCCAGCCTCGCGCGCCATGCGCCGCCATTGCACGAGACCGAAGCGGTTGGTCGGCTGATTGCCGAGGAAGACGTTTTCCGCGACCGTGAGGTCGGGCGCGACGCTCAGCTCCTGGTGCACCATGGCGATGCCGGCCGCATGCGCATCGCGGGCGGAGCGGAAATGCGTCTCTCGCCCGTCGATCAGGAAGCGGCCGGAAAATTCGGTGTGCACGCCGGCGATGATCTTCATCAGCGTGCTTTTTCCCGCGCCGTTCTCGCCGACGAGACCATGGATCTCGCCGGGATAGAGCGCGAAGTCGACACCACGAAGCGCTTCGACGCCGCCGAAGCTCTTCGTGATGCCCTGCAGTTCCAGGATGGGCGGACGAGCCTCGGACATGGAGGCTCAGATCAGGAAATGATCCTGCATCCACTGCATGCCGGCGGCGTTGGCCTTGGTCACGACCGGGCCGTCGGTGACGACGTTCTTGGGAATGCCCTGTCCGCTCTTCTCGCCACCGACCACCGCGGCAACGCCGGCGATGATGGCGCCGCCATGGATGCGGCAGGACGGATTGCGCACGGTCGCAAACATGCGGCCTTCGCTCACCGCCTGGATCGCCGGAGGCATCGCATCGACGCCGCCGATCAGGATGTTGGTGCGGTTGCGCGCCTTCATGATGTTGTAGGCGGCGAGCGCCATATCGTCGTTGTGGAAGAACGCCGCGTCGATCTGCGGATATTTCGTCAGATACGTCTCCCACAGGCGCGCGGTCTTGGAGACATCCCAGTCGGCCGGCTGGGTATCGAGCACTTCGATGTTCGGGAACTGCTTGACGACCGTATTGAAGCCCTTCGCGCGGCCCTGCGCCCCGGTGTGGCCGAGGGCGCCTTGCGTCATGATGATCTTGCCCTTGCCGCCCATGGCGTTGCACAGCGCCTGCGTCACCGAGGCGCCCATGAACTCGTTGTCGGGAGCGAGGAAGGAATGGACGTTGATTTGATCGAGCGGAGCAATCAGCGTGTCCATGTCGATGACGGGGGTGCCGGCGTCGATCATCTTCTGCACGGGCTGGGTGAGGGTGCCGATGCCGAAGGCTTGGATCGCGACGAAGTCCCATTTCTGCGAGGCCATGTTGTCGATCGCCGCGCGCTGCTTCACGGCATCGAGCTGGCCGTCGAACCAGGTCACCTCCACATTGAATAGCTTGCCCCAGAATTCGGCGGCCTGCTTGCCTTGCGCACACCACGTCGCCTGCAGGCCTGCATTGGAGAACGCCGCCTTCAGCGGTTTCTCGGATCGGCCGACTTCGGCTGCAAGTGCGGGGTTTATGCCCATGCTGCCGAGGATGGCAGTCGCGGCGCCGGCGGTCGCTGCCGCCTGAAGAAGATCGCGCCTCGTCGTGGAGAAGTCTTTCGTCCCGGACATCGCTCGCTCCCATAAATCTTGTCGTCGGCGCGTCATTGTTTGTGCGGCCGAGCAGAAAGTCTCTCACAATCGATGAGTTCACGCTACCCAATCTGCAATTGCGCGGGAAATCGGCGCGGCGCGTTGGTGCAGCGCAAAGCGCTAGGCCGAAACGCCGGCGAGCGCGTCGATCTCGACGAGCAAATCGTCCCAGGCTTGCGCGATGTGGGGCGACCATTCGTCGCCCAGCAGGTCGCGCAGCGTATCCCTGATGACGGCAAAGAAGGCGACGAAGAGCTCGCGCGGCGTGCCATAGGCGTCGTGCGAGGCGACCTCGCAGGCGATGATCCGGAAATGCCCGCTGCGTGTCCCGGCGAAGTCGAGGATGGCTTCGATCGTCAGCGCGAGCATCGATCCCTTGACCAGCTCGCTTCCCTGCGAGCGGAACATGGCCTGCGCTTCGGGATGCTCGCGAAACAGCCGCTGATAGACCAATGGTGTGAGGTCCGCGCAGCGCATCGCCGCGAGATCAAAGCTGTGCTCGGATTAGGGGAAGCATTCATCGGCATAGCGGCCGCGCGCGCAAAAAAAGAGCGGGGCCCTAGCCCCGCTCAAAAATTGTGTCGACCCTATTATCCCCGATTCTAAGATTTGATCTTGATTGACGGGGCGACGCTGCATTTTGCGCGTCAGGGGCTCCTCCCGAGACTTGGACCACCAGACTTCGACCTCGCGGCCAGCCTGAGCGAGACGGATGCTAGATCAACTTTTCTCACTTGTCATCATTTTCGGCAACGATTGTTCAAAATTCGAGCAGTTGACGAAATGATCGGGCTGCTCCAGTCCTAAGCATATGACAAATATAAGAAATCTGTGGATATGCGCGGGGCGCGACGGCGGCCTGAACGGCCGCATCTTTGCCCGGGCCGGGGCCTTCGAACACAGTTTTCCGGAATTTTGCCCTAGGACAAAAAGCCGGCCGGCGCGACCTCGACTCGGGCTCCCCCGCGGTGTTTAGTTAGCAGGCGAACGAATGGTTCGGCGGATGCGTGCGCGGCTGCAAAAATTCCTACCCATCGTCCTGATCGCGCTGGTGATGCAGGTGCTGGCGCCGATTGCCGCGTGCTGGGCGGCAGGGCAGGCCGTTGCCGATCCGCTCGGGACCGCCGTCATCTGCCACAGCACAAGCGAGCAGGGCGCCGGTCTCGATGACCAGACCGGAGCGCCGGCAGGGCACGCCGGTGCGTGCGCGCTGTGTTGCCTCGCGCAGGCCAACGCCTCGCTCGATTCGCCGCTGCAGGCGACGTTCTCGATTCCATTCCGCCACGCCGAAAGCTTGGTCTGGCATGACGCGGCGGATCATTTGGCCGCACCTGATCGCGGCTCGACCGCCCAGGCGCGCGCGCCTCCGCAGTTTTCCTGACGACCCTCACGGTCGCCGCGGTCCGTCCGCCGGCGATTGATGCCGTCAATTGGCCGGCGAGAGCTGCCGGCGTCAGGAATGCCCCATGTTACATAGTCATGCCGTTCGCGGCGTGAGTGCCGTGGCCGTTCAGGCCGCGGTGCTCGCGTGGGCGAGTGAGGCCTCTGCCCAAAGCGGCGCGAATGTGCTGCCATCGGTCACTGTCGAAGCGCCCGCATCGGCAAGACCCAAGCCACGCAAGCCGGCGGTGCATACGGCCGGAGCCACGAGCCGGTCGGCAAAGCCGGTCGCATCCGCGGAGCGAACCGCACCTCCGGTTGCCGTCGGCGATCAAGGCGCCGGTACCGCGCACCCTTCGTTGGAGGCCCCGGCCGCGGTGACCCGCTATCAGCTACCTCAGCGCTCCTTCAGCATTACGGCGAAAGAGGTTGAGGAAACGATCAACCTCAAGGACCCCGAGGACGCCGTTAAATACATGCCGAGCCTGTTCGTGCGGAAGCGCAACGACGGCGACAACAATGCGGTGCTGGCGACGCGGAGTTGGGGACTGAACTCCAGCGCACGCACGCTGATCTACTATGACGACCTCCTGATCTCGGCGCTGATCGGCAACAACAACACCAATGCCTCGCCGAAGTGGAACCTGATCTCGCCGGAGGCGATCGGGCGCGTAGACTACCTCAACGGTCCGTTCGCGGCCGCCTATCCCGGCAACTCGATCGGAGGCGTCCTCCTGATCACGTCAAAGATGCCAGACAAGCCGTTCGCGGTCGCCAAGGAGACGGTATCGGTGATGCCGTGGAATCAATACGGCACCAGGGACGTCTATCCGACCAGCCAGACCAGCGCGGCAGCCGGCGGCCGCGACGGCAAGCTGTCCTGGCTCGTCAGTGCCAACTATCTCGACAGTTTCCAGCAGCCGCTGACCTATACGACGAACGGCAGCATTCCGGCGGGCACCAGGGGCGCCTTCCCGGCAAGGAACAAGGTCGGGCAGGAGGCCGATGTCGTCGGCACCGGCATTCTCGCGCGTTCGCAGCAGACGTCCGCCAATCTGCGGCTCGCCTACGACGTGGCGCCGCTGGTGCAGGCGACTTACTCGCTCGGGATCTGGAACAATCATCAGGTGTCTGATCCACAGACCTATCTGCGTTCGACCGCGACCGGGCTGCCGACCTTTGCCGGCATCAGCACATTTGCCAGCGGCAAGTACATCTGGGACCAGACCCATTTGAGCAATGCGGTCGCGATCAAGAGCGACACGAAGGGACTCTTCGATTTTGACCTCTCCGCGTCGAGCTACAACTATCTCGAGGACACCCAGCTCAATCCCTACACCGTGGCCGCCGCCGGCGTTGGCTTCTCGCAGAATGGCAAAATCACGCGCATGGACGGCACCAACTGGCAGAATGCCGACGCCAAGGGTATCTGGCGTCCGTTTGGCTATGGCGGTCCGCACGAGATCAGCTTCGGCGTGCATGGCGACCGGTACAGCCTGGAGAATCCAACATACGGGTCGGCAGTCTGGTATCAGGCCGCGACCGCTACGGGACAGCTCTACGCGAACAGTCAGGGCGAAACCCGCACCGGTGCGGTGTGGCTCCAGGACGCCTGGAAGATCCAGCCCGATCTCAAGCTGACCCTCGGCGGACGGCTGGAGAGCTGGCAAGCCCTCGACGGCCAGAACGTCGTGACCTTGGCGAACGGGGCGGGTGCCATCACCTCGTCGTTCACGGCCAACCAGCCGGGTCTTGCTTCGACGAATTTTTCGCCGAAGGCCTCGATGTCCTACGACCCGAACAAGGATTGGAACGTCACGGCCAATTTCGGCGAGGCCTATCGCTACCCGACAGTTCTCGAGCTCTACCAGAACGTGACCGTCGGCAACACGATCACGGTGGCCAATCCCTTCCTCAAGCCCGAGCAGGATTTTACGGGCGAACTCAACATCGAGCGCCACTGGAACGATGGCCGGGTGCGGCTGACCCTGTTCAGGGAGCGGACCAACAACGCCATCATCTCGCAGACCAATGCGATCAACGCGACCCAGACGGCGACGACGTTCAGCAACGTCGACGCCATCAGGTTGCAGGGCGTCGAGCTGTCTGCCGACAAGGACAATGTCCTCGTCCAGGGGCTTCAGCTCTTCGGCAGCGTGACCTATGTCGATTCCCGGATCCTGGCCGATGCGAACTGGGCCGGCAAGGATCCCCTGACGGGCATTCCGACGACGGTGGTCGGCAAGCGTGTGCCTTACGTTCCCGATTGGCGTGCCAAGTTCGGCGTTACCTATCGGCCAAACGAGAGCTGGGCGTACACGGTCGCAGCGCGCTATAGCGGCAAGCAGTATTCGACGCTCGACAACACCGATATCGTTTCGCACGTCTATGGCGCTTTCGATAACTTTTTCGTTGTTGACTTGAAGATCCACTACAACGCGACGAAGAATTTCGCGTTCGACTTCGGGATCGATAATCTCTTCAACGAGCAGTATTTTCTGTTCCATCCATTCCCGGGACGAACTTTTGTTCTTGCCGGCAAGTACACGTTCTGACGGGTGGGGCGATGTTAACGACGACAAGAAAGGCAAGTCTGATGAACAAGCTCTCACGCATTCTAGCCCTCGTGGCGCTCTCGGCCGCCCTCATCGCAGCCCCCGCGCGCGCCGACGACGTCAAAGCCGGCGACCTCGTGATCTCGCAGGCCTGGAGCCGTGCGACGCCGAGCGGCGCAAAAGTCGCCGGTGGCTATCTCACCATCGAGAACAAGGGGACGGCACCTGACAAGCTGATCAGCGTTTCGACGGAGATTGCGGGCAAAGCCGACGTCCATGAGATGGCGATGGACAACGGCGTGATGAAGATGCGCGCGCTCGACAAGGGGCTTGCGATCGATCCCGGCAAGACCGTGAAGCTCGCGCCGGGCGGCTATCATTTGATGCTTCAGGAGTTGAAAGGGCCGCTCAAGCAGGGCGACAAGGTGCCTGTCACGCTGGAGTTCGAGAAGGCCGGTAAGGTCGCGGTCTCGCTCGACGTCCAGGGCGTCGGCGCGCAGGCGCCCGCCGATGCCGGGCATTCCGGCCACATGGAGATGAAGAAAATGCCGGATCATTCGGGAATGAAGATGTGATGAGCATGATCTGCGCTTTCGGGAGACCGAACATGAATATCTCGAAGCGATCCTGCCTGATCCTGTTGGCTGCGCTCGCCGCATCGCCGGCGGCGGCGCATGTCACGCTGGAGACGAAGCAGGCCGCCATAGGTGGATCGTACAAGGCCGTCTTCGCCGTGCCGCATGGTTGCGCGGGCTCGGCCACGGTGAAGATCCGCGTGCAGATCCCAGAAGGCGTGATCGCGGTGAAGCCGATGCCGAAGGCAGGCTGGAACGTCGACGTCGTCGAAGGCAAATATGCCAGCGAATACGATTTTCACGGCAACAAGCTCTCCTCCGGCGTCAAGGAGGTGATGTGGTCCGGCGGCAAGCTCTCGGACAAGTACTACGACGAGTTCGTCATGCACACGGTCCTGACTGACTCGCTCAAGCCGAACACGACCTTGTATTTTCCCGTCGTCCAGGAGTGCGAGACCGGCGTGAGCCGCTGGATCGAGATCCCGGCGGAGGGAGCAGGGCATTCGGAGAGCAAGTCGCCGGCGCCGAGCGTAAAACTCTTGCCGAAACCTTGATGCGCTTTCTCGCCGCGCTACTTCTGGTCGCCGGCTTCGCGACCGGAGCATCGGCGCACGCGGCGCTCGTCTCGGTCGAGCCGGCGAGCGGCAGCATTCTGGCGAACGCGCCAAAATCAGTCGAGCTGCGCTTCAACGAGGCCGTGACGCCTGGCGCGATCCGGCTGATCGATGGCGCGGGCAGGGCGCGCGATGACGCGCGCGTCAGCGCGTCCGGCGAGACGATTTCGGTCGCCATGCCGATGGACCTGCCGCAAGGCACGGCGGTGGTCAGCTATCGCGTGATTTCGCAGGACGGCCATCCCGTCGCGGGATCGGTGATCTTCTCGGTTGGTGCGCCGACGGCAACGAAGGCGCCGGCCAATGCCAGCATCGGGTTGAGCGCCCTGATCTGGCTTGCGCGGATCGGGCTCTACCTCGGGCTCTTTGTCGGCGTCGGCGGCGTGTTCTTTGCGCGCTGGATCGCCGGATCGACGGTCGGAACGGAGGCGCCGTGTGCGGCGCTTGTCATCGGGCTGCTCGCGGCCGCGGCCTCGCTTGGTCTATTGGGGGCAGATCTCCTGGGGCTCTCGTCCGGGGCACTGCTCACGCCGGCGCCCTGGGAGGCTGCATTTGGGACGAGCGCCGGACCGGCATTACTCGTCGCCATCGCGGCCTTGTTGATCGCCCTGATTGCGCTCCTCTGGGCGGCGTATGCACGTCTGTTGACTGCTATTGCATTCGCTGGCGTCGGCCTGTCCCTCACCATGACCGGACACGCTGCAAGCGCACCGCCAGAGGCGTTGACGCGGCCTGCGATGTTCATGCACGGCCTTGGCGTCGCCTTCTGGATCGGCGCTCTTGCGCCGCTTGCCGTGCTGGTGTCGAAATCGACGACCGTCGCGCTGCCCGTCCTGAACCGCTTCTCCCGCACGGCCATACCCGTGGTCGCAATGCTGGCGCTGACCGGCCTTGCGCTCGCGATCATCCAACTCGAAAAACTGTCCGCGCTGGTCGAGACCCGCTACGGCCTCATTCTCCTGATCAAACTCGCGCTGGTTCTGGCGCTGCTGGCGCTTGCGGCGCTCAATCGCTTTCGGCTGACGCCGGCCCTGGCAGCAGATCCCAAGGCCGCGCCCGCGCTGAAGCGCTCCATCCTGGTGGAATGCGCGATCGCGCTTGCCATCTTCGCCGTGGTGGCCGGCTGGCGCTTCACGCCGCCGCCGCGGGCCATTGTTCCGGAGACGCCGCTGGCGATCCACATCCACAGCGACAAGGCGATGTTCCAGGTGCTGGTCTCGCCGGGCAAGGCCGGAATGAACGATTTCGTGCTCCAGCTCATGACCGGCGAGGCGACGCCGCTGAAGGCCAAGGAGGCGGCGCTGACCTTGAGCCTGCCCGAACGCGGCATCGAGGCGGCGGAGCGCGCCGCCGAACCCGGACCGGACGGCTACTGGCATGTGCCTAGAGTCGAGCTTCCATTCGCCGGCCGCTGGCATGTGCGGATTGACGCGCTTGTGACCGATTTCGAGAAGATCACGCTGGAGGACGAGCTCGAGGTCGCGCCGCCGTAAAAGGGCCAGCCCGGAGGCTCAAGCTGAACCTGAAGTCGACGGAAAAATGACAGGAATCCCGTTGCGTTAGCGGCTTTTCCTCATTCCTGGTCTTGTGTTTTCGCTCCCAATCCGGTTTCACTGCAACTTCTCACTGATTCTTCGAGTGTCTCCATGCGGTTGTCGCGGTTCTTTCTGCCCATCCTGAAGGAAAATCCGAAAGAGGCGGAGATCGTCTCGCATCGCCTGATGCTGCGCGCCGGCATGATCCGGCAGGAAGCGGCCGGCATCTATGCCTGGCTGCCGCTCGGCTTTCGCGTGCTGAAGAAGATCGAGCAGATCGTGCGCGAGGAGCAGGACCGGTCCGGCGCGCTGGAACTGTTGATGCCGACGCTCCAGCTCGCCGACCTCTGGCGCGAGAGCGGTCGCTACGACGCCTACGGCCCGGAGATGCTGCGCATCGCCGACCGCCACAAGCGCGAGCTCCTGTACGGGCCGACCAACGAGGAAATGGTCACCGAGATCTTCCGCGCCTACGTGAAGTCGTACAAGAACCTTCCTCTCAATCTCTATCATATCCAGTGGAAGTTCCGCGACGAGCAGCGCCCGCGCTTCGGCGTGATGCGCGGCCGCGAGTTCCTGATGAAGGACGCCTATTCCTTCGATCTCAGCGAGGCGGGCGCGCGCGTTGCCTACAACAAGATGTTCGTCGCCTATTTGCGCACCTTCGCGCGGATGGGGCTGAAGGCGATCCCGATGCGCGCCGAAACCGGCCCGATCGGCGGCGATCTCAGCCACGAGTTCATCGTGCTCGCCGAGACCGGCGAATCCGGCGTCTTCATCAATCGCGACGTGCTGGACCTGCCGGTGCCGGGCGAGGACGTCGATTATGAGGGTGATCTGGCGCCGATCATCAAGCAATGGACCTCGCTCTATGCCGCGACCGAGGACGTCCATGACGCCGCGCGCTTCGAAAAGGAAGTGCCCGAGGACAAGCGGCTCAACACCCGCGGCATCGAGGTCGGCCAGATCTTCTATTTCGGCACGAAATATTCCGAGCCGATGAAGGCGCTCGTGGCGGGACCGGACGGCGCCGAGGTGCCTATCCATGGCGGCTCCTATGGCGTCGGCGTCTCACGTCTGCTCGGCGCCATCATCGAGGCCTGCCATGACGACGCCGGTATCAAATGGCCGGAGCCGGTAGCGCCGTTCCGTGTCGTGATCCTGAACCTCAAGCAGGGCGATGCCGCGGTCGATGCCGCCTGCGAGAAGCTCTATGCCGAGCTCAGCGCCAAGGGCGTCGACGTGCTATACGACGACACCGACCAGCGCGCCGGCGCCAAATTCGCCGCCGCCGATCTGATCGGCATTCCCTGGCAGATCATGATCGGGCCGAAGGGGCTCGCCGACGGCAAGGTCGAGATCAAGCGGCGCAGCGACGGTGCCCGCGAGACCATGTCGCCGGCCGACGCGGTCGCTCGCCTGGTCGGCTGAATATTGTTCATCGCGCGATGTCGAGGCCGCCAATCCGGCCACAATTGACCCCGAATCATGGGATTATCGAGCGATGGATGAGGCCATGACCGAAACCGTGCAAACCGCGCCTTTCGCGCCATTCGAGTGGATGCTGTCGGCGCGTTACCTGCGCGCGCGCCGCAAGGAAGGATTCATCTCGGTCATCGCGGGGTTCTCCTTTCTCGGCATCATGCTCGGCGTCGCGACGCTGATCATCGTCATGGCGGTGATGAACGGCTTCCGCAAAGAGCTGCTCGACAAGATTTTGGGCCTGAACGGCCATATCCTGGTGCAGCCGCTGGAATCGCCGCTGACCGACTGGAAGGATGTGGCCGAGCGCATCAGCCAGGTGCAGGGCATCCGGCTCGCGGCGCCTGTCGTCGACGGCCAGGCGCTGGCGTCCTCGCCCTGGAATGCCTCGGGCGTGCTGGTCCGCGGCATCCGCGCCGACGACCTGAACAACCTCACCTCGATCGCCAAGAACATCAAGCAGGGCTCGATCGAGGGCTTTGACGAAGGGCAGGGTGTTGCGATCGGCCGGCGCCTCGCCGACCAACTCTCGCTGCATGCCGGCGACAGCATCACGCTGGTTGCCCCGAAGGGCGCAGTCACGCCGATGGGCACGACGCCCCGCATCAAGCCCTACAAGATCGTCGCCGTCTTCGAGATCGGCATGTCCGAATACGATCTCGGCTTCGTGTTCATGCCGCTCGCGGAAGCGCAGGCCTATTTCAACCGCAGCAACGACGTCACCTCGATCGAGGTGTTCACCACCAATCCCGACCGCATCGACGCGTTCCGCAAGTCGGTGACCGAGGCCGCGGGCCGCCCGGTGTTCCTGGTCGACTGGCGGCAACGCAACTCGACCTTCTTCAACGCGCTCCAGGTCGAGCGCAACGTGATGTTCCTGATCCTGACCATGATCGTGCTGGTCGCGGCGCTCAACATCGTCTCCGGCTTGATCATGCTGGTGAAGGACAAGGGCAGCGACATCGCAATCCTGCGCACGATGGGGGCCTCGCAAGGCTCGATCATGCGGATATTCCTGATCACGGGAGCCTCGATCGGCGTGGTCGGCACGCTTGTCGGCTTCATCGTCGGGCTGGTGATCTGCCTCAACATCGAGTCGATCCGGCAGTTCCTGTCCTGGCTGACCAGCACCGAGCTGTTCTCGCCAGAACTCTATTTCCTCTCGAAGCTGCCTGCCGAGATCGATATCGGCGAGACCACGGCGGTGGTCATCATGGCGCTGACGCTGTCCTTCCTGGCGACGCTCTATCCGTCCTGGCGCGCCGCACGCCTCGATCCTGTCGAAGCGCTCCGGTACGAGTGAGGGGCTGATGGAGCAGCAGCAGGGGGCTGAAGATGTCCCGGTCATTTATCTCCACGAGATAAAGCGGCAGTATCTGCAGGGCGAGGTGCCGCTGACGATCCTGGACGGCGCCAAGCTCGCGCTGTGGGCCGGGCAGTCGGTCGCGCTGGTGGCGCCGTCGGGCTCGGGCAAGTCGACGCTTCTGCACATCGCAGGGCTGTTGGAAGCGCCCGATTCCGGCGAGGTCTATGTCGGGGGCACGCCGACCTCGCAGCTACCCGACATCGAGCGTACCCAGCTTCGCCGCACAGACATCGGCTTCGTCTACCAATCGCACCGGCTCCTGCCCGAATTCTCGGCGCTCGAGAACGTGATGCTGCCGCAGATGATCCGCGGCCTGAAGCGCTCCGAGAGCATCAAGCGCGCCAAGGAGATCCTGTCCTATCTCGGCCTCGGCGACCGCATCACGCATCGTCCGGCGGAGCTGTCGGGCGGCGAGCAGCAGCGTGTCGCGATCGCGCGCGCGGTTGCAAATGCACCGCGCGTGCTGCTCGCGGACGAGCCGACCGGCAACCTCGATCCGCACACCGCGGACCACGTGTTCCAGGCCCTGATGCAGCTCGTCAAGGCGACCAAGGTCTCGATGCTGATCGCGACCCACAACATGGAGCTCGCCGGCCGCATGGACCGGCGCGTGTCGCTGTCGAACGGCCAAGTGGTCGAGCTCGAGTAAAAAACGCGAAAACAACCCCATGCACAGTAGCCGGCCGCTGTCGGTGTGACGCTTGTCAGCCATTTGATATGGCGGGCGAAACAGCGGCAACGGCGCATCGTCGCCGCAAGCCGCCGGTTAAGGCTTCAGCACCGTCATCTTGAACGGCCCGGCGTTGGCCGCAGCATAAGCCACCGCCTCGTTGGCGTGGTCGAGGTCGAACGTCTTCGCCTCGTATTCCTCCAGCCGCAATAGCCCCGCCCGCACCAGCGCGATCAGCCGCGTCGCCGCGTCCGGCGGATACATCCAGACCCCGTGGATGCTGACGCAATTGCGCATGATCCAGGGGTAGGGCAGCTCGAGCCCCGCGCCGCCGGCCATGCCGACGCCGCCCATCAGCACGACGCGTCCGTAAGGGCGCACCGTCATGATCGCGGCACGCACCACATTCGTGCTGACCGAGGGCGGCATGATGTCGAAGACGACGTCGATCGGACCGGGTGCTGCGCGCTTCATCTGCTCGCCATCATCGCTCTCGTTACCGGACAGCTTGACGGTGCGCACCCGGTCGCCGAAACGGCGGACGAGGTCGGCGAGCACCTTGTCGTTGCGGCCGGGCGCCACCACGCAGGCCGCGCCCATCGCGAGCGCGACCGCGACGGCCGCGCTGCCGAAATTGCCGGTGGCGCCGCTCACCAGCACGGTCTCACCGGGCTGCAGGTTGGCGGCGAGCAAGCCGCCATAGGGCACCAGCAGCGTCCCCAGCGCGCACCATTGCGTCGCCTCCGCAGCCGTGATCGCGCCGAGCCGCTTCACGTTCTCCGTCGGCACCATCATCTGCTCGGCGAAGGAGCCGTGGCGAAAGTGCTTTTGCAGGCGCATGCCGCCTTCGTCGCGGGCGCTCCAGCCTTGCAGCGTGATATCGGGCGCCATCGCGTCGTCGCGGGAGCGCACGGTCGGATCGCACATCACCCAGTCGCCGACCGCAAGCTTGGTCGCATCCGGCCCGATCGCGCGGACGCGGCCGACACCGCCGGGGCCGGGGATGACGGGCAGGTCGAGCGCGTAGTTACGCATCCCGCTGAAGACTTCGTTGGCGTAGGACAATACGCGCGTCGCGACGACGTCGACGATCACCTCGCCGGTGCCCGGCACCGGGTCGGGGACGTTCTCGATCGTGAGCGGCGATCCGAAGGATTTGAGCACGGCAGCTTTCATGGTTTCGACCTTCTCTTTGCACCTCATAATCGGGTGAACGGCATATGTGCCGGCTTTCAGGACGCAAGAAGGCCTGGTATTATCCTAGTATTCACCGGACCCTCCATCGCGGGAGCAAGCATGACCGATCCCCGGCGCGTCGAATTCGGCGATTTCCTCAGGTCACGCCGCGAGAAGCTGTCGCCGAAGGCAGTCGGGCTTCCCGCAGGGCGGCGGCGACGCACCGCGGGCCTGCGCCGCGAGGAGGTCGCGCAGCTCGCCGGCATCGGCGTCGATTGGTACATCCGGCTGGAGCAGGGGCGCACCGTCAGCCCATCGGTCACTACCGTCGATGCGCTGGCGCGCGCGCTGCGCCTCAGCAAGACCGAGCATGCGCATTTGAAGGCGCTTGCGCGCGACGGCGACAAGCGTGCGTTCACACCCGAGATCGTGCCGCTGCCCATTCGGCGGATGATCGAGAGCCTGAAGCAGCCGGCCTACATCACCGGGCGGCGCTGGGACGTGCTGGCCTGGAACGAGGCCGCCGAGGAAATCTTCGCGTTCGGACAGTTGCCCGAGAACGATCGCAACACGCTGCTCCTGGTGATGACGAACAAGCAGACGCGAAAATTTTACGGCGCGAGCTGGACGGACGTCGCCAAGAGCATGGTCGCGATGTTCCGCGCCACGCACGACGTCTGGGCGGGCGATCCCGCCTTCACGGAATTGCTGACGCGGCTTCGCGAGGGCAGTCCGGAATTCGTCAAATGGTGGGAGGCGCACGAGATCCGCAGCACCGCGTCGGGGCTCAAGACCATGAACCATCCGACCAAGGGCGTGCTCCGGTTCGAGCACACAAGCTTTCAGGCCAACGACGATCCCGCGCTGAAGCTCGTGATCTACACGCCGGTGTAGGCCGTGGAAGGACGATGGCCCAAGCGTCAGCTTTGGAGAGCCAGGCTGAAACGCTGCATCGGTCGGCGCGGAAACGCCTGCGACCCTCAGCCGCCCTGCGTTTTACAGCTCGCACGGCTTAAGCCGAGATCCGGGGACTGCTGCGTTTTCTGCTCATACGGAACAGTGCCATGTCCGCCGATACAGGTGGGTGCCAAGGGCGGGTTTTGTGGCGCGACAAGCGGCGCTATGATTTCTTGCGCTCAGTCGAGAGGGAGAGCGAGAAAGTTCCTGTTGTGTTTGCGGGGATATTCTCGGGAGCTGCTGCGTCGAAGGCGCCTATTGCTGGCACCCATCTCCAGAATTCGCGCCGGTCGCCTTGTTCTTGAATTCACCCGGAGTGGCAGCCATGGTGCAGAACCTAGTAGCCGGATTGGTCGTGGTGGCTTTGATCATCATGGGCGTGCTCGCTTATGCCCAAAAACATGAGGGGTGCTTGCGCGGGCACTCGCTCCAAACCTTCAAGCCCTGCGGATCAGTTGGCGTTGACATGTAGCGCTGGTCGCGACGCTGCGGCCGAGCTTCAGGCCACCGGCGATCCCGCGCGGGAGCTCGTGATCTACACGCCGGTCTAGGGCGTGGAAAGCAAAGGCCAAGCGTCAGCTTCTGACCGCCAGGAGGAAGCGTTGTGTCAGCCTGTGCGGACAAGCTGCCTGTTGAACTATCCGAACTGCGTCCCGCATCTTGGGCTTCGCACCGCCCGGGCCGATCTCGGTCGCGTCGCTAGTTCGCAAACTTCCCGGCCGGTTTGCCACCCTTCACCATTTCCTGGGCATAGGCGTAGAGCGCGTCATAGACGATCCACTCCGCAGCGTTGAGCGCATGATCGTCCTTGTAGCCGAGGTGGCGGAAGCCTTCGGCCACCGCCTGTAGCCCCGGGCCTTCGGCCTGGCGGTAAAGCGAATTATCGGTGTCGGCGCCGTTCACGATCCTGCCGAGCAGGACGAGCGCTGGATCGTTCGCCAGATCGTATTTCTTCAAGATCGCTTCGAACGAACACTCCTTGCCGTGGTGGCCGAGCTCGACGTCCTTGACATCGTAAGGAATGGCGTCGAGCCGCTTTGCCTCGGCCATTACCTTGTCCGCCGGCGCAAAGACGAACTCGGCATCCTTGTCGACGAACTTCCTGATCAGCCAGGGGCAGGCTACGCGATCGACTTTGACGTGTTCTCGGGTAATCCACTTCATTTGGTCCTCCTGTTCGACTTTGAGTTTGGCAGATCTCGCATCCGCCAGAGCGAGAATCCCGCCATGCTGCTCTGGTCTGGATAGCGGTGCCGGTTCACGGATATTTGCGACGACGACACGCCGGGTCTTGAGATCGAATGCGGTGTGGTCGAAGACACCGTCTGCGGCGCCTCGGATCTTGATGATGCCCAGGCTCGTCAAAGGCATGGCGATGTCAGATCGCTACGCCGCCGAGAGCGGGCAATCCGTCTGCAGAATTGAATGAATACTGCGTCCATGTGCAATCTCCCCGAAAATCGAGCGTTGCACAGAGCTTGGACGGTTTCGCCGTCTGGCGGGGAGTCTGTGTTTCCCCGTTACGTTAACTTAGGCCTTGCAAGAGAGTCCGGCAAGGTCGGATCGCAAGGTCAGTACTTTGGGCGGTGCGAGTTCGCCCACTCGCGGGCATGCGCAATGGGCTCGCGTGGTGGCAGCATCGCGCGAAGCTTCTGGGTCGTCGGTAAGCTCTCCATGCGCTCCCGCCATCGGCAGAAGGCCGGATATTTCGGGTACATGACCTTACCTTCTTCGGTCAGGCTGAATGCAAACGTGCTCGGCAACAGGAAGAAATCCGCGAGCGTAACTTCTGAACCCAGCAAATAGTCCTGACCATGCCCGAGTTCGCGCTCGACGATCGTGAGCGCCGTTTCGACCTTTGGCAGCGCATGCGCGACGACCTTTTCGTCGGAAGCGATCCCGAGCTCCGGGAAGACCAGTCGCTCATGCGTCATGTGATAGATCATGTAAGGGTAGACGTAGGAGTTGACGACGCTGATCCATTGATTCATGCGCGCCCGCGCGCGTGGGTCATGCGGCGTCAGCGGCGCGCCGTTGAATGCCTCATCGATGTAGCTGACGATGGCGCTTGTCTCATAGACGATGAAGTCTCCGTGCCGGAAGATCGGGACGCGGTTGAACGGATGCAGCGCCAGATGTTCGCTCTTGCCCATCACCGGCTCGAGGTCCTGGAAGGTGTAGGCCACGTCCTTGTGGGTCAGCACGAGCCGCACGATGTTGACAAACGTACTCCGGGGAAAGCCGTAAACAATGACCTCAGACATCTTCTCCTCCAGTTCCTTCACTTGCGACAGATCGAGTTCGATCAGCGCCAGAACGGCAGATCGGCCTGCTCCAACGCTTCCTCCCGGGTAAGCCCGAGGTCGGCAAGGAGGTGGGGATCATCGGCAATCGCGCGGAGGTCGGCGCGCTGGTGCATCCGCTCGCTGCTGGCGAGCCAGCGGTCGAGCGGTACGAGCCATGAATTTCGTTGATGATCCGCCATTGTGGCGTTGCGGCGAAGTCGCGCCGGAATGTAGCTATTGGCAAAAAGCGTTGACATTTCGTCGCTCCAAATCCCATGATTTCGTATTGTCGCCGCCTGCATAGGGCCGGCGCGGCGCAGTCCGCAAAGCATCGTTTCTCAGCCCTGCCCCAATTTTTCTCATGAACTCTGTCGAGGTGGTTTGGAATGCGTCCGCACTTGCCGCCGCTCAACGCACTGAAGGCCTTCGAAGCTGCAGCGCGGCATGAAAGTTTTACGCGCGCCGCCGAAGAGCTGTGTGTCACTCAGGGTGCGGTGAGCCATCAGGTGAAAGCGCTTGAAACAGAGCTTGCGATCAAGCTCTTCAACCGTGAGCGGCAGCGCTTGATCATCACCGAGGCGGGCAGGGACTATCTCGCCGTAGTACGGGATGCGCTGGATCGTATCGCTGCGGGTACGGAGCGTTTGCTCCAGCGGCAAAGCGCGGGCGTTCTCACCGTCAGCACCTCGCCGGATTTCGCCGCCAAATGGCTGGTGCACCGGCTCGGCCATTTTGCGGAGGCCCATTCCGGCATTGATCTCCGGATCTCGGCCACGATGCATCACGTCGATTTTGCCCGCGAAGAGGTCGACCTTGCGGTGCGCCACGGCGATGGCAATTGGCCGGGTCTCGATGCCGTAAGGCTCTGCCCGGAACGGCTCTTTGCCGTGTGCAGTCCAAAGTTGCTATCGGGTCGCCGCCGGATCAGCGGGGTCGCCGATGTCCTGAAATTTCCGCTGATCCACCTGGACAGCCGATCCGACTGGGCGAATTGGCTGCGCGGGGTCGGCATCGATGACGCCGCAGTCACACACGGGCCCGTGCTCAATCGTGCGAGCATGGTTATCGATGCCGCGATCAATGGACAGGGTATCGCTCTGGCGCGAACGACGTTGGCGGCGTGGGATTTGATCAACGGGCGGCTCGCGTTGGCATTCCCGGAGTCCTCGCCAGTGTCGAAGACCTATTGGATCGTTTGCCCGAAGGCGACTGCGTCGCTGCCCAAGATTGCGACTTTTCGTGACTGGCTGCTCGCAGAAGCGTCAAACGACCTAAGGCAGCTCAAATCGCTCGCCGCGACCAAGTGAAAGTTCCGATACTCCGGGATATTTACTCCAAATTCGTATCGGGACGTGCTCCAGTTCGAGCACACGAGCTTTCAGGCCAATGACGATCCGGCACTGAAGCTGGTGATCTACAAGCAGGGTGTAGGGCGCAGGCACAAAGACCGAGCGTGCCGCCACGCCAAGCCTGCGACAACACGTGCTAGGGAATTCGCAGTAACCCAGGTTGATTGTTTTCCCTATCGCCGCGCTATTCGGTGATTTTTTCGAACCGGCTTGCGTCCGTTGGCGGTGACCACAACATGGATCGGCTTTGAATAGACCGGAGGGTCGTGTGCCATGTGGTTTTCGTCGGCCAGGACGAGCTGTAACGTGTGGCGGCCTAAGGGCAGGGTGACCTTGGCTTCGGTTTGACCGGCGCCGAAATGGAGATGGTTGAAGTCATTCGGTATCGGCTGGTCGAATGGCGGGAGGCTGGTATCGATCAGCAAATGTGGGATCATTCAAACCAAATGCATTCGTTCTTTATGACATGGCCGGCAATGCCGCAGAGTGGGTCGAGGATTGCTGGAGCGAGGGCTATCGTGGGGCGCCGACAGACGGATCCGCCTCGGTCAAACTAGGTTGTCGCGAGCGGGTGCTTCGCGGCGGCTCATTCAACAACGACCCAAAATATCTGCGTTCGGCGGCGCGCTTCAAATACGACTTCAACGTGCGATATCTCGCAAATGGATTTCGAGTCGTTCGCGAGAAAGACGGCGATTAGCTCAACGCCGCAATTTCTACTTGTTGGGCGAGCCGGCAGTCGCAGGATTAAAGGGCGGCTGGCGCCGAGCGCAAGCGCTGGATCAGTCGGAGGCGACGACGGCGCCTTCCCGGAACGGCGCGTGGGCAGGCGGCTGCGCCGACAATTCCTGGCAATAAATCCGATCGATCTTGCGCTGCATGAGCGCATAACAATCGCATGCGACCCTCTCGAGCCGGGCCCGATCGATCTCTACGAACCCACGCCGGTCGGACGTGACGGCGCCGGCCTCGCGCAGCTTGCTCATCGTCAGGGTCACTGTCGTCCGCCGCACCCCGAGCAATTGCGCAAGCGCCTCCTGCGTCACCGGAAGGAGATCAGCGGGAACGCGGTCGTGAAGCTGCAGGAGCCACCGCGCCATGCGGCCATCCACCCGGTGCAGCGCGTTGCAAGCGGCTACGTGCTGGAGCTGCAACAACACCGTGCGGGCGTGGACCTGCACGACATTCCTGATGGCTGCGCTTTGCGCATAGGCAGTGCGAAATTTGGCGGCGGAAATCAGCGATGCCGTTCCGGCCACGCGAGCAACCGCGGTCACGGATGAAGGCGACGGGCCGAGCACGGAGAACGAGGACAAAGCGCCCTCCCGCCCCATCAAGGTGGTTGCGACCGTTTGCCCGTCCGGCATATCGAGCATGAAGGCGATTGCGCCGCTATGGGGAAAATAGACCGGGTCGAGCTCATCGCCCGACCGCACCAGGACGGCATCGGGTTCGAACGAGACCTTCTGGAAGTAGGGTGTGAGCAAGCCGAGATCCGCTGGTGGCAAGGCCGCCAGTAGCCGATTCCCGATGCCGGAGCGGTGATCGGTCACGCTGCTGTCTGGTGAACGAGCCCCCAGTGAACGGCGGTATCCATTTTTTTCATCCACCATGATTATCCGAAATACGAATTGCCGAACGAAACTATCCAAACAGAGCCATTCGTCGAGATCAAGCACGGACAACTGCGGAACCTCGCCGGCGTTCTCGCCGCGGACCTTGCATACATCATACTATTCGCGATCTTACACACGATGGTCGTCAGAGATCCCTAGCCAGCCCGGTTGCCTCCTCGATCTCGATTTGCAGAATGCCATGCTTGTCCAGCGGAGGGCCCAACCCTTTGCCGACACCGCTCCCGAGGTTTGAAATGATTCTCTGCAGAAGCGACGGCGTATGGCTGAACGAACCGGAACGGTGGACGGCAGATGGCGACAGCCTTCAGGTAATTACCGACAAAGCCACCGATTTCTGGCGCGAAACCCATTACGGGTTCAATCGCGACAGTGGCCATTTTCTGGGCTTTCCGGCTGGGGAGGCATTCACCGCCGAACTGCGTGTCCAGGGTGACTTCCAGGCGCTCTACGATCAGGCGGGCATCATGGTGCGCATCGACGCGCACCATTGGGTCAAGGCCGGGATCGAACTCTCGGACGGGAGAGCCATGCTTGCGAGCGTGCTGACTGATGGACGATCGGATTGGGCGACGGCGCCCTACGAGCACAATTCCGACGACTTCTGGGTGCGCGCAACGGTCGCCAACGGCGTCCTTCGGCTGCAGTTTTCGGCCGACGGCAAGCTCTGGCCGCTCATGCGGCTGGCGCCGTTCGCGAGGGCGAAGTCCTACCTCGTGGGACCGATGGCTTGCACACCCGAGCGCGCCGGATTGAAAGTCGTGTTCTCAACGTTTCGACTGACACCGCCGCTTGGCAAGGATCTCCACGATCTGGGCTGACGAGCGGCGCGATCCGCAGCGCGCTTCAAAGCGGAGCTTCAACCGCATTTAGTCGATGGGAGCCTTGATGATGCGGATGAACTCTGGCCTGACCCATCGCATCGGTCCTATCCCTTGACCGGACAGCAGGCCCAGATTGTCCTGGGTCGCGGCGACGGTCTGGAACAAATTGGCCGTGCTATTGTCGGCGGGCCAAACCATCGCCGCCGTGGCGTTGTACGGATTGATCGATGAGTCGAGTTTTACCACGGGCACGCCGAGGAAAAAGGCATCAGTATCCCCGTAGGACGCATCAGCCTCATTTGACATCTCCCAATCGACCTCGTTTGTCTGCCACGATCCAAACTGGAAATAGCTTATCTTGTCCGGGGGCCAGAGATAGTAAAAGCGCGGCGTCATGCCGGCTGGAACATCCAGCACTTCCTTGCTGAACATCTTGTCGTCGAATCCCGCCCGTCCGCTAAACTTGACGCGCACCAGCTTTTCTTTGCCGGGACGGAACGTGGCCAGTCCAGCGATGGTCGTGCCGAACGGAAGCTTCAGTCTCTTGATGTCCGTCGGCGCTCTCGGTTTCAACCATATTCTGTCGCCGACGTCGGATCTGCCTGCAGCGATGCGTGGTCGCGATTGCGCGTCGCGCAAGGCATCGTCGACGTTGAGGCCATAGCCGACCTGAATGCTTTGGAAGATCGTCACCGTATCAATCGCACTCTCCTCATCGCCTTGGTTCTTCGCATAGGAAATCAACACCAAGGCGCCGAGTTGGGGGTCCGCACTGAGTCGCCGCGTCACTTCGGGGAGCCAATGTGACGTCCACTCGGCTTCGAAGCGACGGGCCTGGATGGCATTGTTGATCTTTTGCAAGACAAAATTGGCGCCCTGAAACGCCAGAGTGGCCCCCTGGAATTTGGCGTCTCCGCGCGCATTGGGACCGAACTCCTGCACGGGCGCGATTGGTGTCCCGACCTCACTTGTCGTTTTTTCCTTCGTTTGCGCGCCGCCGGACGGCGGACTGGAAGGACCGCCCTTGTTGGGGCTGGTCTTGACTGGGCTACTCTGCATCATGCTCAACGGTTTCAATCCCATGAGCTTCCTGGCCTGCGCGATACTTTCGGTGCCGCCCTTTCCCTTGATCTGGGACTCCCGGGCCAGCGGGACTCCCAGGTTCGCGGCTTGTTTGGCGAGCCGTTCATCGAGGGTCCACAAGCGTGCGTTCATGCTCTTCGCTTCTGCCGCGATGAAGGCGTCGCCAGGCCTTGTCTTGCCTTTGCCTCCGTATTCCTTGACGGGACCTGGCTCTCCTACCTTGGGCTCGTGAGTGATGTTGTCGGCGTAGAAATCGCCCCGATCCTTGATACTGGAGGCAGTCGCTGGCGGGGTCGTGATCTTCAGGTCCTGAAGCAACTTCTCGTAGCCCATGCGCGTCTCGATCGGAGAATCCAGCACCAATTCGTTGTATGCCGCGTGCGCGATGTAGACCGGCTCTCCCGACCCAAGAACGCGCTGCAATGCCTGAGCCACGGCTACGTTGCCCCGCGCAACATCCTTGATGACGTTCTTGTCTAGAAGAATGGCCATGTTCGATGCCTCCGCGCGAAGACGTCGGGTTCCCATCGACCGAATACAGACGTGGCCCGAGAATGAGTTGCTCCAACTTTCGGAGCGGTTCGATTACCAAGCCGTGATCACCAGGCAGACCTCGCGCGAGCGGTATGAGCTCGCTCTCACTGCCGCGCCTCACCGGCGGTCGGTCGGTTTCCTCTGCGTAAAATACGGATTCTCGAGGCATGCCGCGGAGCGGCCGACAGCGAGATATCTGCACTGTTGCAGCGAGGTGTAGCGGCAGTCGAGATAGCCGACGGGGCCGTAGATCTGCATGCACACCGGGTAGCGCGGATCATAGGTCTGGGCGTGCGCATGGCTGCTCACGAGGAGCGCGCCGATCGCGACGAGTATCAGGCAAGCGCAACGCATCTCAGCGCGGCCAGGAATCGTTCGGCGGGTAGCCAGGTGTCAGGACGCGCGGACGATTCTGATAGGCGTAGGGATCGTCCGACTGGCCGACGAAATACGGGTTCGCAATGCAGGTGAGGGCGCGGCCCGATGCGCTCGCCTGACACTGCGCGTAACTACCGAAGCGGCAGTTGCTGAGGCCCGGCCATTCATCGCCCGTCATACAGGGGGGATGATTGACGCCGTCGGCACGCGCGGGCGCGCTTGCGAAGAGCGCGAGCGCAAATGTGGCAACAATGGGGAGAGCGACGAGTCCGCGCATACGAATCTCCGATCACGTGCTTGTGCATGCGTCGATGCTCCACACGCATGCGAAGCCTATGTCGCTTAGTCGATGTTGGGAACTCCTGAAAACCCTTGTTTCAAAGGGTTTCCAGCGCGCTCTGGTAAACGTTCATTAATGCACAGGAGGCCCTTTGGGCCCGACTGTTGCGCCAGGGTTACAGCAATTCCGTCGATCGCTGTTATGAGGTGCGCACGGCCGGGGGGCCTACTGAAGAAACTGGAACGGGAATCAAATGAAGAAGAGTTTGTTGCTTGCCGCTGTGAGCCTCGTCGCGCTCAGCGCGGCTGCGCCCGCGGTGGCTGCTGATCTCGCGGCGCGGCCGTACACGAAGGCGCCGCCTGCGATGGTCGCTGCGATCTACGACTGGAGCGGCTTCTACATCGGCATCAACGGTGGTGGCGGTTCGTCGCACGCGACCTGGGATAGCTTCGGCGTGCGCGAAGCCTCGCACGATGCGACCGGTGGCACGGTCGGTGGCCAGATCGGCTATCGCTGGCAGTCGGGCCAGTGGGTGTTCGGCGTGGAAGGGCAGGGCAACTGGGCCGACTTCTCCGGCAGCAGCGTCAGCGCGATCGACGGAAACACTGATCGCACCAAGATCGACGCGTTCGGTCTGATCACCGGTCAAGTCGGCTACGCCTGGAACAACGTCCTCGTCTATGTGAAGGGCGGTGCGGCTGTGGTTGGCAACAAGTTCGACGTCCATACGCCGGGCGGCGCCTTCGTTGCGTCGTCGGATGACACCCGCTGGGGCGGTACGATCGGTGCGGGCCTCGAGTTCGGCTTCGCTCCGAACTGGTCGGTTGGCGTCGAGTACAACCACATCTTCCTGGGTGGCAACGATCAGACCCTGACCAATGGCGGCGTGCTCGTTCAGACCGACCACATCAAGCAGGACGTCGACATGGGCCTCGTCCGCCTGAACTACAAGTTCGGCGGCCCGATCATCGCCAAGTACTAAGGCAAGCCGCTTCGAGCGAAGCGATTGTCGAAAGCCCCGGCCTTGTGCCGGGGCTTTTTTGTTACGTGAATTCAGCGGGTTAACCATCCTGCTTTGCGATCGCCGAGATGGCTTGACTCCCGGGAACGGAATGAGAACAATGTTCTCCATACGTTCTAGCGATGGAGCAAGGCCATGTTGAAGATCTTCGTGGAAGAAGCCGCCGCACTGGCGTCGATCGCGCTATTCGTCGGGATGATCGCGATCTGGGCGCAGGTGATTCCCCAGCTCTGAGTCAGAGTGTTCAGGGCCGCCGATGGCAGTGCCTTCCGGTCGATGCAGGTGCCCCTGGGGAAAAGCCGGACGACGCGGCCAATGTGCCGGTCCGGCGTGGACTCTCGGCTTGCGAGGCACCACCATTATGAGGCGAGTCGGCCGTACGAGTGCATGACGCCTTGAGGAGCCGGCGACCGCTCCATCTCATCTGCAAGAGGCCGTCAAGCGACCATGCCGAGCGCCGGATTTGTCCACCTTCACGTTCACTCGGCCTATTCGCTGCTCAAGGGCTCGATCAAGATCGCCAAGCTGGCCGAGCTCGCCAAGAAGGACCACCAGCCGGCCTTGGCGCTGACCGACACCGACAACATGTTCGGTGCGCTGGAGTTCTCCGACAAGATGGCGGGCTCCGGCATCCAGCCGATCGTCGGCTGCGAGCTCGCCATCGATTTCGGCGACCAGGATCCGAATGCGCGCAACGCGCTTCTGCCGTCGCGCGTGGTGCTGCTGGCAGCGCAGGAGCGCGGCTATCGCAGCCTGATGCGGCTGAATTCGCGCGCATTCCTGGAGACGCCCGACACTCACGCCTCCCACATCAAGTTCGACTGGCTCGAGGGGGAGACCGAAGGCCTGATCGCGCTCACCGGCGGCCCGGACGGGCCGATCTCGCTGGCGCTTGCCGCCGGCCACGCCGAGCTTGCGGCCACACGCTGCGAGCGTCTCGCGAGCCTGTTCGGCGACCGCCTCTATATCGAGCTGCAGCGCCACGGCATCGACAAGGAGCGGCGCATCGAGAGCGGGCTGATCGACATCGCCTACACAAAAGGCCTGCCGCTGGTCGCGACCAATGAGCCGTATTTCGCTGCGACGGACGACTACGAGGCGCACGACGCGCTGCTCTGCATTGCCGGCGGACGGCTGATCGCCGAGACCGATCGCGTGCAGCTCACGCCGGATCACCGTTTCAAGACGCGCGCCGAGATGGCGGTGCTGTTCGCCGACATTCCGGAGGCGCTGGCCTCGACGGTCGAGATCGCCGAGCGCTGCTCGTTCCGCCCGATGACGCGCAAGCCGATCCTGCCGTTCTTCACCGTCGGTGCCGCGGCCAGCTCCGACGCCGCCGCGGTGGAGGCAGCCGAATTGAAGCGGCAGGCGGAGGAGGGGCTTGCCAACCGCCTGCGCGTCCACGGCTTGGCGCCGAACACGACGGAGGAGGACTACAACAAGCGCCTGGCATTCGAGCTCGACGTCATCATGCGGATGAAGTACGCGGGCTACTTCCTGATCGTGTCCGACTTCATCAAATGGGCGAAGGCGCACGGCATCCCGGTCGGGCCGGGCCGCGGCTCCGGCGCAGGCTCGCTCGTCGCCTGGGCGCTGACCATCACCGATCTCGATCCGATCAAGTTCGGCCTGCTGTTCGAGCGCTTCCTCAATCCGGAACGCGTCTCGATGCCGGACTTCGACATCGACTTCTGCCAGGACCGCCGCGGTGAGGTGATCCAGTATGTGCAGCAGCGCTACGGCCGCGACCAGGTCGCCCAGATCATCACCTTCGGTACGCTGCAGGCGCGCGGCGTGCTGCGCGACGTCGGCCGCGTGCTGCAAATGCCGTATGGCCAGGTCGACAAGCTCACCAAGCTGGTGCCGCAGAATCCGGCTGCGCCCGTGACGCTGGCCGCCGCCATCGAGAGCGAGCCGAAGCTCCAGGCGTTTCGCGACGAGGATCCGGTGGTGGCGCGTGCCTTCGATATCGCACAGCGCCTCGAAGGCCTGACGCGCCACGCCTCGACGCATGCGGCCGGCATCGTGATCGGCGACCGTCCCTTGAGCGAGCTCGTGCCGCTCTATCGCGATCCCAAGTCCGACATGCCGGTGACCCAGTTCAACATGAAATGGGTCGAGCCGGCCGGCCTCGTGAAATTCGACTTCCTCGGCCTGAAGACGCTGACGGTGCTCGACGTCGCGGTAAAGCTGCTCAAGCCGCGCAACATCCATGTCGATCTCGCCACGCTGCCGATCGACGACGCGGAAAGCTACCAGATGCTGGCGCGCGGCGACGTGGTCGGCGTGTTTCAGGTTGAAAGTCAGGGCATGCGGCGCGCGCTGATCGACATGCGCCCCGACCGTTTCGAGGACATCATCGCGCTGGTCGCGCTGTACCGTCCGGGTCCGATGGCGAACATCCCGACCTATTGCGCCCGCAAGCACGGCGACGAGGAGCCGGAATATCTGCACCCCGTGCTGGAGCCGATCCTGAAGGAGACGTTCGGCGTCATCATCTACCAGGAACAGGTGATGCAGATCGCGCAGGTGATGTCGGGGTACTCGCTCGGCGACGCCGACCTGCTCCGCCGTGCGATGGGCAAGAAGATCCGCGCCGAGATGGACAAGCAGCGCGACATCTTCGTCGCCGGCGCGGTGAAGAACGGCGTGCCGAAGGCGCAGGCCGAGACCATCTTCGAGCTGCTGGCGAAATTCGCCGACTACGGCTTCAACAAGAGCCATGCGGCGGCCTACGCGCTGGTGTCCTACCACACCGCCTACATGAAGGCGCATTATCCGGTGGAGTTCATCGCGGCGTCGATGACGCTCGATCTCAACAATACGGACAAGCTTTCGGAATTCCGCTCCGAGGCGCAGCGCCTCGGCATCAAGGTCGAGCCGCCGAATGTCAACCGGTCAGGGGCGACCTTTGATGTCGGCGACAAGACGATCTACTACGCGCTCGCAGCCCTCAAGGGCGTCGGCCTTCAGGCGGTCGAGCAAATCATCGAGGAGCGCACCAGGAATGGGCTGTTCACCTCGCTTGCGGATTTCGCCGCGCGGGTAAATCCCCGTGCGATCAACAAGCGCATCATCGAGAGCCTGGCTGCCGCCGGCGCCTTTGACACGCTGGAGCCGAACCGCGCCCGCGTCTTTGCCGGTGCGGACGCGATCCTCGCGGCCTGTCAGCGCGCGCATGAGGCGGCCACCATCGGCCAGAACGATATGTTCGGCGGCGCTGCGGACGCGCCCACCATCATGCTGCCGCAGATCGAGGCCTGGCTGCCGGCCGAGCGGCTGCGCCGCGAATACGACGCGATCGGCTTCTTCCTGTCGGGCCATCCGCTCGATGACTACGCGACCGTGCTGAAGCGCCTGCGCGTGCAGTCCTGGGCGGAGTTTTCGCGTGCGGTGAAGACCGGCGCGACCGCCGGCAAGGTCGCGGCCACCGTGGTGTCGCGCATGGAACGGCGCACCAAGACCGGCAACAAGATGGGTATCATGGGCCTGTCCGATCCGACCGGCCATTTCGAGGCGGTGCTGTTCTCCGAAGGCCTCGCGCAATATCGCGACGTGCTGGAGCCGGGCGCCGCGGTGCTGCTCCAACTCGGCGCGGAGCTCCAGGGCGAGGATGTGCGCGCGCGCGTCCTGCACGCCGAGCCGCTGGATGATGCGGCTGCCAAGACGCAGAAGGGGTTGCGCATCTTCCTGCGCGATACCAAGCCGCTGGAGTCGATCGCCAAGCGTCTTGCCGGACCCGAGATGGCTGCCTCGAACGGTGCAGCGCCAAAGGTGGGCAGCCCAGGCATCGCGCCCCGCTCCAACGGCGACGGCGAGGTCTCGCTGGTGATGATGCTTGATCTCGAGACCGAGGTGGAGATGAAGCTGCCCGGCCGCTTCAAGGTCTCGCCGCAGATCGCCGGCGCGATCAAGGCGGTCGCAGGCGTCGTCGACGTACAGCAGCTCTAAGCCGTGTACTCATAAATCGGGGCAATTGGTGCGGCGCGCCCGATTTCCGCTCGTCAGCCAAGAGCGGCGCGAAAGCGGACGTCGGCGGAGGTCGCAAAAGCGCCAAATCCGGACGTCCATCCAAACGTGGTCGAGCGCTTGAGCTCGGGGCCCGCAGAGCATCGAAAATTTAGATGACCGGATAGGGCGAATGGTGGACCGCCGTCGAGGCGCAAAGCTTTGCCGTTGCTGCGGTAAATTCGCTTTCGAGTTGGGTGCTGCGCGCGTACCTGACTTGCTGACGATGTTGGTCGCTTGAAATACGATATATATCAATGTGTTGAAAAATATTGCATGCAATATGCAATTTTTCGATTGAGCCTACGTTGCGATTGCCCTAGACCAGAAAGGGCCCACGCCTCCCGCCACAGAGCGGTCACGAGAGCAGAAGGATGGGAGCAAACCGACGGAGGATCAGAATGGACGGGCGTGCGACGACGGCAAATGGTGTTTTGGCGGCGAGGCGGACGAACGTCCGCTGGAAGATTTTCTTCCTGATGTTGTTCCTGATCGCGATCAACTACATCGATCGCGCTTCGCTCTCGGTGGCGATGCCGCTGATCGCGAAGGAGTTCAATCTCGATCCTGCGACGCAGGGACTCATCCTCTCTTCGTTCTTCTGGACCTACGCCTTCATGCAGGTCCCGGGCGGCATGCTCGCGGACAAGTTCAAGCCGCGTATCGTCATCGCCGCCGCGACCATCGGCTGGGGCTTCTTCCAGGCGATCGCCGCGGCGTCCACCAACTGGGTGATGCTGCTCCTGACGCGGCTCGGCCTCGGCGCCACCGAGGCGCCGATCTATCCTGCGGGCGGAAAGCTGAACGCGATCTGGATGACGCAGAACGAGCGCGCCCGCGGTGCCACGCTGCTGGACGGCGGCGCGCCGCTCGGCGCTGCGCTCGGCGCAGTCGTCATCGCCTGGCTGATCGCGGCATTCGATTCATGGCGCGCGGCCTTCCTGGTTGCCGGCGTCGGCACGGTCCTGTGCGGCCTCGCGGCCTGGTGGTACATCCGCAATACGCCAAGGGAGCATCCCTCCGTCGACGACAGCGAGGCGCGCTTCATCGAGGCGGCGCATGCCGAGGAAGACGCCCAGGCACCGGCCTCGCGCGGCGGCGGCGCAGGCGCCTACTTTCGCTTCCGCTCGGTCTGGTTGATGTGCTGCGGCTGGATGTTCTTCAACACCGTGTTCTACGGGCTGTTGACCTGGATGCCGACCTACCTGTTCAAGGTGCACGGTTTCGACATCAAGACGCTGGGCGGCGCGTCCTTCATCATTTTCTTCGCCGGCTTCATCGGCGAACTCGTCGGCGGTTTCATCGGCGACGCGTGGCGCGCCCGCGGCGGCACGCCCAACCTCGTGTTCCGCTCGCTGTTCGGCCTCGCGGCGCTGATCGCGACGGCCTCGGTCTTCGCCGTGGCTTATGTCCGCGATCCCGTCATCGTCGTCGTGCTGCTGTCGACCACGCTGTTCTTCCTGCGCTGGTGCGGCATGTACTGGGCGATCCCCTCGATGCTCGCCACGCGGGACCGCGCCGGCTTGCTCGGCGGCTGCATGAATCTCGGCGGCAACATCGCCGGCATCACCGTGCCGATCATCGTCGGCTTCATCGTGCAGATCACCGGATCGTACTTCCTGGCCTTGATGTTCTTCGCCGCGGCCGGTGTCGCTCTGTTCGCCTGCTCGACCGCGATCGATTACAGCCGCAAGCTGCCGGTCTGACGACGTGTTCGCCCGCTTTCCCGGCCAGTTCGGGAGCGGGCGACAAAAACCTGAGGAGCACGATGATGACACGACGCGTTCGCCTGGGCATGCTGACACCATCGTCCAACACCGTGCTCGAGCCGGTGACGATGGCGATGTTGGCCAGCCTGCCAGGCGTCTCCGCGCATTTCTCGCGCTTCAGGGTCACGGAGATTGCGCTGTCCGAGCAGGCGCTCGGCCAGTTCGACGATAGCGAGATTCTCCGCGCGGCCGAGTTGCTCGCTCATGCCAAGGTTGACGTGATCGCCTGGAACGGCACCTCGGCAAGCTGGCTCGGCTTCGACCGCGACGAGCGCCTGTGCGAACGCATCCGCGAGGCGACCGGGATTGCCGCCTGCACCTCCGTGCTGGCGTTCCGCGAGATCTTCGAGCGGACGGGGGTTCGGCGCGTCGGTCTCGTCACGCCCTACCGCAGCGACGTCCAGTCGAAGATTATGGCGAACTGGCAGGCCTCCGGGTTTCACTGCAGCAGCGAGCGGCATGCCGGCTTGCAGGACAATTTCAGCTTCGCCGAGGTGACCGAGCAGGAGGTCGCCGATCTGGTGCGCGCGGTGGCGCGGGAAGGGTGCGACGCGGTCGCGATCGTCTGCACCAACATGCGCGGTGCCGGCCTCGCCGCGCCGCTGGAGCGGGAGCTCGGCATTCCCATCTATGATTCGATCGCGACGACGCTCTGGAAAAGCCTCGACGTCGCGGGCGTTCCGCCCGCGCGCATCGAGGGATGGGGCCGCCTGTTTCAGGACGATCGGCTGACGCCGCGGCGGGAGGCCGCGACGGCATCTCGCTGACTCCGGACGTCTATTTGTGAGCGGCGTGGGATGCGATTTCGATACTGGGCCTGAGCGAGGACATTATAAGTTATAGGTGTGCCTCTCCGGAGGAATGGGATGGCGGAACGCAAGAAAGCAAGGACAGACGGCAAGCGCGGCCGCTCGACGGTCGTAAAGCGCCGTTTGCGGCTGCAGCGCACGGGCCTGCACGAGGATGCCACAGCGCGACTGCGCAGCCTGATCGTTCGCGGCGACCTTGCGCCCGGTGAACCCCTGATCGAGGCGGATCTCTCCGAGGCGCTCGGCATTTCCCGTACGCCCCTGCGCGAGGCGCTAAAACTCCTGGCGTCCGAAGGACTGGTCCAGCTTCGTCTCAATCGCAGCGCGATCATCGCGCCGATCCGCCAGGACGAGGTCGAGGAATTGTTCGAGGCTGTCAGCGGCATCGAGCGGGTTGCGGCCGAGCTGGCCGCGCTGCGCATGACCGAGCGCGATCTTGAAAAGCTCGATCATCTGCAGGAGAGGATGGAACGGCTGCACCACACCGGCAAGCTACGCGACTATTTCGAGCTGAATCAGCAGATCCACAGCTTCATCGTCGCCTGCTCGTGCAACCGGGCGCTGAAGGCCACCCACGATTTGCTGCTCGGCCGAGTCGAGCGCGCGCGCCTGTTCGCCCTGTCATCGCAGGAGCGATGGGATGAATCCGTGGAGGAGCATCGCGCGCTGCTTGCCGCATTGAAGCAGCGCGATGCTGATCGCGCCGGACGGGTGCTGGCACGGCACGTGGTCCGGACCGGCGTTGTGGTTCGGGAAATTCTCGACAGCCGGCGCGATGGCGCAGAGCAACCTGTCGACGAGGCGGCGGCGCACAACGATCGCGCCGCCCAACGAGAGGACCATGTATGAGGATCCTGCTGCTCAACCCGAACACTAGCATGGACGTGACCGATCTCCTGCTGTCGGCTGGCCGGGAGGCGGCGTCAGCGAGAACGGAGATCGTTCCTCTCACTGCGCCCCGCGGCGTGCCCTATATCGCGACCCGCGCCGAGGCGCAGATCGGCGGGGCGATCGCGCTCGAAATGCTCGCAGAACACAGTCGCAATGTTGACGCGGCGATCATCGCCGCGTTCGGCGACCCCGGCCTGTTCGCAGCGCGCGAGCTGTTCGATATCCCTGTTGTCGGCATGGCGGAAGCTGCGATGCTCACTGCCTGCATGCTGGGCCGGCGCTTCTCGATCGTTACTTTCGCGCGCGCGCTCGGCCCCTGGTATCAGGAATGTGTCGAGATGCACGGGCTACGCGAGCGGTGCGCCGGCATTCGCATGCTCGACGGCGCATTCCGGTCGATCTCGAACGTGCAGGACGAAAAGGAGGCGTTGCTCGTCGAACTCGCCAACCGCGCCGTGCGCGAGGACGAGGCCGACGTGATCATCCTGGCCGGCGCACCGCTCGCCGGTCTCGCGGCCAAGGTCAAAGCGAAAATCCCGGTTCCGGTGGTCGATCAGGTTGCGGCGGCCGTCAAGCAGGCGGAAGCGCTCGTGGCGCTCGCGCCCAGGAAGGCGACCGCAGGAACGTTCCGCCGGCCCGATCCCAAGCCGACGGTCGGTCTGCCGGACGCGCTGGGTCGTCACATCGAACATCGCAACGGGAGCGAGGCGGGAACATCGCGCAAGGAGAAGCGGCCATGAGCGGGCTCGACGTTATCATCCGCGGGGGCACTATCGCCACCGCCTCCGACACGTTTCAGTGCGACGTCGGCATCCGCGATGGGCGCGTCGTGGTGTTGGGTCAGGAACTCGGTCCGGCAGGCAAGGTGATCGATGCAACCGGCAAGCTCGTCCTGCCCGGTGGCATCGACAGCCATGTCCATTTCTCCCAGCCCTCCGGCCCCGATATCGTCATGGCGGACGATTTCGAAAGCGGTACACGGTCCGCCGCGTTCGGCGGCAACACGACGGTGCTGCCGTTCTGCCTTCAGGAAAAGGGCCATTCGCTGCGCGAGGCAGTGAATCGGTACCATGAGTTGGCGGATGGCAATTGCTACGTCGACGTCTCGTTTCACCTGATCATTTCGGATCCGACCGAGCAGGTGCTCGGGCAGGAGCTGCCGGCTCTGATCGAGGACGGCTACACCTCCTTCAAGGTGTTCATGACCTATGAGGATCTGGCGTTGTCCGATCGCGAGATTCTCGAAGTGATGTCGGTGGCGCGCGAGACCGGCGCGCTGGTGATGGTGCATGCCGAGAATTACGACGCTATCCGCTTTCTGACGGATCGCCTGGAGCGCGCCTCGAAGACCGCGCCTTATTATCACGCGGTCTCGCGCCCGATCGTCGTAGAGCGCGAGGCGACGCACCGCGCGATCTCGCTCGCGGAACTGGTCGACGTGCCGGTCATGATCGTCCACGTGTCGAACCGCGAGGCGATGGAAGAGATCCGACGAGCCCAGCAGAAGGGCCTGAAGGTCTATGGGGAGACTTGTCCTCAATATCTCATGCTCACCGCGGACGACCTTCAGGGGCTCAACATGGAAGGCGCCAAATATGTCTGCTCGCCGCCGCCGCGCGACGTGGCCAGCCAGGGCGCTTGCTGGGAGGGCATCCAGACAGGTGTGTTCTCAGTGTTCTCGTCCGACCATTGTCCGTTCCGTTATAACGATCCGCAAGGCAAGCTCGCGCCGAAGGGCCGCACCAGCTTCCGCTGGGTGCCGAACGGCATTCCAGGCGTCGCTACGCGGCTGCCGATCCTGTTCTCGGAAGGAGTCGCGAAGGGCCGTATCGATATCAATCGCTTTGTTGCCCTAACATCCACGAACCACGCCAAAACCTATGGTCTCTACCCGCGGAAGGGTACGATCGCGGTGGGCGCGGACGCCGACATCGCCATCTGGGATCCGGATAAGCGCGTTGTGATCACCCACGACCTGCTTCGCGATGGCTCCGACTACACTCCCTATGAAGGGCGCGAAGTCACCGGCTGGCCCGTCATCACGATGGTAAGGGGGCAGGTCGTGGTCAGCGACGGCGAGCTTCTTGGCACGCGGGGCCATGGCTCGTATCTGTCGCGGAATAAATCCTCCCTGACGACCTCGGATAGTTCTCGCTCCTGACAGGCCCCAGTTCTGCAACGGGTTACGAGCGGCTGGATGTCCGCTTGCGAGATCGGCTTGCCTCGTCCGTCGATGCCTCCCTTATCTTCGTTGAATGTGAGCGAGGAGCCTAGCCAGAATTTGCGCGAGGCCCTATCATCGGCTACCGCCCGGAGAGACAATCGGCGGACGACCAGGAGGAGACAATCATGCCAAAGACGTTACGGCGTTCTTTGCAATTTGCTCTTGCACTCGTCGCCTCGGGTTTTGTCGTGAGTCTGGGGCTGCCGCAGGCTAAAGCTCAGGAAGCCGGGTGGATTACGCTGTTCGACGGCAAGGACCTCGAACAATGGGATCACGTCGGGAAGTCCAATTGGCATCTTGCGGACGGCACGGTGATTGCCGACAAGATGGAAGACAAAGAGGCCGGTTATCTCGTTAGCAAGAAGCCGTACAAGGACTTCGTGCTGCGCGTCGAATTCTGGCCGAGCGATGATGCAAACAGCGGCATTTACTTCCGCTGCCTCGATGCCAAGAAGATCACCGACCGTACCTGCTACGAAGCAAATATCTTCGACCAGCGGCCTGATCCGAGTTACGGCACTGGCGCGATCACACGCTACGTCGAGATCAATCCGATGCCGAAAGCCGGCGGCAAATGGAATACGTTCGAGATCACGGCGAAGGGGCGTGACATCACGGTCGTGCTCAACGGACAGAAAACGGCCGAAATGCGGAACGGAATGTTCGATGAAGGCTCGATCGCCCTGCAGCACGGCGCCGGAGCGATTAAATTCCGTAAGGTGGAGATCAAGCCTTTGTAAGGCGGGTTTAAGCTACGGCGCGACACTGCTGCACCGCGAAATGTCGATTAGGCGAATGTCGCCTTGAGTCAAAAGCAGCAGTCAACGCAGCCCTCGAATGAGGTCCGGTCTCACGTAGACAGTCGACATGGCGGTTGCTGCCGCGTTGCTCCAGCTCAGGGCCCCGGAAGCGGACGCCGCATCGTATGAGTACACGCCTGGCTGGGCAGCCGCGAGCACTTGCGGTTCGGCCTGCGCCTTCAGTGCGGCAGAGATGTTGTGGTGCCGTCAGGTCATTGCGGCTATGATCGCGGCGATGCAGCTCGTTCGCGCGGTGATTTTCGAACCGCGCCCGGGAGGAAACGAGACATGTGCCACAGATGCTCTGAATCCCTACAGGACACGATCGTGCCGTCGCGGCGGTCTGCGATGCTGCTTGCCGCCTCGGCGCTTGGCCTCGCGCTCGGTGGCGCGGCCTTCGCCAAGGAAACCAAGACGCCGCCGAAGCCACAGAACGTGCTGTCGCCCGACGCGGCGTTGAAGCGGCTGATGGAGGGTAACGCGCGTTACGTCGACGGCGTGTCGCGGCGCCACGACTTCAGGCACGAGCGCGAGGCGCTGGCCAGTGGCCAGAACCCGTTTGCTGCCGTGTTGAGCTGTGCCGACTCGCGTATCGCGCCTGAATATGCCTTCGATACCGGCCGCGGCGATCTCTTCGTCTGCCGCGTCGCCGGAAATTTTGCCGGCGACGAGACCATCGCTAGCCTGGAATACGCGGTGGCCGTGCTCAGCACGCCGCTGATCCTTGTCCTCGGCCATGACAGTTGCGGCGCTATCGACGCGACGCTAAAGGCGCTTAAGGACAACAAACCACCGCCGGGACACATTCCCTCGCTGGTCGATGCGATAGCGCCCGCCGCCAAGGCGGCGATGCAGCAGGGTGGGGACGTCCTCGACAAGGCGATCCGGCAGAACGTGACCGACAACGTTGCGAAAGTGAGATCGGCCGCGCCGATCCTCAATGCAGCCGTGGAACAGGGCAAGCTCAAGGTCGTGGGCGGCACCTACCGTCTCGCGACGGGGACGGTCGATCTGATCGCGCAGGGCTGAATGACTTGGCTGTCGCGCGCCATCTTCGCGTCGCGAAGCTTACGCGGACCTGACCTCGAAAGGCGCGGCCATGCCGCCGCCTCAATCCGAGCCTTTCGTTCAAGCGCCGTTCAGCCTGTCGCGCGCCTGATGCGCGGCAGCAAACTCACAACAATAGCGGGCAAGCAAGCCATGCGTGGCACACACAAGGCCTTCATCTGCCTCCTCCTGCCGATCCTGTTCATTGCGGTGAGCGGGCTCGTCGATCCGGCCCGGGCACAGCAGTCGGAAAAACGTATCGCGCTGGTGGTCGGCAATGGCGCCTACGCCAAGTCGCCGCTGGCGACGACCGCGAACGATGCAGGCCTGATCGCGCAGACATTGCAGGCGGCAGGCTTCGACGTCGTCGGCGCGCGCGACCTCGACGGCGACACGCTGCGCAAGAGTTTTCGCGACTTCATCCAGAAGGCGCAGGCCTCAGGGCCGGGCACGGTCGCGATGATTTACCTGGCCGGCTATGGCGTGCAGCTCGCCGGCGAGAATTATTTCATTCCGGTCGATTCCAGCATCACGCGCGACACCGACATTCCGACCGAGGGCTTGCGCATCAGCGACTATGTGCGCCAGCTCGCCGCGATTCCGCTCAAGGCGAACATCGTCGTGCTCGACGCCGCGCGGGCGCAGCCCTTCATCGAGGGCGGCCAGCCGATCGCGAGCGGCCTTGCGCTGGTCGAGCCCGAGGCGAACATGCTGATCGCCTTCAACGCGGCGCCGGGCACGGTGGCGCCCGAGGAGTCCGGATCGTACGGTACCTATGCGCAGTCGCTCGCCGAGATGATCCGCACCGGCGGCCTGTCGCTGCCCGAGGTGTTCGACCGCGTCCGCTTGCGCGTTAACGAGGCCAGCAAGGGCGCGCAGGTGCCGTGGGACGATCAGAAGGTCAGCGCGCAGTTCAGCTTCTTCGAACGCGCGCCGGACGCGCCGCCGCCGCAGACCGCACCGGATCAGGTCGCCGCGATCCGCAACAAGCCGATCCGCGATCTCGGCGTGCAGGATGCCTACGCCGCCGCGCTCGAGCGCGACACGCTGCCGGCCTATGAGGAATTTCTGACGGCCTACCCCGATGATCCGATGGCGAAGCGGGTGATGGCGATCGTCGCGGCGCGCCGCGAAGCGATCACCTGGCGACGGACCTATCGGACCGATACGCCGGAGGCATACTGGTCGTATCTGCGCCGCTATCCGCGGGGACCGCACGCTGCCGATGCACGCCGACGTCTGGCGATCCTGACGGCACCGGTCGAGCCGCCGCCGAGCTTTGCGATGATCGACTACGACGTGCCGCCGCCTCCGCCGGCCGAGGTGGTTTATGTCGACCGTCCCGTGCTGTACTTCAGTGACCCGGATTTCGGCTTCGTGCCGCCGCCGCCGCCGCCAGTCTATTTCTGCCCGCCGCCGCCGCCGGATTTCGTCGTGTTGCCGCCGCCGCTGCCCGTGGTCGGATTGTTCGTGCTGCCCCAGCCGGTGTTCGTGCCGATCCCGGTGTTCGTGCGGCCGCCGGTCTATGTCGCGCCGCCGCCGAACAACATCATCTATCAGAACATCCACAACACCACGGTCATCAACACCGTGATCAACCAGCCGCCGGCACCGGCCCCGGCGGCGGGCACGGCAGCGGGACCTGCCAGCCTGGCACCGGCCGTCGCCGGCCGTGCGAATCCGGCTGGTCCCGCCGTGCCGCAGGCGGTCGTGCAACGCGCCGCGCTGATCCAGCAGGGCAAGGCGCCGATGCCGCCGAGTGCAGCGATCCATCCGATGGCGAGGCCAGGGACGCCCGCGCCAACGCCGGCGAATGTCGCGCCGACTGCCGCACCGACCACCGCGCCGCAGACCAAGTTGCCCGCGGCCAATGCGCTGCCGGTCCCGGGTGCCCATGGTGGTCCGCCCGCGCCAGCAGGGGCAGGGCCGCTGCCCAACGGCAGGCCCGCGCCGACCGCGACGGCACCAACCAACAACGCGGCCCCAGCCCACCCGCCGGGACCTGCGACGGCCACCGCGCCCGCCGGGACCGCGGTCACAGCGCCTGGCCAGCCGTCGAAGCCGCCTGCAGGGCAATCCCCGGCGGCAACGGGGCCGACCAACCACGCGCTTCCGGGCCATCCGCCGGGGCCGGCGACGGCCACGGCGCCCGCCGGGACCGCGGTGACGGCGCCGGGCCAGCCGCCAAAGCCGCCCGGCGCGCAGCCTCCGGCTGCCACGGGGCCGGCCGATCGTGCCAAGGCGGCCACCCGCGAGCCAGCCACCTCTGTGCCCCCGCCGGGGGGACCGGCGGCCGTTAAGCCTCCGCCTTCTGCCGCAAGGCCGGTCGCGCCGCCGCCCCCGGTCGCCCGGGAGCAGATCAGGCCGCAGAATCAGCGATCGGCATCACCGCCGCAGGCGGCCCGGCCGTCGGCCCCGCCGCCGCGGCCCCAGGCCGTGGCGAGGCCCGCGCCGCCGCCTCCACCGCGGATTGCTGCGCCCCCGCCGCGGGTGGCAGCACCTCCGCCGCCACGGCCGGCGCCGCCACCGGTAGCCGCTGCGCGGCCCGCGCCGCCGCCGGTTGCACGGCCGGCACCGCCTCCACCGCCGCCCAGGGTTGCCGTGGCACCGCCCCCGCCGCGTCCGGCCGCGCCTCCGCCACGCCCGGCTGCCCCGGCGGCCAAGAAATGCCCGCCCAACCAGCCGAAATGCTAGGGATCAGGGTGGAATTCGGGGAAGGGGCCCTTCGCGGACCGTAAGCGTCCCGAAAGGCCCTTATTTCCTTGCTTCTGGCCGAAATGGCGCTATATAGCGCGCCATCTCACACGGAAACATGGCTCACAAGGCCGTCCGGTGGCAGCCGGGGCGAGAACGCTCCGATTTGCTCACACGTTTCCGGAGGAACCAACCGGAGAATTAGATCTATGGCGCTACCCGACTTCACCATGCGTCAGCTCCTCGAGGCTGGCGTGCACTTTGGTCACCAATCCCACCGCTGGAATCCGAAAATGGCGCCGTTCATTTTCGGGACCCGCAACAACATCCACATCGTCGATCTCGCCCAGACCGTGCCGATGCTGCACCAGGCCCTGCAGGCCGTCAGCGATACGGTGGCAAAGGGCGGCCGCATCCTGTTCGTCGGCACCAAGCGCCAGGCGCAGGACGGCGTTGCTGATGCTGCCAAGCGCTGTGCGCAGTACTTCGTCAATTCGCGCTGGCTCGGCGGTACGCTGACCAACTGGAAGACGATCTCGGCGTCGATCAAGCGTCTGCGCCATCTCGACGAGGTGCTGTCCTCGGGCGAAGCCAACTCCTACACCAAGAAGGAGCGTCTGACGCTGCAGCGCGAGCGCGACAAGCTCGACCGTTCGCTCGGCGGCATCAAGGACATGGGCGGCTTGCCGGACATGATCTTCGTGATCGACACCAACAAGGAAGACATCGCGATCCAGGAAGCCCAGCGGCTCAACATCCCGGTCGCGGCGATCGTCGACACCAATTCGGATCCGAAGGGCATCACCTATGTGGTGCCGGGCAATGACGACGCGGGCCGTGCGATCTCGCTCTATTGCGATCTCGTCGCGCGCGCGGCGATCGACGGCATCTCGCGGGCCCAGGGCGACTCCGGCATCGACATCGGCGCAGCGGCCCAGCCGCTCGCCGAGGACCTGCCGACCACCGGCGCCTTCCAGGGCCTTGCCGGTCCGCGCGGCACCGCCGACGACCTCAAGAAGCTCCCTGGCGTGTCGGGCGCGATCGAGAAGAAGTTCAACGACCTCGGCATCTTCCACTACTGGCAGCTCGCCGAGCTCGATCACGACACCGCGCACAAGATCGGCGAAGAGGTCGGTTTGCCCAGCCGTGCGGACGCCTGGGTGGCCAAGGCCAAGGCGCTGACCGCGGAAGCGGAATAGTCAAAAAGAGTGATGGGTTGGCCGGATAGGTTCCGGCCACCATTTCAGTTGACGCGAATTCCTGAGATGGACCGCGGCGGGGCAGTTTTGGCGCCACGCCGCGGCAAACCGGCAGGCAAGAAGGATTTTCAACGATGGCAACGATCACAGCAGCGATGGTCAAGGACCTGCGCGAGTCCACCGGCGCAGGCATGATGGACTGCAAGGCCGCGCTCACCGAGACCAATGGCGACATGGAGGCGGCGCAGGACTGGCTGCGCAAGAAGGGCCTGTCGAAGGCCGCCAAGAAGTCCGGCCGCGTCGCGGCCGAGGGCCTGATCGGCGCGCTCACCAAGGGCACCAAGGGCGTCGTGGTCGAGGTCAACTCCGAGACCGACTTCGTTGCACGCAACGGCCAGTTCCAGGGCCTCGTCAAGATGATCGCCCAGGTCGCGTTCGACGCCGGCGCCGATGCCGAGAAGATCAAGGCCGCCAAGGTCGGCGACGTCACGATCGAGACCGCAATCAATGACGCGATCGCCACCATCGGCGAGAACATGACGCTGCGCCGTGCTGCCTCGCTCGAAGTGAGCCAGGGCGTGGTATCGAGCTACGTCCACGGCGCGGTCGTCGACGGCGCCGGCAAGATGGGCGTGATCGTGGCGCTGGAATCGGCCGGCAAGGCCGACGAGCTCGCAGTGCTCGGCCGCCAGATCGCGATGCATGTGGCTGCCGCCAACCCGCTCGCGCTCGAGCCATCCGGCCTCGATCCGGCGGTCGTCAAGCGCGAGAAGGACGTGCTCGCGGACAAGTATCGTCAGCAGGGCAAGCCCGAGAACGTGATCGAGAAGATCGTCGAGTCAGGCCTCAAGACCTACTACAAGGAAGTCTGTCTGCTCGAGCAGGCCTTCATCCACGACACCGGCAAGTCGGTGGCGCAGGCGGTGAAGGAAGCTGAGGGCAAAGTCGGCGGCCCCGTGAAGATCGCGGGCTTCGTGCGCTATGCTCTCGGTGAGGGAATCGAGAAGCAGGAAAGCGACTTCGCGGCCGAAGTCGCAGCGGCCAGCGGCAAGAAGTAAGCGCCGGAACGTTCCTTCCGGCGTGCCGCCGGAAGCGGCGCCCGGACAAGGAAAGTGCTCGCTCATGACTGATCCGGTCTATCGTCGCGTGGTGATCAAGCTGTCCGGCGAATACCTCGCTGGACAGCAGGGGTTTGGCATCGATCAGCCGACCGTCGACCGGGTCGCCGATGATCTGATCGCCGCGCGCCATCTCGGTGCCGAGGTCGCGGTCGTGATCGGGGGCGGCAATATCGTCCGCGGCGTCGAGGTGTCCGCCCGGGGCGTGTCACGCCCGACCGGCGACACCATGGGCATGCTTGCCACCGTGATGAACTGCCTCGCGCTGGAAGCGGCGATCGAGCGCAAGGGAACGCCGGCGCGCACTCTCTCGGCGTTCGTCATGCCCGAGATTTCCGAACTGTTTACCCGCACTGCGGCGCACAAATATCTCGCCGAAGGCCGCATTGTGCTGCTTGGCGGCGGAACCGGCAATCCGTTCTTCACGACCGATACCACCGCAGTGCTGCGCGCTGCCGAGATCGGCGCGCAGGCGGTTTTGAAGGCGACCAATGTCGACGGCGTCTACTCGGCCGATCCGAAGAAGGACCCGGCCGCCAAACGATTCGACCGCCTGACCCATTCGCAGGCGATCGAGGGCGGCTACAAGGTGATGGATGCGACCGCCTTCGCGCTTGCCCGCGAGACGTCGCTGCCTATCATCGTGTTCTCGATCGCCGAGCCCGGTTCGATCGGCGCCATTCTGCGCGGCGTCGGCCACGGCACGATCGTCGCCGGCTGACGGCCCAGCGGGCGCCCAAGTTGGGCGCGGGGCACGCCGCCAGGTTTTTGAAGGAGAAGCGTGATGGCCACGGGTAATTTCGACATCAACGAATTGAAACGCCGCATGCAGGGCGCCACCCAATCCCTCAAGCACGAGCTTGGCGGCTTGCGCACAGGGCGCGCGTCGGCATCGATGCTGGACCCGGTCCAGGTCGAGGCCTACGGCAGCCACATGCCGCTCAACCAGCTCGCGACCGTCAGCGTGCCGGAGCCGCGGCTGATCTCGGTGCAGGTCTGGGACAAGTCGATGGTCAAGCCGGTCGAGAAGGCGATCGTCGATTCCAATCTCGGTCTGTCGCCGGCGACGGAAGGGCAGGTGCTGCGCCTGCGCATTCCCGAGCTCAACCAGGAGCGGCGCAAGGAGCTGGTCAAGGTCGCGCACAAATATGCCGAGGCCGCCAAGGTCGCGGTGCGCCACGTCCGCCGCGACGGCCTCGACGTTCTCAAGAAGCTCGAGAAGAATCACGAGATGTCGGAGGACGATCAAAAGCGTCACGCCGATGAGGTGCAGAAGGCGACCGACGGCACGATCGCCGAGATCGACCAACTCCTGGCTGCCAAGGAAAAAGAAATCCTCACCGTCTAAGGCTGCCTTTATGTCCAACGCCGCCGCGCCCGTTACGAAAGGACCCGATCGGTCAGAGGCGCCTGCGCATGTCGCCATCATCATGGATGGCAACGGGCGCTGGGCGGCTGCGCGCGGCCTGCCGCGGGCCGAAGGCCATCGCCGCGGCGTCGAGGCGTTACGCCGGGTCGTGCGTGCGTCGCACGAGCTCGGCATTCGTTACCTCACGATCTTCTCCTTCAGCTCGGAAAACTGGTCGCGCCCGGCAAGCGAGATCGGCGATCTGTTCGGCCTGCTGCGGCGTTTCATCCGCAACGATCTCGCGACCCTGCACCGCGATGGTGTCAAGGTGCGCATCATCGGCGAGCGGGAAGGCCTGGAGGGCGATATCTGCGCGCTCCTGAACGAGGCCGAGGAGCTGACGCGCAACAACACGCGCCTCACGCTCGTCGTCGCGTTCAATTACGGTTCGCGGCAGGAAATAGCGAAGGCTGCGCAAAAGCTCGCGCGCGAAGTCGCGGAGGGCCGGCGCGATCCGGCCTCGATCGACGCCGAGACGCTCGGTGCCCATCTGGATGCGCCCGACATTCCCGATCCCGACCTCATCATCCGCACGAGCGGCGAGCAGCGCCTGTCCAATTTCCTGATGTGGCAGGCCGCCTATAGCGAGCTCGTTTTCGTGCCGATCCACTGGCCCGACTTCGACAAGGCGGCGCTCGAAGGCGCGATCGCGGAATTTGCCAGGCGCGAGCGCCGTTTCGGCGGTCTGGTCGCGAAAACCGCCTCGTGAGCGAACGCGACGCCGCACCGGCGGGCTCGGCGCCGGCCTCAAGCAATCTCGTGATGCGGGCGGCCGCAGCGATCGTGCTGGCGCCGCTCGCGATTGCGCTCGCCTATGCCGGCGGCTGGCTGTGGGCGTTTCTCGTCACCCTGGTGTCGATCGGACTGTTCGCGGAATGGCTCATGGTGGTGGGAGCAGGGGCGGTCGCCCTGACCGCCGCCGGGACGATTGTCCTTGCCATCATCGGGTTCTGCGTCGCCTTTGGCGCGCTCAAAGCCGCCGTCATTATCGGCGTCATCGGGGGCGCGGTGATCGCGTTGCTCGCCGGAGGCAAGCGTGTCTGGGCCGCCTCAGGCTTTGCCTACGCATCGGCTGCGCTGCTCGCCTCGATCCTGGTGCGGCAGGATCCCGTCAATGGCTTCGTCGCGTTGATGTTCGTGCTGCTCGTGGTGTGGGCGACCGATATCGGAGGCTATTTCGCCGGTCGCGGCATTGGCGGACCGAAGCTGTGGCCGCGCGTGAGTCCCAAGAAGACCTGGGCCGGGGCGCTCGGCGGCTTTACGGCCAGCCTTGTGGTTGCGGGCGGCTTTGGCGCCGCCGGGCTCGGAAAGGCGGTTCCGCTTCTGCTCGTCGGCGCCGTGCTGTCCGTGGTCTCGCAACTCGGCGATCTCTTCGAATCCGCAGTGAAGCGGCGCTTCGGTGTCAAGGATTCCAGTCACTTAATTCCCGGCCATGGCGGACTTTTGGACCGCCTGGACGGCTTTGTCGCTGCCATCCTGGTGGCATGGATCGTCGGCTTCCTACGCCATGGTGTGCATAGCGCTGGAAGCGGTCTTATGGTTTGGTGATGAACATGAGCGCAGTTCCTTTGCGTAACAACAAGGCTGCGGCGGACGCCGCGCGCAGCGTGACCGTCCTCGGCGCCACCGGCTCGATCGGTGACAGCACGATGGACCTGCTGCGGTCAGCTCCCGAGCGCTATCGTGTCGAGGCGCTGACGGCGAACGGCAACGTCGCGGCGCTGGCAAAGCTCGCCAAGGAGTTTTCCGCGCGCTTCGTGGCCATCGCGGACACCTCCAAGCTTGCCGAGCTCAAGGCCGCGCTGGCCGGGACCGGCACCGAATGCGGTGCCGGCGAAAGTGCGGTGATCGAAGCCGCCGCGCGTCCGGCCGACTGGGTGATGGCGGCGGTGAGCGGTGCGGCCGGATTGAAGCCGGCGCTTGCTGCGGTCGATCGCGGCGCGCATGTCGCGCTCGCCAACAAGGAGTGCCTCGTCTGCGCCGGCGATTTCTTCATGCAGCGTGCCGCCAAGGCGGGCGCCTGCGTCCTGCCCGCAGATTCCGAGCACAACGCGCTGTTCCAGGCGCTGAGCTCGGGCAATCGCGACGAGCTCGTACGCGTCATCATCACGGCCTCGGGCGGCCCGTTCCGGACTTGGAAGCCCGCCGATATCGAGCAGGCAACGCTCGAGCAGGCCCTGAAGCATCCGAACTGGAGCATGGGCCAGAAGATCACGATCGATTCCGCCTCGATGATGAACAAGGGCCTCGAGGTGATCGAGGCGTCCTATTTGTTCGCGCTGACGCCGGACGAGATCGACGTCCTCGTTCACCCGCAGTCGATCATCCACGGCATGGTCGAATTTTCCGATCGCTCAGTCGTGGCGCAGCTCGGCGCGCCCGACATGCGTACGCCCATCGCCCACTGCCTCGGCTGGCCCGACCGCATCAAGGGACCGGCGGCCAAGCTCGATCTGGCCAAGATCGGCCAGCTCACCTTCGAGGCGCCCGATTTCGAACGCTTCCCCGGACTTCGCCTCGCCTATGATGCGCTCCGGACGGGGAAGGGGGCGACCACGGTCTACAACGCCGCCAATGAGGTCGCGGTCGCTGCCTTCATCGCCGGAAAGATCCGGTTCGGCGCCATCGCGCGGCTGGTCGAAGCCACGCTCGACGACTGGGTCCGCGGCGGGAATCAGGCTCCTCTGACGTCGGCGGACGATGCAATTTCCGTTGACTATGTTGCGCGAAATAGGGCCGCCGCCCTATTGCCTCAAATTGCCTTAAAGGCATCCTAGTTGGTTCGAGGCCAGCGCCTTGCGGCGCTGGATAAGGGGAATCGATGTCTGACTTTTTCCTGCATGGTTTCAATACGTTGAGCCACGGGCTCCTCGGCTACGCGGTCCCCTTCCTCTTCGTCTTGACCATCGTCGTGTTCTTCCATGAGCTCGGCCATTTCCTGGTCGCGCGCTGGGCGGGCGTTCGCGTGTTGACCTTTTCGCTCGGTTTCGGTCCTGAGTTGGTCGGCTTCAACGACCGCCACGGCACGCGCTGGAAGATCTCCGCGGTCCCGCTCGGCGGCTACGTCAAGTTCTTCGGCGACGAGAGCGAAGCCTCGACGCCGTCCGCCGCAACGCTCGAGGCCATGACCCCCGAGGAACGCGCCGGCAGCTTCCATCACAAGAAGGTCGGTCCGCGTGCGGCCATCGTCGCAGCCGGGCCGATCGCCAATTTCATCCTGGGCGCCCTGATTTTCGCGGGCATGGCCCTGTATTACGGCAAGCCGAGCACGATCGCGCGTGTGGACGGCGTCGTGGCCGATGGCGTGGCCGCGGCGGCTGGTTTCAAGGTCGGCGACGTCGTCGTCCAGATCGATGGCAAGCCGATCGAGAGCTTTTCCGACATGCAGCGGATCGTCGCAATGAATGCGGGGTCTGCGCTCGTTTTCCAGGTCAAGCGGGACGGGGCCGTCGTGACGCTCGACGCGACGCCGGCGCTCCAGGAGCGTAAGGATCCGTTCGGTAACAAGCATCGCATCGGGGTGCTCGGCGTCGAGCACAAGTCGCAGGCCGGTGAGGTCTCGACCACGCCCGTCGGCTATGCCGAGGCTCTCAAGATCGGCGTCGAGCAGGTCTGGTTCATCATCTCCAGCACGTTCAAATTCCTGGGCTCGCTGTTCGTGGGGACCGGCAATCCGGGCGAGGTGAGCGGCGTCATCGGCATCGCGAAGATGTCGGGACAGGCGGCCAGCGCCGGGTTCCAATTTGTCATCAACCTCTGTGCGGTGCTGTCGGTCTCGATCGGCCTCTTGAACCTGTTCCCGATCCCACTGCTCGATGGCGGCCACCTTTTGTTCTATGCGGCGGAGGTGGTGCGCGGGCGGCCGCTGTCGGAACGGACACAGGAGATGGGGTTCCGAATCGGGCTCGGACTTGTACTGATGTTGATGGTGTTTGCGACCTACAACGACATCCTGCGGATGGCGGCTTCCTGATAGGGGCTTTTTTGTGACGTTGTTTTTAAGCAACGTCTTGGAACGAAATTGAAATCGTGGCGCGCGCGGCCGTTTGCGACGTCGGGGAAATTAGCTACAAGCGGCGTGAAACTTGGGGAATCTCCCAGACCGGCGTTGGGGTTGGGTCTGGTACGGAATGAGGGCGCGTTGCGCATGAAGTTTGGACTGCGACTCCGGGGGGGCCTGCTCGCAACCCTGATCATGTTCGGCGCGCCGGTGGTTGCCCCGGTTGGGGCTGTTTTGGTGTCTTCGTCTGCGCTTGCCCAGACCGTCCAGTCGATTTCCGTCGAAGGAAATCGCCGGGTCGAGGTGGAGACGATCCGCTCCTATTTCAAGCCGGGCCCGGGCGGCCGCCTGGATCAGGCGGCGATCGATGACGGCCTGAAGGCGCTGATCGAGACCGGCCTGTTCCAGGACGTGAAGATCAACCGCGGCGCCGGCGGCCACCTCATCGTTTCGGTGGTCGAAAACCCCGTGATCGGCCGCATTGCCTTCGAGGGCAACAAGAAGATCAAGGACGAGCAGCTCACCGCCGAGGTCCAGTCCAAGGCGCGCGGTACGTTCTCCCGCGCCATGGTGCAGTCCGACACGCTGCGAATCGCCGAAATCTATCGCCGCTCGGGCCGCTACGACGTGCGCGTCACGCCCGAGATCATCGAGCAGCCGAACAATCGCGTCGACCTCATCTTCACGATCGACGAGGGTGCGAAGACTTCGGTCAAGTCGATCGAGTTCGTCGGCAACACCGCCTTTTCGTCCTATCGCTTGCGGGACGTCATCAAGACCCACGAAACGAATCTGCTGAGCTGGCTCGGCAGCAACGACATCTACGATCCGGATCGCGTCGAGGCCGACCGCGACCTGATTCGCCGCTTCTACCTGAAGCACGGTTTCGCCGACGTGCAGGTCGTCGCCGCGCTCACCGAATACGATCCGGAGAGGAAGGGCTTCCTCGTCACCTTCAAGATCGAGGAAGGCCAGCAGTACCGCGTCGGCACCGTCGATTTCCGCTCCAGCATTCCCAATTTCGATGCGAGCTCGATGCGTAACTATTCGCGCGTCAGTGTCGGCTCGCTCTATAACGTCGAATCGGTCGAGAAGTCGGTCGAGGAGATGCAGATCGAGGCCTCCCGGCGCGGCTACGCCTTCGCGGTGGTGCGTCCCGGCGGCGACCGCAATTTCGAGGCGCACACCGTCTCCGTCGTGTTCAACATCGACGAGGGACCGCGCACTTACATCGAGCGGATCAACATCCGCGGCAACACGCGTACGCGCGACTACGTGATCCGGCGCGAGTTCGACATCTCCGAGGGTGATGCCTACAACCGCGCGCTGGTCGATCGTGCCGAGCGCCGCCTGAAGAACCTCGACTTCTTCAAGAGCGTCAAGATCACCACGGAGCCGGGCTCCTCCAGCGACCGCGTGGTCCTGATCGTCGATCTCGAGGAGAAGTCGACCGGTGACTTCTCGATATCGGGCGGTTACTCCACGACCGACGGCGCGCTGGCCGAAGTCTCGATCTCCGAGCGCAACCTGCTGGGGCGCGGTCTGTTCGCCAAGGCGGCGGTGACCTACGGCCAGTATGCGCGTGGCTACTCGCTGTCGTTCGTCGAGCCATATCTGCTCGATTACCGCGTTGCGCTGGGTCTCGACCTCTATCAGCGCACCCAGCTTGCCAACAGCTTCATCTCCTACGGCACCAAGACGCTCGGCTTCAGCCCGCGCCTCGGCTTCAGCCTGCGGGAAGATCTGGCGCTCCAGGTGCGCTATTCGGTCTACCAGCAGGAAATCACGCTTCCGTCCTATCTGGCGAACTGTAACAACGTGCAGTTCCTGGCTGATGGCAGCCCAAATCCGGCCTTCAACCCGAGCCCTGCCTTTGCCAATGCCAACGGTATCAGCCTTGCCTCGACCAACGGTCTTGGCTGCTACAGCGACGGCGAAGCCTCGCTGCCGGTGCGCAAGGAGCTCGCAGGTGGCAAGACGCTGACCTCGGCGCTCGGTTACACGCTGAGCTACAACACGCTGGACAACAACAAGAACCCGACCGACGGTCTGCTCGTCGACTTCCGCCAGGACTTCGCAGGCGTCGGCGGCGACGTCACCTACCTGAAGTCCGCCGTCGATGCGAAGTACTACCAGTCGCTGGTGTCGGATCTCGTCGGCCTCGTCCACCTCCAGGGCGGCGTGTTGACCAAGATCGGCAACAATGAGATCCGCATGCTGGATCACTTCCAGATGGGACCGAATCTGGTCCGCGGCTTTGCTCCGAACGGCATCGGCCCGCGTGACCTCAATCCCTACGGCACGCAGGACGCAATCGGCGGCACCAAATATTGGGGTGCTTCGCTTGAATTGCAGATGCCGTTCTGGTTCCTGCCCAAGGAAGTGGGTCTGAAGGGTGCGGTCTACGCCGATGCCGGCGGCCTCTACGACTACCAGGGCCCGACGACGTGGCTGGCGACTAACGAAGTCACCACGACAAGGAACTCGAACTGTATCCCGTCGACCATCAATCCGACCGCGACGCCGGGAACTTGCACGGGCCTCGTGTACGACGACAGCAAGGTCATCCGCTCGTCGGTCGGTGTGGGCTTGATCTGGGCCTCGCCGTTCGGTCCGCTCCGCTTCGACTACGCGGTGCCTCTCACCAAGGGCAAGTACGACCGTACGCAGGAGTTCAGGTTCGGCGGCGGCACCTCGTTCTAGTTCGATTAGCAGGGCACGATCCGGAGGAGTGGATCCGGTTTACGAGGGATCGTGCCCAATCCATGAAAATGTAGCATGATGCGGTTTGACCGCATCATGCCCAAGCCGGACCGCGACGGAGTGGAATGGCGCAGCCGACCTTCTTCAGGAAACCGCCTGCCTCAGCGCTGGCTGATGTTGCCGCGCTGGCGAAGGCGCAACTGGTCGATCCCTCCAGGGGCGGCCATATCATCAGGGGTCTCGCTTCGCTCGACGAAGCCGGCCCGATGCACCTCGCTTTCTTCGACAATCTGAAATATGCGGATCAGCTCAAGGCGACCAAGGCCGGCGCGTGCCTGGTGAGCCCGCGCTTCGAGGCCGAGGTGCCGGCGCATGTCGCCGTGTTGCGCGTGGGGCAGCCGTTCCGCGCTTTCGTCAGGATCGCCTGGGAATGGCACGGCGATGCGCTCCGGCCGCAATCCTCGGTCGGCAATGACGGCATCTCGCCGTCGGCCATCATCGACCCCACGGCGCGGCTGGAGGACGGCGTCGTCGTCGACCCTCTCGCCGTGATCGGCCCGGAGGTCGAGATCGGCAGCGGTACGGTGATCGGCGTCGGCGCGGTGATCGGACCCGGCGTCAAGATCGGCCGGGACTGCGATGTCGGCGCCCGCACGGTGATCCAATGTGCGCTGATCGGCAACAACGTCCTGATTCATCCGGGCTGCAGCATCGGCCAGGATGGCTATGGCTTCGTGTTCTTCGGGCCCGAGGGACACCTGAAGGTGCCGCAGACCGGCCGGGTGCTGATCCAGAACGACATCGAGATCGGCGCCGGTACCACCATCGATCGCGGTTCCCTCCGCGACACCGTGATCGGCGAGGGCACCAAAATCGACAATCAGGTCCAGATCGGCCACAATGTGACGATCGGCCGGCACTGCCTGTTGGCCGCCCAGATCGGGCTCGCCGGCAGCCTGACCATTGGCGACAACGTGGCGTTGGGAGCGAAGGTTGGCATCAACAACCACCTCAAGATCGGCGACGGAGCCCAGGTGACGGCCATGAGCGGCGTCAAGGACGACATCCCGGCCGGCGGACGCTGGGGCGGCTTTTTTGCCAAGCCGACCAAGCAGTGGTTCAAGGAGATCATCGCGGTGGAGCGCCTGGTGCACGACAGCAAGGCGGATCGGAAGGACGAGGGACAAGCGTGATGGAGGAGGCACCGGTCAGGTTCGAGCTCGTGGACATCAACATGATTCTACAGACGCTCCCGCACCGCTTTCCGATGCTGCTGATCGACCGGGTGATCAACATCCGCACCGATTACAGCGGCATCGGTATTAAGAACGTCACCTTCAACGAGCCGGCCTTCCAAGGGCATTTCCCGGAGCGTCCGGTCTATCCCGGCGTCATGATGATCGAGGCGATGGCGCAGACTGCGGGCGTGATCGGCATCAAGTCGGTCGAGGGCACGGAGAAGCCGCGGGCGGTGTATTTCCTCACCATCGACAAGTGCAAGTTCCGCAAACCCGTGCTGCCCGGCGATACCATTGAGTACCACATGCGTTCGCTCGGACGCCGCAAGGCGATGTGGTGGTTTCACGGTGACGCCAAGGTCAACGGTCAGGTCGTCGCGGAAGCCGATGTCGGCGCCATGCTGACGGACTGAGTGCGGGGCTCGGCATCGCGGGCGCAGCCCACTACGCAGCTCGCAACGTGCCAACGCGACGAGGGTGGCTACGTGGCGGTCGAATCTTCGGCGGCCGTTATCTTGCCCCGTCATTCCGGGGCGCGACAAAGTCGCCAGCCCGGAATCCATTGGGCCTCAGTACAGGCGGTGAAATGGATTCCGGCCTGCGCGCTTCGCGCGCTGAAACAGGCCGATATGATACGTCACTGGACAGATCGGGCAAAGTCGCGCTAACCACCGGAAAAACCCAGCGACTTCAACACACAATCAGACCTTCTTGATGAGTAAGATTGATCCCACCGCGCGGGTGGAAGACGGCGCTGTGATCGGCGAGGGCACCGAGATCGGGCCCTATTGCATGATCGGCCGGCATGTCGTGATCGGAGCGAACTGCAAGCTGATCGGGCAGGTCACCGTCATCGGCCACACCTCGATCGGGGACGACTGCGTGATCTCGCCGTTTGCCGTACTCGGCGGTGCGCCGCAGGATCTCAGCTACAAGGGCGAGCCGACGAAACTCGAGATCGGCTCCGGCTGCATCATCCGTGAAGGCGCGACGATGAACGTCGGCACCGTCAAGGGGGGCGGCCTGACGCGCGTCGGCAACGGCGGCTACTTCATGAACAACAGCCATGTCGGCCATGACTGCATGGTCGGCAACAACGTCATCTTCGCGACCTCGGCGACGCTCGGCGGCCACTGCGAGATCGGCGACTCCGTCTATATCGGCGGCCTGTCCGCGGTGCATCAGTTCACGCGCATCGGCGCGCAAGTGATGGTCGGCGGCCTCTCGGGCGTCCGTGACGACATCATTCCGTTCGGGCTCGCCAATGGCCAGTACGCGGTGCTGGAGGGCCTCAACCTCATCGGCATGAAGCGGCGCAAGTTCACCAAGCAGCGGCTCGCGACCGTGCGCACGTTCTACCAACGACTGTTCCACGGGCCCGGCATGTTCGCCGAGCGGCTCGAAGCGGTGCAGCCGCTCGCCGGCGAAGATCCGGCGATCGCCGAGATCCTCGGCTTCATCGGCAAGGGCAAGCGCCCGCTCTGTCTTCCCACCATTGCGAAGTGATCGGGGGGATGGCCGCATCATGACGTCAGCGGCTCCTGAGATTGCATCTCCTGTCGGCGTCGTCGCCGGCGGCGGTGCCATGCCGTTCGCGGTGGCGGAGTCGCTCGCGGCCCGCGGCATCACGCCGGTGCTGTTTCCGCTGCGCGGCGCCTGCGATCCGGCGCGGGTGGAGAAATTCCGCCATCGCTGGATATCGGTCGGCCAGCTCGGCCGTGCGATGCGGCTGTTTCGCGAGGAGGGCTGCCGCGACCTGATCTTCATCGGCACATTGGTGCGGCCTTCGCTTTCCGAGATCCGGTTCGACGTCAAGACGCTGAGGTTGCTCGGCAACGTCATCCGCGCCTTTCGTGGCGGCGACGATCATCTGTTGTCCGGCGTCGGGCGCCTCCTCGAGCAGGACGGTTTTCGCATGGTCGGCATCAAGGATGTCGCGCCGGATCTGCTGATGCCCGAGGGCTGCATCACGAGGGCCTGGCCGGCCGACAACGCCAGGAGCGACATGGAGCGCGGACGTGCTGTGCTGACCGCGCTCGGTCCATTCGACATCGGCCAGGCGGCGGTGGTGATCGACGGCCATGTCGTGGCGGTCGAGGACATCGAGGGGACCGATGCGCTGCTCGCACGCGTCGCGCGCTTGCGCGAGGAGGGGCGCATCCGTGCGGCGACGGGGCGCGGCGTGCTGGTGAAGGCGCCGAAGAGCGGGCAGGATCTGCGCTTCGACCTGCCGACGATCGGCCCGCGCACCATCGAGGGCGTCGCCGCCGCAGGACTCGCCGGCATCGCTGTCATAGCCGGGAACACCATCGCCGCCGAACCGCAGGCGATGATCGAGCTCGCCGACGCAAAATACCTCTTCGTCATCGGTTTGCCCGCGTGATGCAGGGGCGCGATCCAACGCGAAAGATCTTTCTGATCGCGACGGAGGAATCCGGCGACCGGCTAGGCTCGGCGCTGATGAAGGTGTTACGCCAGCGGCTCGGCGATGCCGTGCAGTTCGAGGGCGTCGGCGGCCGCACCATGGCCCGCGAAGGCCTCAACTCGCTGTTTCCGATCGAGCAACTGTCGATCGTCGGCTTCGCCGCGGTGGTGCAGCAATTGCCGAAGATATTGCGGCTGATCCGCCAGACCGCGGATGCCGTGACCGAGACGGCGCCCGATGCGCTCGTGATCATCGACAGCCCGGACTTCACCCATCGCGTCGCCCGCCGCGTGCGTGCGAAGAATCCGGCGATCCCAATCGTCGACTATGTGTCGCCGCAGCTCTGGGCCTGGCGACCGGGGCGTGCGCGCACCATGCTCGGCTATGTCGATCATGTGCTCGGCCTTCTGCCGTTCGAGCCGGAGGAATATCGCAAGCTGCGCGGGCCGCCATGCAGCTATGTCGGCCATCCCCTGATCGAGCAGTTGTCGTCGCTGCGGCCGAATGCGGAGGAGCAGAGGCGCCGCGATGCCGAGCCGCCGGTCCTCCTGGTGCTGCCCGGCAGCCGGCGCAGTGAGATCAGGCATCATCTCGAGGTGTTTGGCGCGACGCTCGATCGGTTGCAGGCCGAAGGGCGCGCATTCGAACTGATGCTGCCGACCATGCCGCATCTGGAAGCGACGGTGCGCGAGGGCGTTGCGAACTGGCAGACTAAACCGCAGATCGTGGTCGGTGAGGCCGAGCGGCGCGCCGCCTTCCGCATCGCGCGCGCGGCGCTAGCGAAATCCGGCACGGTGACTCTCGAGCTGGCTCTGTCGGGCATTCCGATGGTGACGGCCTATCGTGTCAGTGCGGCCGAGGCCTTCATCCTGCGCCGGGCGATCCGCGTCTCCTCGGTGATCCTCGCCAATCTCGTGATCGGCCGGGACGTAATCCCGGAATTCCTGCAGGAGAACTGCACGCCGGAAAAACTCACGCAGGCGCTGTCCGAGGTGCTGACGGATTCGCCGCTGCGCCGGCAGCAGGTCGAAGCCTTCGCGCAGCTCGACACCATCATGTCGACCGGCAATAAATCGCCGAGCGTGCTCGCCGCCGATATCGTTCTTGCGACGATGCGGAAGGGGCGGGCGTCGAGGTAGCGCATTCGCCGAAGTCCGCGAGTTGCTGACATGACGGTGTCAGCAGCCGGCGAGGATGATCCCGACAATGATCGAGCGCGTGCTTGGGGCTGAGCGATGGCGCGATATCGGCTACATTGTGTGGGTGCGTCCGGCAACTCGTTCAAGGTCGCGCTGTTTCTCAACTGCGCCGGGGTCGACTGGGACCCAGTCGGCGTCGATTTTGCCGGTGGTGAGACCCGTGACGCCGTTTGGCGCGCCGAGATCAACGAGATGGGCGAGATCCCGGTGCTCGAAATCGACGGACTGCGCCTGAGCCAGTCGGGTGCGATCCTATCCTGGCTGGCCGAGATCCACGGCGTGTTTGGTCCCGCGAATGCGGAGGAGAGGTTCGAGACGGCGCGCTGGCTGTTGTTCGACAATCACAGGTTCACCGGCAATTTCGCCGCTCACCGGGTGCTGCAATCCATGACGGCGCCGCCGCCGAATCCCGACGTGCTGGCCTATGTGAGGTCGAGGGTTCAGAGCGCCTTCTCGATCGTCGATAAGCATCTCGTCGATCGATCTTTCATCTTGGGCGACCGGCCAACCATCGTCGATTTCTCGCTCGTTGGATATCTGTACTATCCGGTTGAAGAGACAGGTTTCGATCTTCCCACGGCTTTCCCGGCGATCAATGCATGGCGCGCGCATTGCGGCCTTGCCGGGCTGGCGGCCGCCCTATGAGATGATGCCAGTAGGAAACTCGTTGCAGGTGATCCGCTTTGCGACTGAAGGAGTGCGCTCATAGGCGGGCGACATCGTCGTAGGGTGGCAAAGCGCAGCGTGCCCACCATTCCTATCAGTTTGGCAGAGGCGGTGGGCACGCTGTGCTTTGCCTACCCTACAATGTCCGCGCAAAACGAAAACGGCGCCACCGCGAGTGGCGCCGCTTCGAAAGGCCTGATGGCCGATCTTACTTACCGCTTGTCGATCGGCACGTAGTCGCGCTTGGCGACACCGGTGTAGAGCTGGCGCGGACGACCGATCTTCTGGTGGGGATCCTCGATCATCTCGCTCCATTGGCTGATCCAGCCGACGGTGCGGGCGACGGCGAATAGCACGGTGAACATCGAGACCGGGAAGCCCATCGCCTTCAGCGTGATGCCCGAATAGAAGTCGACGTTCGGGTAGAGCTTGCGATCGATGAAGTACTGGTCGCTGAGCGCGATTTTCTCGAGCTCCATCGCCACGTTCAGCATCGGATCGTTGCCATGGCCGGTCTCCTTGAGCACGGCATGACACATCTTCTGCATGATCTTGGCGCGCGGATCGTAGTTCTTGTAGACGCGGTGGCCGAAGCCCATCAGGCGGACTTCGCTGTTCTTGTCCTTCACCTTGGCGATGAATTCCGGAATCTTGTCGACCGTTCCGATGTCGTAGAGCATGTTAAGCGCGGCTTCGTTGGCGCCGCCATGCGCCGGCCCCCACAGGCAGGCGATGCCGGCCGCGATGCAGGCGAACGGGTTGGCGCCCGAGGAGCCGGCGATGCGGACCGTCGAGGTTGATGCGTTCTGCTCATGGTCGGCGTGCAGGATGAAGATCTTCTCCAGCGCGTCGGCGAGCACCGGGCTGACCTTGTAATCCTCGCAGGGCACCGCGAAGCACATGTTGAGGAAGTTCTCGGCAAAGCCGAGCGAGTTCTTCGGATACACGAAGGGCTGGCCGACGGTGTACTTGTAGGCCATTGCCGCCAGCGTCGGGATCTTCGCGATCATGCGCATGGAGGCGATCATGCGCTGCTTCGGATCGTTGATGTCGGTGGAGTCGTGATAGAACGCGGCGAGCGCGCCAACGGCCGCCACCATGATCGCCATCGGATGGGCGTCGCGGCGGAAGCCCTGGAAGAAGCGGGCCATCTGCTCGTGCACCATCGTGTGATGGGTCACGCGATAGTCGAAGTCCTTCTTCTGTGCGGCTGTCGGCAGGTTCCCGTAGAGGAGGAGATAGCAGGTCTCCAGGAAGTCGCCATGCTCGGCGAGCTGCTCGATCGGATAGCCGCGGTATTCCAGCACACCCGCGTCGCCGTCGATATAGGTGATCTTGGACTGGCAGCTCGCGGTGGAGGTGAAGCCCGGATCGTAGGTGAACAGACCAGACTGGCCGTAGAGCTTGCCGATATCGATGACATCAGGCCCGACGCTGCCGCTGAGGATCGGGAGATCGTAGTTCTTGTTTCCGACCGTCAGCGTCGCGGTCTTGTTGCTTGGTTTTGCGTCCATCGTAGGTCCCCGATGTGTGGTGAAACGGACCGGACCCGGAGGCCCCGATGAGATGGCGGGGCAGGCCGGATATTCCAGAAGGTACGGGTGAGATGGGTATATTATTGCTGTGTGCGCTGCAAGATCGCCGCACGCATGGTCGACTTACGTCGTAGACTGATCCCTAAGTCGGCCGAGGCTTTCCTGGCGCCCCAGGACGTCCAAAACCTCGAAAATCCCGGGTGACGTCGTCCTTCCCGTCAGCGCTGCCCGCAGCGGCTGGGCGACCGCGCCCAGCTTGAGACTATTTTCCTCGGCGAAAGTGCGCAGCGCCGCTTCGGTGCTGGCAGCGCTCCACGTCTCGACTTTCTCCAGCGCGGAATGAAGCTGGCCGATCAGCTTTCGGTTTTCGCCCGTCAGCAGCGCGGCCGCCTTGGCATCGGGCTCGAGCGGCCGGTCTGCGAAGATGAAATAGGCGCCGTCGATCAGCTCGATCAGAGTCTTGGCGCGCTCCTTCAGGGCCGGCATGGCCTTGAGCAACTGCGCGCGCGTGGTGTCGTTTAACTTGGCCTTAAGCTCGCCCCGGCCTGGCACGTAGTCGAGCACGTCCCCGAACATCTTCACGAGTGATTGATCGTCGGCGTGGCGGATGTAGTGGCCGTTGAGACTTTCCAGCTTGGCGAAATCGAAGCGGGCGGCGGCGCGGCCGACGCCTGAGAGGTCGAATGCCGCGATCATCTCCTCGGTCGAGAAGATCTCCTGGTCGCCATGGCTCCAGCCGAGCCGGACGAGGTAATTGCGAAGCGCGGCGGGCAAATATCCCATGGCCCGGTAAGCGTCGACGCCGAGCGCGCCGTGGCGCTTGGACAGCTTCGAGCCGTCCGGGCCATGGATCAGGGGGATGTGCGACATGCTCGGCAGCGGCCAGCCCATCGCATCGTAGATCTGCTTCTGGCGCGCGGCGTTGATCAGGTGATCGTCGCCGCGGATGACGTGAGTGACGCCCATGTCGTGGTCGTCCACTACCACCGCGAGCATGTAGGTTGGCGTGCCATCGCCGCGCAAAAGGACGAGGTCGTCGAGGTTCTCGTTCTGCCAGACCACGCGGCCCTGGACCTGGTCCTCGATCACGGTTTCACCGGTCTGCGGCGCGCGCAGCCGGATCGTCGGCTTCACGTCACTTGGTGCCGTTGCCGGATCGCGGTCCCGCCACAAGCCGTCATAGAGGCGGGTGCGCCCTTCCGCGCGCGCCTTCTCGCGCATGGCGGCGAGCTCCTCGGCCGTGGCGTAGCAGCGATAGGCCTTGCCGTCGGCGAGCAGCTTCTCGGCGACCTCGCGATGACGGGCGGCGCGGCTGAACTGGTAGATGACGTCGCCGTCCCAGCCGAGCTCCAGCCATTTGAGGCCGTCGAGGATGGCCTCGATCGCCTCCTTGGTGGAGCGCTCCCGGTCGGTGTCCTCGATCCGCAGCAGCATCTTGCCGCCGTGCTTCTTTGCATAAAGCCAGTTGAACAGCGCCGTGCGGGCGCCCCCGATATGGAGGAAGCCGGTCGGCGAGGGGGCGAAGCGCGTGACGACGGAATCGGTCATTCTTGGCAGGGCCTATGCGTTGGAGGCGGTGGTGTATAGCAGGAACGGTGCATAACTAAAGGGCTACGGCGGACCCGCTAAGGCCTTGGCTGAGGCCGGCGAATTTGGCAGAAGGGCCGCTGATTTCCCTACAGGATTTTCGGATGAGCACAGAACCGGTGGCGACTGAGGTTGGGCGCGATTTCATTCGTGACATCATCCAGGCAGACCTCGATCAGGCCAAATACAAGGAGATCGTGACCCGGTTCCCGCCGGAGCCGAACGGCTACCTGCATATCGGCCACGCCAAGTCGATTGCGCTCAACTTCGGCATCGCCCAGGAGTTTCCCGGCCGCTGCCACCTGCGCTTCGACGACACCAATCCGGTCAAGGAAGAGCAGGAATATATCGATTCCATCCAGGCTGACGTGCACTGGCTCGGCTTCGACTGGGGCAAGAACCTGTTCTTTGCCTCGGACTATTTCGACCGCCTGTACGAATGGGCGGAGAAGCTGATCGGCGACGGGCTTGCCTATGTCGACGACCAGACCCAGGAGGAGATCCGCACCTCCCGCGGCACGCTGACCGAGCCCGGCAAGAACTCGCCGTTCCGCGGCCGCACGGTCGAGGAGAATCTCGACCTGTTCCGGCGCATGAAGGCGGGCGAATTCCCGAACGGCGCGCGCGTGCTGCGGGCGAAGATCGACATGGCCTCGCCCAACATCAACCTGCGCGATCCCGTAATGTACCGCATCCTGCATGCGCATCATCCGCGCACGGGCGACAAGTGGTGCATTTATCCGAGCTACGACTACGCGCACGGCCAGTCGGATGCGATCGAGAGCATCACGCACTCGATCTGCACGCTGGAGTTCGAGGATCACCGGCCGCTCTACGACTGGTTCATCGAAAAGCTGCCGGTGCCGTCCGAGCCCCACCAGTACGAGTTCGCGCGGCTGAACCTGACCTACACGCTGCTGTCGAAGCGCGTGCTCACCCAGCTCGTCCGCGACGGCCATGTCGCGGGCTGGGACGATCCGCGCATGCCCACGATCGCCGGCCTGAAGCGACGCGGCGTGCCGCCGGCTGCCGTCAGGGAATTCGTGAGGCGCATTGGCGTCGCAAAGGCCAACAGCGTAGTCGACGTCGGCATGCTCGAATTCTGCATTCGCGAGGAGCTGAACCGGACGGCGCAGCGGCGCATGGCGGTCTTGCGCCCGTTGAAAGTGGTGATCGAGAACTATCCGGAAGGGCAGGTCGAGGAGATCGAGGCGATCAACCATCCCGACGACCCCTCCGCCGGCGCGCGCAAGATCGCGTTCGGCCGCGAGATCTATATCGAGCGCGACGACTTCATGGAGAACCCGCCGAAGAAGTTCTTCCGCCTGTCGCCCGGCAACGAGGTGCGGCTGCGCTACGCCTATTTCATCAAGTGCACCGGCGTCATCAAGAACGAGGCCGGCGAGGTGGTCGAGCTTCGCTGCACCTACGACCCCGCGACCAGGGGCGGTAACGCGCCCGACGGCCGCAAGGTCAAGGCGACGATGCACTGGCTGCCGGCGGCCACATCGAAGCCGGCCGAGATCCGCATCTACAATCAGCTCTTCTCCAATCCGAGCCCGGACGCCTCGAACTTCGCCGCCGACCTCAATCCGGACTCGCTGGAAATCCTCTCTGACGCGCGGATCGAACCGTCGGTCGCGGAGAGCAATTCCACCGAGCCGATGCAGTTCGAGCGGCAGGGCTATTTCGTGCGCGACAAGGACTCCACGCCCGGCAAGCCGGTGTTCTCCAGGACGATAGGTCTGCGCGATACGTTTGCGAAGGAAGTCGCCAAGGGCTGAGGAGCCGCATGCGGGCTGAAGCCGACGTCGTAGTTTCTGCGATTGTGACGAAGTGGTCCGCCGCCTTCGGGAAGCTCGATGCCGGCGCTCTCGCTTCGCTCTATTCGAAGAGCGCCTTCTTCTTCGGCTCCAACCCGACGCTATATCGGGGCAGAGACGGAGTTGCGGCCTATTTCAATAGCCTGCCGCGCTGGCGCTCGCCGAGCGTCCGCTTTTCCGAGGTGGCTGCAGCGCAGGTCGGGCCCGATGTGATCAACATGGCCGCGATCGCCTCGTTCGACCTCGGCGAGGAGGCCGCGCCGCTGTCGGTCAAGCTCACCTGGGTGATCGTGCGCGAAGATGGTGACTGGAAGATCGCGAGCCACCACGTGTCGTCCAGGGCTGCGCTGATCTAACGCCGGACGCGTACCTGATCGCATCCTGCTTCGTCCAGCCACTATATGGCCGCGCTCCTGGTGGGAGAGCTATGCAATTCATGTTAGGCCGCCGGAAAGCGATTGCAAGCCGCGCAGGCAGCGATCGCGATTACCGCACCCGATATTTGCTCGCGTAGTGCTTGCCGAGAATCTTGCGGGTCTGATCGGCCAGCCGCATATTGCTAGCCGCCGGCGGCCTGACGTGGCGCGTCTTCGGCTTTGGCCAATCCGATCTTGGGCTCTGCTTCCTTGGCGTGCGCATAGCTGCAGACCACGTTGCGACATAACCATCTAAGGGACGATCTCGACCGGGCTCCCGGTCGAAAGGCCAAGATCGCGGTCCGCACGGCCCTGGTTGACGGCGATTTCGGCGAGCCCGTTCGAGTTCTCGTACCAGAAGGCTGAGCCTGGCGGCCGATCGCTGAAGGTTCTCTCGCGCTCCAATATGTGACCCGCCAAGGCAAGCCTGGCGTTGGGCGGCAGCACGGCGGCTCTCAACCCAGTCATAGCATTGCCGAAGTGGTCGATGTAAACGATCTCGCAGAGGTCGTCGGGCCAGTCCGTGCGGCGATCCCCGCCATTCCCTCGCGGCTGCCCGGGCGGCGGTTCGCCGCGCGCCAGCATGGCTGCGACCGGTGCGAAGAGGTCGCGCCCGTGAAAGCTGGCCGAGAGGCGCTGCGGCCTCCAGTCGATGTCCCAACTGCGCGTCCTTGCGGCGCGGCGCTGGACCAACTCAAACAAGCCGTTGCCGGGGCCGACATACCACCGGCCGTCGGCCTCGAGCACAATGGCCGGGCGCGTCCCGCCGACGCCGGGATCAACGACGCAGAGAAAGACAGTTTCCGGCGGAAACCAGGCGGCATAAGCCGCCAGGAGGTACGCCGACGCCTTGGGATTGCCCATGGGCGCATCGGTGAAGAGGTCGATGGCGGGTATGCCAGGCGCCATCTGGTGCAGCACGGCCTTCATCTGGCCCGTATAGGGGCCGTGCAATCCGAAATCCGTGAACAGAACGATCATGATGTCAGCTGCTCCACACTATGGCGGTGCCGCCGCCCGAGCCGCTTCGTGGAACCGGCGGACTCGATCCAGGTCCTTGGCATGCGATCCGTCCTGATCCGTTCTCGTCTTGGAATCAACACCGGCTGGACGGACGGTTCGGATCGCTTCTGCGACGTTGTCCGGTCCAAGGCCACCGGCAAGGACCACAGGAACAGGGGCAAGGTCCACGATCCGGCGGCTGATACCCCAGTCGTGCGTCACGCCGAGCGCGCCGATCTGCTTGTCCGTGACTCGATAGCTGTCGAGAAGCAGAAAGTCTGCAATGCCAACGTAGCTGCGGGCAATCGCGACGCTCTCCTCGCCGAACACAGGTATGCTTCTCATCACGACGATCCCGGGCAACATGCGTTTGAGCGAAGCAACGTCTTGCGGCGAAAGCAATTCGGCGCTGGCACCCAAATGGACGATCGCGGGGTTGAGTTCGCGCGCCCATGACGCAATCAAGGAGAGATCGCAGGTCAGAAACAGCGCTGAGAACCTCGATGGCGGTACAATCGCCGCGCCGATATCGGAAGCTGCTGAGATCGACAGCTCGCGCGGAAATCGGCCGTCTCCGACGAGCACGCCGATATGATTGACGCCAATGGCTGAAACAGCGGACGCCTCTTCGATGGTGGAGATTTCATAAACCTGGGTCAACATCGGGCGTAACCTCCGGCGGCGGACATTGAGCATAAGACATCCGAGGGCGGCCTTTGGCAAAGCCACAGCATGCGTCGGCTAGCGGGAGTCGAAGATTAGGTCAGCTGCCGGGCGGGGACGCAGTCCCAGGCGCGCCGGCCCGCCAATTCTATCGCGGAGAGTCAGGTCGTTGCCCTCTGAGCGACACATGAAAGCTGCTGTTCGGATTCAAAAATGACCCTTGTTCCGAACGGCTGACATTCCCTGTCTAGTGTTTGCTGGATCCATTCGATGTCGCGCCGCGATGGAATGGAGAGACGAAAGTTCTTGATCTGCATGGGAACCAGCTTGAGCGCATGGAGGATTCCACTGGTTGGATCCAGGTCGGCGAAATACATCAACGCCAGGTCGTCGCGGTAGCGCTCGTAACCACGGATCCCCTCATAGTCGTTCAGAAAATCACCGCAGCCATAGAGTATGAGGCGGTCTCGATAGATTTCGATCGCTCTCGGATGATGCGAAGAATGCCCGTGAACGATCGACACGCCTGCCTTGTCGACCAGGGCCCGGGCAAAAATCCTCTGCTCATCGGGAATGTCATATCCCCAATTGGATCCCCAATGGATCGACACCACCGTGAGATCGCCCGGCCTTCTGGCCGCCATGACCTGGTCAGCCAGCTCTGACGCGCTCGCCCCGCTGAGGTCAGGCAGCAGGTTGACGCCCGGAGCGTCTGACATCGCAACCCACTTGAACGGAATTCCGCTCGATGGCGATCCGAACGCAAAGATCAGGAGCCGGGCCTCGGCGAGGTTGAGCACTGCGGGTGCGCGCGCTTCCCGATCATTGCGGCCTGCGCCCGCCACCCTGATGTTGAGCTTCTGCAAAGTCGTCAGCGTCTCTACCAGGCCGGCGCGGCCCCAATCGAGCACATGGTTGTTGGCCAATAGACAGCAGTCGATCCCCGCGGCCGCGAGACAGTCTGCGTTCTCGGGGCTCATTCGGTAGTTGATGCCCTTGTTCGCGCGGTGGTTGCTGCCCGTCACAGCCGTTTCGAGATTGATGATCCGCGCGTCCGGCTGCATGGACTCCAATTGGTCCAGTGCAGTGCCCCAGACGTAGGACGATCCATTGCGCCGCGGAATAGGCCCGTTCGCCTGCTCGGCGAGCAGCACGTAGCCCGCCGCCGATCGCATGTAATCTTCGTAAATCTCGGGGCTACAGGGATGCGCCAGCACCTGGTCGATGCCGCGGCCGCACATGACGTCTCCGCATAGGAAGAGCCGCACCGGTTTCCGATACCCAGTTGGCAGATGTCGTTCCTCGGCCATGATTTTCCACTCAGGTCCTGCCGCTCAGGTCTTTGCGTCAGGCGCGAGATGTCATGAAAGCCGCCATCACCTCCGCCAGCATCCGCTCCTGCTCTCCCGCATAGCGCGGAGAGAAGTGAAAGGGCTCGATGCGCCGTACATTGGCTTCCCGCGCGATTTCTCCGGCAGCCGTGGTGGTAAGATGACCCCGCTCCCGCGCCAATGTAGCGTCGGCCCCCGCAAACGCCGCCTCGATGAACAGGATGTCCGCATTCTCAATCAGCGCCGCGATGGCGGCACGATTGGCCGGCGTGTCGGCGACATCGGTCACATAGGCGATTTTCTGGCCGGCTGTGATCGTCAGGAGATCGCGCAGGCTGGCGAGTGGGACGAGGTGGTCCGCCGTTGCTGCTTCACCGATACGAATCAAATGATCGTCGGCGCGACGCTCGACGACGGCCTTCTTCAGCGAGAGCAACCAGGGACCAACGGGCAGTCCGCGCTCCAACAGCCGGTTCTTCCATACGTTGACATGCGCTGCCTCCTGCAGCGCAAAGGCGAGGCAGGGCGTGCCATGTTCAAGGATCGCGGCTGACACGCGATGGGTCGGCTCATCGCAGAGTACGCCGCCAAAGGTCTTACGAGAGACTGATGGCTTTGCTGCGAACGCCTTCCTCAGGTGGAACCGCGTGGTCAAGATGGAATCCGCCGTTCGGAGTTCGCTTACATCGAAAACGAGCTCGCAGGGATAGGTTTCGACCAGGTTCCAGCAATAGGCCTGAAGCTTGTGAAAGACGTGCTCGGCAAAGCCGGACGGACCGAACAGCTGCACCGATTTCTCATGCCCGACGAGCAAGCGAAGCAGATGGTCGAAGCCCACGAAGTGATCGATATGTGCATGCGAGACAAAGACCCGGTCGACGCGCCGTATCCTCCGCGGCGCTAGTGAAGCAATCTCTCCGACATCGAACAGCAGACTTCGCTTTTCGAACAGCGTTTCGACATAGACCGTCGGGTCGCCGTAGCGACCGTTGACCAGGCTCGGATGGAAAAGTGGTCGCATGGCAAACTATTCTGCTGCAACAGCGCTCGATAGATTTCCAGTATTTAGCCAACGTTGATGGATTCCGCACCCGGCAAGATCGAGTTAGACTACAAGTTGGATCGCACTCGTGCCGGGCATCATCAAGGGCATGCGGTCGGTATTGCGCAGCACCATTGGTTCCTCGCCAGAGCGCAATTGGTATTGAGATCGGCGGTCCGGTCCCGCTCGCAGGCGCCGACTTTCGATCCGTGGTTCGGCTGCGTCAGCCGCGGGCCGGATCTTGAAAGATCTCGTCAAGCGCGAGCCCGATGTGTCCCGCAGCCCGAGGAGAGATCCATGAAACTCGTTTCAAGCGCCTTCGCCGATGGTGCCGCAATTCCGCGACGGTTTACTTGTGATGGCGAAAATCTTTCGCCCCCTCTGCAATGGTCCGACGCGCCAGAGGGGGCGCGGAGTTTTGTCCTGCTATGCGACGATCCCGATGCTCCCGCCAGTACATGGCATCATTGGGCAGTTTACGATATTCCGCCAACCGTAACAGAGTTTGCAGTCAACACCGCGCAGAACACCAGACTGAAGCAGGCGGTCAACGATTTTCGCAAAGTGGGCTATGGCGGCCCGTGTCCACCGCATGGCCATGGGCCGCATCACTATCACTTCCGGCTGCTGGCCCTCTCGATGGAGGACCTTCCCGCAAAGGCCAATGCGTCTTGTCGTGACATTGAACGAGAGGCGCGCAAGCACGTCATCGCGGAAGCGATCCTTGTCGGTTGGTATGAGAGGTAGGCCGGCGAAAGGCCAGGGGCGGTGCACGTAAGTAAGCTGCGCACAATCCTGGCCGATCCCTCTGTTCTTGCGTGGCTGCGCCGGGGCTGTGCCTGGACAGGGGGTACGAGGCGAACATGTATTTTCGTCCACCGTGGACGATCCCACAGTGAGGACCGCCGCTAGATGTCGTAGTAAAGATGGAACTCGTAAGGATGCGGTCGCAGCCGGATCGCATCGACTTCCTTCTTTCGCTTGTAGTCGAGCCAGGTCGCGATCACATCGGCGGTGAAGACGTCGCCGCGCAGAAGGAATGCGTGGTCGCGCTCGAGCGCGTCGAGCGCCTGATCCAGCGATCCCGGTGTCGACTTCACCTCCTTGGCTTCGGCGGGTGGCAGGTCGTAAAGATTTTTGTCGATGGGGCTGCCCGGATCGATCCGGTTATCGATACCGTCGAGGCCCGCCATCAGCATTGCGGCAAAGGCCAGGTAGGGATTGCAGGAGGGATCGGGCGAACGAAACTCGACGCGCTTTGCCCGTGGATTTGGCGAGTACATTGGAATCCGGCAGCAGGCCGAGCGATTGCGCTGGGAGTAGACTAGGTTGATGGGAGCCTCATAGCCCGGCACCAGACGCCGATAGGAGTTGGTCGTCGGGGCGCAAAGCGCGCACAACGCCCAGGCGTGGTTCAGGAGCCCGCCGATGTAATAGCGGCCGAGCTGGCTCAATTCGGCGTAGTCACCCTTGTCGTAGAACAGGTTGGTGTCGCCCTTCCACAGCGACTGGTGAACATGCATGCCCGAGGCGTTGTCCTCGAACAGCGGTTTCGGCATGAAGGTCGCGGTCTTGCCGTGCTGATGCGCAGTATTCTTCACCACATATTTGTAGATCATCAAATTGTCCGCCATGCGGGTGAGGCTCGTGAAGCGCATGTCGATTTCGTTTTGGCCGCCGGTTGCGACCTCGTGGTGATGAGCTTCGATCTGGATACCGAGTTGTTCCATGGTCAGCACCATTTCGGTGCGTAGCGCCTGCATGCTGTCGGTCGGAGGAACGGGAAAATATCCCTCCTTCGGGCGCGGCTTGTGCCCGAGATTCGGCGCTTCCTCCGCGCCGGTGTTCCAGCTCCCTTCGCCGGAATCGATCTCGTGCATGGCATAGTTGATGCCTTGACCGTAGCGCACGTCGTCGAAGACGAAGAACTCCGCCTCCGGGCCGAAGTAGCTCGTGTCGGCGCGCCCAGTGCCCTTGAGATAGGTTTCAGCCTTCTGGGCGATGTAGCGAGCATCCCGGCTATAGGATTGGCCGGTCACGGGGTCGCGGATGTTACAGATGAGGACCAGCGTCTCTGCCGGACTATAGGGGTCGACGAAGGCCGTCGCTGGATCGGCGACGACCAGCATGTCGCTTTCCTGAATCTCCTGAAAGCCGCGGATCGATGAGCCGTCGAACCCGATGCCCTCCTCGAGCGCATCAACGCTCACCGCGCTCGGCGGGACGGAAAAATGTTGCCATACCCCCGGCAGGTCAGTGAACCGCAGATCGATCATCTGGACCTTCTCGTCCTTGATCGCCTTCACGAGATCTTCGGCTGTTGCACATTTCGGAAACATGGCTCGCTCCCAGCATCATTGAGGTGCACGTCTTGCGGGTCGCGTTGCCGTTCAGCCGCAGCCGAACGGCTTGCGACGGATTGTGGTCCATATTCTGTGTTGCCGCCCCTCCAACCTCAATCCGGTTTGGCGGCATTTGCAGTCAGGCGGCTACGCACGCCGGCTGCTTTCAGCTTTGGTGAGGTCCGCGCATCAGCTTCATGGCGTCCTCGATATGCCGCCAGGTCTTGGCAAGCTCGAGATCGCCCTTTGCCTCGAGATCGATCGCGTTCCGGGCTGCTTCCGCAATGGCCTTGGGGCCATGTGCTTCCAGCAACTGCCGCGCATAGTCGTGGATTTCGATTTCTCGCATGGCGTCACTTCCCTCTTGTCCGGGCGCCACGCGAACTCGGTGGGGCCGGGAACGATAGACGTCGACACCTGTCAAGCGCAGCTAGTCTGCATCCTGGTGCAGCGCACTCGCAAGGGCCCTTTCCGGGGCATGGGCCGCAGCTTCAGTAGCGGCAACACCTGCGCGGGTTGGAGGGATGTATTTTCTCGGCTGCCTCCCCACTTAACTGGGAGAGAGGAGGTGAGCATCATGCGCATCCAACATTGGCAAGACGCTGCCAGCCTCCTGGTGGGCCTGTGGCTGGTCCTTTCGTCCTTTATCCTCGGCTTGTCCGGGGCGGCTGTCTGGGTCTCCATCGTGCTCGGGCTCGGCGTCATGCTGTTTGCCATCGAGGCATTTGTCGTCCCATCCTATCTGGAAGAGTGGGGAGAGATGCTGCTGGGCCTGGCTTTGCTGCTGGCACCTTGGACCATTGGTTATGAGTCGGTATCGGCCACGGTGAGCAGCGTAGCGTCCGGCATAGTGGTGATCCTGCTCGCTGTCTGGGAGTTGATGACCGATCGCGACTTCAGCACCTGGTGGCACGATCGCTGGCATCACCTGGCCGGCTGAGGAGAGGTGTTAGCCGAGCGTTTTGCAGACCGCTATCTGCTGGCGGTCGGGGGCTCGAAGTCGACCCGCTCGGGCGCGGCGCCGAGGGGAACGATCGTCACTGCGCGCAGACACGTCTCCGGTGCAGGGCCATGCGGTCCTGCACCGGATCAACCCATCACAATGCGGCTCTCGGCTCGATCGGCTGCCAGATGCTGATTTTGCGCGTCTCCGGCATCAGGAAGACGGCAAGCACGAAGCACACCGCGGGAACTACGATCGGGTAAATCAGCGCGTAGCCGACGCTGCCGGTCGCAGCGAATGCCGCCGACGTAATGAACGGCACCAATCCGCCACCCCAGCCATTGCCGATGTGGTACGGCACTGAGACCGATGTGTACCTGATCCTGGCGGGGAAGAATTCCGCCAAAAACGCGCCGACCGGCCCATACACCATCCCGACATAGCAAACGAGGATGAAGATGATGAAGCTCGCGACCGGATAGTTGATGTTTCCGGGCTGCGTGACCGCCCCCAGCCACAGATAGAGCGGATAATACGTGATCGCAGCGAGCAGCATGCCGCCGAGTATCACAGGCTTGCGGCCGATCAGATCCGACAGCCAGCCAAAGAAGATCAGGCTCGGCGTTGCAATAAGCAGGGCTGCTCCCACGATGTAAGAGGAGGTCAGCGCGTCCACCTTGGAGACCTGCTGCAGGAAATACAGCGCCCAGAACTGACCGCTGTACCAGACCACGCCCTGTCCGATCAGGACCACAATTGCGATCCCGATATATTTGATGTTCGAGCTGAGGAAGGCCTCCTTCCAGGGATTCCTCGTCATCTGGCCACGGGACCTGATCTCCTGGAAGATCGGTGTCTCCTGGAGCTGGAGCCGTATGTAGATCGCAATCGCCACCAGCAGGAAGGACACCAGGAACGGAACGCGCCACGCCCATTCGTCGAAGGCCTGGTTGCCGGCATATGTCCGCGTGAGGATGATGACGGCCAGCGACACCACGATCCCGAGAGTAGGCGAGGTCTGCAGCCAGCCGGTATAGTAGCCGCGCCGATCGTCCGGCACATGCTCGGCCACATAGGTGATGGCGCCACCATATTCGCCGCCCAGGCACAGGCCCTGGATCATGCGCAGGCCGAAGAGCACGAAGGCGGCCGTTAGACCAATCGACTGGTAGGTCGGGATCAACCCGATCGCTCCCGTGCCGAGTCCCATTCCGCTGAGGGTAATGAGAAAGGTATACTTGCGGCCGACCCGGTCTCCCATCCATCCGAACAGGAAAGCCCCCAGCGGACGGATGAGAAATCCTGCCGTAAAGAGCGCGATCGTGCTGAGGAGGGCTGCAACCGGGTGGGATTGCTCGAAGAACTTGACCGATAGAACTGCGGCCAGGCTGCCAAAGATATAGAAATCATACCATTCGATGATGTTTCCCACCGACGCAGCGATGATCACGCGGCGAAAATCGCTCGGTACCTGCATGTGCGACTCCTATGGTTTCAAAACGTCTCCTCGCTTGTTTCAGCGGTCGATCTTCTCGCGGAGAGCGTGATGCGCGGCGTTGCAGGCGCCAATTCAAAAAGTTGCGTCGGCAACGTCTGATCTCAGGCGCGCTTTGCGCCACCTGAGCTCCGGCGGCCTTAGAACCGCGAGCCACCCCTGCCTTGCCCATCTGTCGGGGAGGCGGGGAACCGTAGTGTAGTCCCACCACGGGCCGACAACTTATGAGACTTTCGGCTCAATTTGACCACGGGACGTTTTGCGAAAGCGATCGCAAGGGCTCGAATTCTCCGCGACTTCTGGTGGAGCGGCGAACGGAAAAGCGTCTCAGGCGTTGTGAGGGATCCAGAAAGGGGTCCGATCATGCAGACGATCGCAGAGCATATGGAAGTCATCGGCGCCGACGGCGTCCACATCGGCACCGTCGACCGGGTCGAGGGCAACCGCATCAAATTGACCAAGAAGGACAGCGGCGAGGGCAGCCACAAGGGCCATCATCATTTCATCGACAAGGGCCTGGTCGCCGACGTCGAGGGCAATAAGGTGCGGCTCTCCGCCAAGGCAGCGGTGGCCGTGACGATGGAAGAGGAAAAGTAGGGGCTCCCCCGGTCCGTTCCTGATCCGTACCGCTATTCGCGCGCCTGCACGTTCCGGTAGCCTCCGCCCCCATCGCGTATCGCAAGGTGCAGGGGAATGGCGGAGCCGGGCCGGCCAGTGCGGTCCCAGGGGGTAGTAGCCGGAACGTGGCCGGTCGGCCGCGCCGCACCAGCCGGTGGCCTGGTGCCGGCGGACCTCGGCCGCTGGTCGTTGCTTGCGGACACATTGCGGGCCTGGGCGCGTGCCGAAGCGGGCGCGGGGCGGCTGCTGCCGTGGGTGCCCGTGGCGTTCGGCACCGGCATCGCGCTCTATTTCGCTGCCGATCACGAGCCGGTGCTCTGGGCGACCGCGACCATGGCCTTGCTGCTGATGGTTGGCGCCGTTCTGTTGCGCCGCAGCCGGCTATTTGTCGTGGCAATCATGGTCGCCGCCGCAGCGGCCGGTTTTGCCATGGCGACCTGGAAGACCGCGCGCATCGCGCACACCGTGCTGGCAAAGCCGCTCTATTCCGTGTCGTTGTCGGGCTTCGTCGAGACCCGCGACATCCGCGAGCGCACCGACCGTTTCGTGCTGCGCGTCACCGGCATGGAGGCCCAGCGCAGCGACGTCACGCTCGAACGCGTCCGCCTCTCGGTGCGCAAGGGCACTGCGCCCGAAGTCGGCAGCTTCGTGCAGTTGAAGGCGCGGCTGATGCCGCCGCTCTCGCCCCTGCGTCCCGGCAGCTACGATTTCTCCCGCGACATGTTCTTCCAGGGTATCGGCGCCTCCGGCTTCGTGATGGGTACGATCACGGCTTCCGCGCCGCCCGACGGCGGAGGCTTGCGACTGCGCTATGCAGCCTTCATGCAGGGGCTGCGCGATGCCATCGATGCGCGCATCCGCGCCACGCTCGACGGCGACAATCGCGCGATCGCCACTGCGCTGCTCACCGGCCGGCGCGATGCGATTACCACGCCGGTGAACGATGCCATGTTCATCTCCGGCCTCGGCCATGTGCTCTCGATTTCGGGTTATCACATGGCGGTCGTCGCCGGCGTCGTCTTCTTCGCGATCCGCGCATTGCTCGCGCTGATCCCGGGTCTGGCCGTCAGCTTTCCGATCAAGAAGTGGTCGGCCGCTGCCGCGCTCGTCGCCGCGGCGTTCTATCTGTTGCTCTCCGGCGCGGAGGTCGCGACCCAAAGATCGTTTTTCATGACCGCAGTGGTGCTGATCGCGGTCATGGTCGATCGCCGAGCCATCACGTTCCGCACGCTGGCGGTGGCCGCGCTGATCGTGCTTGCGGTCGCGCCGGAGGCGCTGGTGCATCCGAGCTTCCAGATGTCGTTTGCGGCAACGCTTGGGCTGGTTGCGCTGGTGCAGATCGGCATGCCGAACCTGTTTGCCTCACCCGATCATTCGGCGACGGCGCGGATTGCGCTGTGGGGCGGCCGTGAGATCGCCATGCTGTTCCTGGCCTCGCTGATCGCGGGCTTTGCGACCACGCCCTATGCCGCCTTCCACTTTCACCGCGTCACGCCGTTCGGTGTGCTCGCGAACCTCGCGGCGATGCCGGTGGTCTCGGCGCTGGTGATGCCGGCCGGGCTGTTGGGATTGATCGCAGCGCCGTTCGGGCTCGACGGCGTGTTCTGGTGGCTGATGGGTGTCGGCATCGACTGGATGGTCGTGGTCGCGCAGTGGGTTGCGAATCTTCCGGGCGCGGTCGGCCGCATTGCCGCTTTCGGCATCGCCCCGCTGATCGCGGCGAGCATCGGCATCGTCCTGATGGGCCTGTTGCGCACGCCCTTGCGCTGGACCGGTGCGCTCGTGCTGGTCGCAGCGATTGTGTGGGCGGTGTCCGTGCGCCAGCCGGACGTCCTGATCGCAGGCGACGGGCGTAACATCGCAGTGCGCGGCAGCGACGGCCGCTTGCATCTCATCGCGGCGAACAAGGACGCGTTCCTCGCCAAGGAGTGGCTTGCGGCCGATGCCGATCCGCGCAGCGCCGGTGATGCATCGCTCGGTAGCGGCGTGTCATGCGACGAATCCGGATGCGTGACCCCGCTCGCCGACGGCCGCCTGATCGCGCTGGCGCTGCGCGTGGATGCGCTCTCGGATGATTGCAGCCGGGCTGCGCTGGTGGTGACAGCGAGACCCGCGCCGCCCGATTGTGCGGCGATGGTGGTCGACCGGGATCGTCTCATGAGCCAGGGCGGCTTGGCGCTCGCGCGCCGCGGCGACGGCTTTGCGGTGCAGGCGGTGAGGGCGAGGGGCGCAAATCGCCCCTGGTCGCCGGCAATCGCCGGCGATGGCTATTATGAACCAAACCTCGCGCCACGGCCGGCCGCACCGCGCTCCAGGGACGCAACGCCGTCGGAGGCCGACCTTCAGGTCGAGGACTGACGCATGATCCGGAAAAGTGTGTAGCGTTTTTCCCTTCGCGACAAACGCGGAATGCGTTTGCGCGGAGATCATGCTCAAATATTACGCGTCAGCCGATCGGCAGGCGCGTAACGGTCGGCTGCGGCCTGTCAGCGGCGACTTGCGGCTTGTGCTCACCGGCCGGCTGGGTCACCGGCAATTGCAGCACGGTTGCGCGCTGGCCTTCGACGAGCTGCGTCACCAGCACATATTTGCCGTCGGGGAATTCGATCGCGTCATGATGGCGATCGGGAATGTGCGGATCGACTTTGCCGAACTTGCCGACGCGGGAGTTGATGGTGCGCGTCCAGATCCAGCGATTGTCGTAGCGGACGTTGTCGGCGAAGGCGAGCTCCGTTCCCGGCAGCAGGCAGACCGCGACGGAGAGATCGGCTTCCGAAGCGAAGCCGCGCGTCGAGGTGCCGCGGAAGGTTGTCGTGACGATCGTCTCACCGACCTGGGCGGGACGGGTCGCGACGGCATGCAGGCTGTAGTCACACATCGCAAGTGCTCCTCATAAGAGATAGCGACCCGTGCCCCCGGAGGCCCAGGCCTCTATCAGGAAGGCTCCGATGATATGCGATGTTGAGGGCAAATCTGCGACTTGCGTGCAGACCTGCCGATCACATTATCTTTTCTGCGTTGAGCAAGAGCCTTTGGAACAAAGCAGGCTCGTGCGAATTTTCTTCTGTTGCGCTCGTCGAGATCAATCCTGAATTCACCGGCGCTGCACAACACGCGGCGGAGGTCGATTGCTCCACGCGACTTGCATCGGCTCACGCCTCGCCGAAGACGCTCAGTATTTCCGGTACAGCCCGATCAGCTTGCCCTGAATCTTTACGCGGTTCGGCGGCAGGATGCGCACCTCGTAGGCCGCATTGGCCGGCTCGAGCGCGATCGAGGCGCCGCGCCGGCGGAAGCGTTTCAGGGTCGCTTCCTCGTCGTCGATCAGGGCCACCACGATGTCGCCGGTGTCGGCGCTCTCGTTGCGCTGGATCAGCGCCATGTCGCCGTCGAGGATGCCGGCCTCCACCATCGAATCGCCGCGCACTTCGAGCGCGTAATGCTCGCCCGAGCCGAGCATGTCCGGCGGTACGCTGATGGTGTGGCTGCGGGTCTGCAAGGCCTCGATCGGCGTGCCCGCCGCGATGCGGCCCATCACGGGCACAGCGACCGGACGTTCACCCTCGTCCACGGGGGCGCTGGAGCCGCGTACCTTACCGAGATTGCCTTCGATGACGCTCGGCGTGAAGCCGCGCCGATTGCCGGCCGCGGCCTGAAGCTCGGGCAGCTTGATCACTTCGATGGCGCGGGCACGATTGGGCAGGCGGCGGATGAAGCCGCGCTCCTCGAGTGCGGTGATCAGGCGATGGATGCCCGACTTCGAGCGCAGATCGAGCGCGTCCTTCATCTCGTCGAAGGAGGGCGGCACGCCGCTTTCCTTCAGGCGTTCGCTGATGAACCGCAGAAGCTCGTATTGTTTGCGCGTTAACATCTCGACCAAATCCCCCGGTTGATGTCGTTCGATTCCGAGACGCTGAAGTTAGCGGCGCACCGCTAGATGCTCGAAACAAATCATGAACGGACACTATATGTTCGATATGTGTTCCGCAACTGCTTAATTTTGCGTGAACACGATAAACTTCGCGGAACACGCGCGGCCGGCTCGTTCAAGCGGGCAGCCGCAACACCTCGCAGGGCGCGCCTGCTTCGGCCTTCGGCGCGAACGGCGGCCGCACGAGAAGTGCCTGTGCCGCAGCGAGATTTGCAAGCAGAGAAGAGTCCTGATTGTTGACGGGAACCGCGACCAGCGTGCCGTCGTCGCGCTCTTCGAGGCGCACGCGAAGATAGTCCTCGCGCATGTCGTTGGCGGCGAGCTCGCCCCCGACTACGGCGCGCTCGCGGCGGTGGTGAACGGGCTGACGGCCCGCAAGCGCGCGAATCAACGGCACCATGAACAGGAAGGCGCAAACGTAAGACGAGACCGGATTGCCGGGCAGGCCGATCACGCGCATCGCGCCGAGATGGCCATGCATCATCGGCTTGCCCGGCCGCATCGCGATCTTCCAGAACGCCATCGCAATGCCCTCGGCCTTGAGCGCCTGCTGGACCAGATCGTGATCGCCGACCGACGCACCGCCGGTCGTGATCAGGACGTCGGCGCCGGTTTCGCGGGCGGAGCGGATACCGGCGGTGGTGGCCTCCAGGGTGTCGGCGGCGATCCCAAGGTCGATCGTGTCGGCGCCCTCCCGGCGCGCCAGCGCGTGGATCGCATAGCCGTTGGAATAGACGATCTGGCCGGGGCCGGGTGTTGTGCCCGGCATCACCAGCTCATCGCCGGTGGCGAGGATTGCGACCTTCGGGCGGCGGCGGACGGGAAGGTCAGGATGGTTCATACCGGCGGCGAGGGCCAGGCTTCGCTCGGTGAGGCGGGCGCCTGCCCGTAGCAGCACGTCGCCCTCGGAAAAGTCGACGCCGGCGCGCCGGATATGCCGTCCGGCGACGGCGGCCTCCTTGATCGTGATGCGCTTGCCGTCCGCGACCGTGTCCTCCTGGATCACGACGGCATCTGCGCCGTTGGGAATCACGCCGCCGGTGAAGATCCGGACCGCCTCGCCGGCACCCAGCGTTGGCGCGAACGGCCGGCCCGCCGCGACCTCGCCGATCACGCTGAGCTGCGCATCGACCTTGGCCGCATCGCTCGCGCGCACGGCATAGCCGTCCATCGCCGACATTGCCTGGGGGGGCTGCGTACGCCGGGCGGTGACGTCGCGTGCCAGTACGCGGTGAAAGGCGCCTTCCAGCGCGATCATCTCTTCGGATAGCGGCTCCACGCCGGCCAGCACCGCGGCAAGCGCGTCAGAAACCGGCATCAGGGCCACGGGCGAAATCTCCTGCTTGGCAAGTCGATTGGCAAATCGAACCGTCTCGGCGTCAAGGGTTCTAGCCGAGCGCGTGCGCCGAAGCAAAACCCGGCGTCCGGACGAACGATCGTGCCGGCTTCTACGCTTGTGAGATGATTGGATTCAGGTCCGGTGCGACATGATCTGGATGACGCTGCAGACTGGCACCCGCGCAGCGATCGCAAGAACGAAAGCAACAAGGGCCATGGTCAACATCAATCCGCTCCCGTCGGCTCGTTCCGACTAGCATCCTTGGCCACATCGGGCGCGTTGGGACTTTGATCCTTGTCGGGCAGGGGATCGGCCTGCGATTTCAGATCGGCGGCCTTGCTAATCAGCTTGGCTGAGAGATCCGAGTCCGACGTGGTTCTGGCGAATTCGAGCAGGAGAGAGGCTTGCTTGGTGAGGTAGGCTTTACCCAACACGACGATCAGTCCGATGTAGAAATCCCCGACGAACTCAAGAGTCCGGAATCAGGCATTCCGTTCCAGGAACTCTGCACAAAAATGCACAAAGTGATTTGGTTCCTCGTCGCGGGCCGATGGGTTCCCGTGAACGTCGGCAGGATCAAGCAAAGCCACCAGAACGCCGGCCCTCAGATCCCCAGCGCCGTCAGCGCATGTCCGACGTCGGTGGGCGAGGTCACGTGTACCGCCGTCAGTCCGCGCGCCCGCGCCCCTTCGATGTTCTCGGCGAGGTCGTCAAAGAAGACGATCCGCTCGGCCGGCACGCCGATGGCGCCCACCACATGGTCGAAGGCTTCGGCGTCCGGTTTGCGCAGACCGATGCTGGACGACAGGTACAGCTCGCGGAAATGGCCGAGCAGGTCGGCATATTCCTTCGAGAAATAGTCCACATGCGGCTGGTTGGTATTGGAGAAGGCGTACAGCGGCATGTGCTTCGCCGCACGCGGCAACAGCTCCGCGATGTCGGGCATCTCCCCCGTGAACACCGCGTTCCAGCCCTCCAGGAACTGCGCGTCCGAAAGGCTGATGCCGAGCGATGAGCGCAGCGAGTCGAAATATGCCGCGTCACTGAGCTTGCCGACTTCGTGCAGCTTGTAGGCCTCGTCACGCACATAGCGCGCGACGATGGCCTCGGGCTTGCAGCCGGCATGTCCCGCCCAGCAGGCGATCGTCCTGGAGAAATCGATGTCGAGCACGACGCGCCCGAGATCGAAGAGGAGGGCATCCGCGCTGCCGGGAGAGAGCGATGTCATTGCGTCCTTTCAGGTCAGTATCGGCAAGATCAATACCGATAGGGCTCGATGTCGAGCAGCGGAAATGCGCTGAACACGCTGGGCGCGTTGGTGGCGGTCGCCGGATGCAGGCAGGACTTGTCGATCTCGGCGAAGGAGGTGGCGCCCAAGAGGCCGAGGCAGCGCAGCACTTCGTCCTCCAACAGCTCCAGCATCCGCGTCACGCCAGCTTCGCCCGCGGCCGCCAGCGCCCAGCATTGCAGCCGGCCGATGCCGACCATGTCGGCGCCCGCCGCGATCGCCTTGACGATGTCGGTGCCGCGGCAGATGCCGCCATCGACCATGATCTTGGCGCGTCCTTTCACTGCCTCGACGATTTCGGGCAGCACATGCATGGCGCCGCGGCCGTGATCGAGCTGGCGGCCGCCATGGTTGGAGACGTAGATCCATTCGACGCCGTGATCGAGCGCGATCAACGCATCCTCGGCGGTGGCGATGCCCTTGAGGATCAGCGGGATCTTGAACTTGTCCTTGATCATCTTCACGGTCCGCCACTCCAGCCCCTTCTGGAAGTCGCCACCGGTGGCGCGCAGGCGGCTCTCGCGAACATAGCGTTTGGCGATGTCACGCTCACGGCGGCTGTAATGGGCGGTGTCGACGGTCAGGCAAAAAGCGGCATAGGTGTTCTTCACGGCCCGGCTGACGACATCCTCGACGAAGGCGTCGTCGCCGCGGACATAGAGCTGATAGAAGCGTAGCGCACCGGGCGCGGCCTCGGCAGTCTTTTCCAGGCCCGGGTCGGATACCGAGCTCAGCATATGCGCTGCCCCGAACGCGCCGGCGCCGCGCGCCACGCTGGCCGCGCCATGCGGATCGAAGATCTCGAGCGCTCCGACCGGCGCCAGGACGACCGGCAGGCGCATCTTCCGGCCGAACAGCTCGACGGAACCGTCGACTTTGCGGACATCGCGCAGAACGCGCGGCCGGAACGCGATCTCGTCGAGCGCCATGCGGTTGCGGCGCATGGTGGTCTCGGTCTCGGCGGCGCCGACGATGTAGTCCCAGGCGTTCTGGTTGAGGTTGGAGCGCGCCTTCCGGATAAATTCGTGCAGGTTCTGGAACGGCTCGTTGCTGGCGCCGAGTTCGACGTTCCGTTCCGGCCGGATGCGGGGCGCTTCGTTCATTGTTATCCTCCCGAGAATTTGAAGCCTTAAGTCATCGCCTATCCCGTTCGGCCCTCCAAAACCATCCTAAAATCGCATAGCTGCGAAGCGTGGTCCGGCGGCCGATTCTCGCATTGCGCGAAACGGTTTCGGAACGTTGCCAAAAATTTAGGCCGGCACGAAGCGGATTTTGCGGTGTACCCGCCGGCGTGTCAGGCCGGCCTTGAAGAAACCAGAATGGTGTTGTGAGAAGCGGGTTGGATCGCCATTTGCATGGCGCCTGCCAACCGCCAGCGAAAAAGGCCAATCAATCCATGCGGAAAACCCTGCTGTTTCCCCTCGGCGCGCTCACCGGCGCGTGTCTGACCCTTCTGATGACCGGTCCGCAGGGCGGACACTGGGCGGCGAGGGCGGCGGCGAGCGTGGACGACGCCTATTCCCAGCTTAACCTGTTCGGCGAGGTCTTCGAGCGTGTAAAGGCGACCTATGTCGAGAAGCCCGACAACGCCAAGCTGATCGAGGGCGCGATCACGGGGATGGTGACCTCGCTCGATCCGCATTCGCGCTACATGAACGACAAGTCCTGGACCGAGATGCAGGAGACCACCTCCGGCGAGTTCGGCGGCCTCGGCATCGAAGTCACCATGGAGGACGGCCTGGTCAAGGTCGTCTCTCCGATCGACGACACGCCGGCCTCCAAGGCCGGCATCCTGTCCGGCGACCTGATCAGCAAGATCGATGGCGAGGCCGTGCAGGGCATGACGCTCGAGCAGGCCGTCAACAAGATGAAGGGGCCGGTCGACACCAAGACCAAGCTGACCATCGTGCGCAAGGGCGCAGATGCTCCGCTCGACATCGCCATCACGCGCGAGATCATCCATGTGCGCCCGGTGCGATTCCATGTGGAGAACGGCGACATCGGCTATATCCGCGTCACCTCCTTCAACGAGCAGACCACCGACGGCCTCAAGAAGGCGATTGCCTCGATCTCCAAGGAGGTCCCGCAGGAGAAGCTCGCCGGCTACGTGATGGACCTGCGTAACAATCCGGGCGGATTGCTCGACCAGGCCGTCTCGGTGTCGAGCGCGTTCCTGCAGCGTGGCGAGGTGGTGTCGACCCGCGGCCGGAATCCGGAAGAGACCCAGCGCTTCACCGCGCATGGCGGCGATCTCACCAAGGGCAAGCCGCTGATCGTCCTGATCAATGGTGGCTCCGCCTCGGCCTCCGAGATCGTGGCCGGCGCGCTGCACGACCACAAGCGCGCGACGCTGATCGGCACGCGCTCGTTCGGCAAGGGCTCGGTGCAGACGATCATTCCGCTCGGCTCCGGTAATGGCGCGCTGGCGCTGACCACGGCGCGCTACTACACGCCGTCGGGCCGTTCGATCCAGGCCCAGGGCATCGCTCCCGACATCGAGATCCTCCAGGACGTGCCGGCGGAGCTGAAGGGCCGCGTCGACACCATGGGTGAAGCCTCGATGCGCGGCCATCTCTCCGCCGTCGGCGGCTCCGAGCAGACCGGTTCGCAGTCCTACGTTCCGCCGGAAGAGAAGGACGACAAGGCCCTGCATGCGGCCTACGACTTCCTGCACGGCGTTACGGTGAATGCGGCGGCTGCGAAGCCCGCGCCGAAGGCGGCGGTGCCGAACTAGCTCGCCTCGCGGCGGCGGCCCTGATGGCCGCCGCGCCGCGCGAGCCGGCTGCGGTGCAGCGCGAATAGCTCCAGGACCTTGTCGGCCGATTTCGCGGCGCTGAACAGATAGCCCTGCATCTCGGAGCAGCCGAGCGTGCGCAACAGGCGCTGCTGCTCCTCGGTCTCGACGCCCTCGGCCGTGGTGGTCATGCGGCGGGCGCTGGCGAGGTTGACGACGGCCTGCACGATGCTGGACGAGCCGTCGGGACCGGCGATGTCGTTGACGAAGCAGCGGTCGATCTTGATCTTGTCGAACGGGAAGCGGTGCAAGTAGCTCAGCGACGAGTAGCCGGTGCCGAAATCGTCGAGCGCGATGCGCACGCCGATCGCGCGGAGCTGGTGCAGGATCGCAAGCGCGGTCTCGTCGTCGCGGATCAGCACGGCCTCTGTGATCTCGAGCTCGAGCCGGCTCGCGGGCAGGTTGGACGCGGCGAGCGCCGCCATGATCTTCAGCGCCAGCGTGCCGCTCTTGAACTGTACCGGCGAGACGTTGACGGCGAGACGGATGTCGTCGGGCCAGCTCGCCGCGTCGCGGCAGGCGGTCGCCAGCACCCATTCACCGATCTCGTTGATCAGGCCGGTATCCTCCGCGATCGGGATGAACTCGGCCGGTGAGACCATGCCTCGTTCGGGATGGCGCCAACGCACCAGGGCCTCGCAGCCGGTGATGCGGTCGTCCTTCAGGCTGAGGCAGGGCTGGTAGTAGACCTCGAGGCCGCCATGGGCGATGGCGTGGCGCAGATCGATCTCGAGCTGCCGCCGTTCGCGCACGCATGCGTCCATCTCCGGTTCGAAGAAGCGATGGGTACGCCGGCCCGCAGCTTTGGCGGCGTACATCGCCATGTCCGCGTTCTTCAGGATCTGGTCCAGCGCCGTCCCGTGCCGCGGCGCCTGCGCAATGCCGATGCTGGCGTCGGTGGTGAGATGGTGGCCCATGCAGTCGAACGGCGTGCGGATCGCGGCGAAGACCCTCGCGACGAGATCGTTGACCTGGTCCACCGACGTCACCGCGCTCTGCACGATGGCGAACTCGTCGCCGCCGAGGCGCGCCACGAAATCGCCAGGCCCGGCGCAGCGGTCGAGGCTGGTCGCGACCGACTTCAGAAGCTCGTCGCCGACGAGATGGCCCAGCGCGTCGTTGACGCCCTTGAACTCGTCGATATCGATGTAGTGCACCGCGATCTCTTCGCCGTCGACGAGGCCGGACAGCGCCGCGCGCAGGTGCTCGTGGAACATAGCGCGCTTGGGCAGGTCGGTCAGCGCGTCGTAATGGGCGAGGTGCGTGATGCGCTCCTCGATGCGCCGCCGCTCGGTGATATCCTCGTGCGTCGCCACCCAGCCGCCATCCGCAAGCGGCTCGTTGAGGATCTGGATCGAGCGGCCGTCGGAGGTATCGATGACCATGGAATTGCGCAGGTGGATGTCGCGCAGCACCCGCGCGATATATTTGTCGACATCGCCGGTGAACGAGCCCGTAGCCTTGCGGTGCGCGATGATGTCGTGGAAACTGCAGCCGGGCTTCACGACCTCGGCCGACAATCCGTACATTTCGATGTAGCGCTCGTTGCAGACCACGAGGCGCTGCGACGCGTCGAACAGCAGGAGGCCCTGGCTCATGTTGTTCACGGCGCGGTCGAGGCGCTGCTTCTCCAGCGTCAGCCGCCCGCGCGAAAGGCGGTGCTGTTCCAGGAGCTTGCGCACGATCGCGATCAGCACGCCTGCGATGGCGAGCGCGGAGGCGGCTGCGACCGAGATCAGGATGCCGATCTGCTCGCGCCAGTCGGTCAATGCCGCCGCGCGCGTGGTGGTGGCCATCATCAGGATCGGGAAGTGGGGCAGGGCGCGCGCGGAGATCAGCCGGTCATCGCCGTCGACCGGACTGATGATGCGCCCGGCGAAGTGATCGAGCCCGAAGATCCTCTGCTGCTCGAACGGACCGGCTTTGAAATTCCTGCCCATCATTTCGCTCGAATGGGGATAGCGGGCGAGCAGCGTGCCGTCACGATGCAGCATCGATATCGTGGCGCCTTCGCCGAGGACCACGGTCTCGAAGAACTTCTCGAAATTGGCGGGCTCGATGCCGCGTCCGATGACTCCCATGAACTCGCCGTTCGGCCCTACAATCCCGCGGACGATCAGGATGGTCCAGGCGCCGGAGATACGGCTGTGCAACGGCTCGATCAGACGTCCGGCGATTGGGGATCATACCTGAAGGTCCGGAAATAGGCGCGGTCGGCGACGTTGACCTTTGGAGCCGGCCACGCCGTCGACGAATTGATCACATTGCCGTCGGCATCGATGATGTTGATGCCGCCCATATAGGGCAGTGCCTCGATCTTCGAGCGTAGCATCCGGTGGATGTCCTGGCCGGAGAGGCGCTTGCGATAGTCCTCCGCGCTCGCGATGCCGGTCAGGCGCACGTGGTCGATGAAGTCCTTCTGGATGACCGCGAAATCCTGCAACTGCTGATCGAAATGATGGGCGAGCAACAGAGCGGTGTTTTCCAGCTCGCGGCCGCTGTTGCGCAGCGCGCGCTCGCGGAAGTTCTGTGCCATCAGTGTCGCGCCGATGGCAATGGCCGCGATCAGGAGTGCGCCGCCCACCACCAGCCAGCGGATCGGTCCGCTGCGGACGAATACCTGGTCGAGGAGGCGGCTGCGGTATCTCGTCATGATCTCGATCGCTGTCGTGCACACGCCAGGATCAGTGCTTGAGCCCGGAGACATCCGTTGGTTTACGGGAACGGTATGGAGGCGACGTTAGGAAGCGCGGTTAATGCCGGGTGAATCGGCACGTGCAAATGCAAGCGATGTGAGAACCACCGGATCGATGAATCCGGTGCGGCCGCGATTGAATACGGGCTCCAAGCTCAACACCAAGTTCGGATCGATCAGCGCTTCGCTGCGCTGATCGCGTACGTTCCGCTGCGCTCCAGTATCGCCACTACGATCAGCGCCGCGACGACGTTCGCGCCGGCGCTGAGCAGGATAGGCAGCGTGTAGCTGTGACTGACGTCGTAGACGAAGCCTGCGGCGCTCGGGCCGACCAGCGTGCCGAACGCAACGCTGGTGTAGAGAATGCCGATGATGCCGCTGACGTTGCGTCCGCCAAAATAGTCCATCACCACCGTCGGCAGGACTGCAACCCAGCCGCCGTAGAACACGCCATAGACGAAGGCGAAGGCGGCGAGGCTCCAGACATCGCTCGCAAAGGCCCAGATCGCCATGGCGAGCGCCATGCCGATCAGTACCATGATCAGCGAGCGGTCGCGGCCCATCCGGTCGGCGATGGCGCCAAGAAAGAACCGGCCTGCGGTGCTGCCGGCCCCGATCATCCCGAGCAGCAGCACGGCGGAGGACGCCGCGACCCCGTGGTCGCGCGCATAGGGCACGAGATGGACGAACGGGACGAATGCGCCAAAGGAGCAGACCAGGCACGACACATAGAGGCCGACGAACCGGATCGACCGGACGGCCTCGCGCACCGAAGCGCCGCCGGCGTGGGTTGCGCCCGAGGCCTCGCGGGGCGGATCGCCGTCGGGACCGAGGCCACGGTCCTTCGGGTCATTCTCGATCAGCAGCGACAGCGCGCCACCCACCACCAGTGCAATCGCACCCAGCGCCAGATAGGCACCGCGCCAGCCCACCGATGCGATGAGCAGGGAGGCGAGCGGCGGCATCGCCAGCGTGCCGAGCCCGATGCCGCTGACCGCGAGCCCCGAGGCAAAGCCGCGGCGCCTGACGAACCAGCGTTGCACCGCGCCGAGCGCCGGAACAAAGGCGCAGCCCATCCCGACGCCGACACCAAGGCCGTAGGCGAGATAGACCTCGACAAGCGAGCGCGCAGCGCTCGCGGCCGCGAGGCCGGCCGCGAGCAGGATCATGCCGGCGACGGCGAGCGGCCGTGAGCCGAACCGGTCGGCGAGGGGACCGCTGACGAGGCCGAGCGCGAAGTAGAGGAAGCCCGCGATCGAAAACACCAGCGAGATCGAACCGCGCGAGGCGCCGAAATCGCGCTGCAGCGGCTCCAGGAACGCGCTGAACGTATAGGCAGAGCCGAAGCCGACGAACATCACGGCGAATGCCGCGGCGACGACAAACCAGCCATGGAAAATGCTCCGCTGAGGGAGCGTGGATTGAATGGTCATTGTTGCCTCCGCGAGGTGAGGGAAGGATGGCGACGATGCCAGGACGTGGCGCGCTGGAACGCAGCGCCGGCGCGCACGAGCATGGCCTCGCCGAGATGGGCGGCAACGAGCTGGAACGCGGTCGGCAGTCCGTCCGCCGATGCGCCACCCGGTAGCGTGATCGTGGGATGACCGGTCATGTCGAACGGGCAGGTGTAGCGCTGCAGCTTCGCGATCAGATCCGGCTGCTCGCCGAGCGTCCGGATCATGGCCAGCGTCACAGGCGGGAACGGGTGCACCGGGATCAGCAGCAGGTCGATGGTCTCGAACAGCGCAGCCACCCGGCCGCGCAGCGCCAGCCGCCGCAGTAGGATCTTCTGATAATCGAGAGCAGAGAGCGCGCGACCGGCCTCGATCACCGAGGCGAGGATCGGACCATACTCATCCCTGCGGGCAGGATAGGTCGCCTCGTGCGCGACCGCAGCTTCGACCGCACAATTCGGCATCCAGTCGGCGATCGCCTGCGTGACGTCGGGAAATCTGACATCGACGATGTCAGCGCCAAGCGCGCGGAAGGCATCGATGGCGTCTGCCAGCACGCGTTGTGTCGCGACGTCCACGTCGTCGTTGTTCCAGACGGCGTCGACGCCGATCCGTAAGCCCCGCACGTCCTGTGTGGCCGCGGTCAGATAGTCGGGCACCGGATCGAGCAGCGACGTCGGATCGTTCGGGTCGTGTCCGGCGATGGCGCCGAGCAGTGCGCCGACATCGGCAGCGCTGCGGCCGATCGGCCCGACATGGTCGAGCGTCGCGGCCAGCTCGAACGTACCGTGGCGGCTGACGCGACCCCAGCTTGGCTTCAGCCCGGTCAGGCCGTTGGCGGCGGACGGCCAGCGGATCGAGCCGCCGGTGTCGGAGCCGAGCGAGCCGAAGCAAAGTCCGGCGGCCGTCGCGACCGCTGGGCCGCTGGATGAGATGCCCGGCCAGTAAGCCGGATTCCACGGATTCTTCGGCGGCGTCACCGACGGATGGTGATCGGAATAGGCACCCTCGCTGAGCTGCACCTTGCCGAGCACCACGGCGCCTGCGTCCTTCAGCCGTTGCACGACGGTCGCGTCTTCATTGGGACGAAAATCGCGATGAAGCGTGGTGCCGGCCGCCGTCGGAATGCCTTTGGTCCAGAACAGATCCTTGAGCGCAATCGGCACGCCATGCAGCGGACCCCGATAGCGGCCATGCGCGATTTCGGCGTCGGCGGCTTTCGCATCAGTGATTGCCGTTTCCGCCATCACGTGAACGTAGCTGCCGAGTTCACGGTCGAGGGCGTCGATACGGTCGAGTTGCGCACGCGTCAGCTCCAGCGCGGAGATCTCGCGCGTCTTGAGGCGTGCAGCGAGCTCGGTGAGTTCGAGATAGTGCAGGGCGTCGGCCACGGCTCGCGTTCTCCATTTTCTATCGCAATGACGCTCGATTTCCGAAAGATCAACACCAGTATAATTAAGATACAGGTGTTTGGTTGCCGTCAACCAGTAAATATGTTTTACTGGTGTTCCAATTTCTGGTGTTCCGATGTCGAAAGAGTCGCGCAAGTTCAAGGTTCCCGACGCGCTGGCGAACGTCTATGATTTCGCCAACACGCTCGATGTCCGCCATTTCACGCATTTCGGCGTGGAGCATCCGCAGAGCGACGGGCTCGCCGGGCCGAAGCAACTCGCAGACTGGATGCGGGAACGCGGCCTCGGCACTGAGGGCGGACGCATTACGCCGGCGATGTTCGAGGCCGCGCTGCGGCTGCGCACCGCCTTGCGCGCCTATCTGCAGTGCGATCCGGCCGAGCGGCGCCGGAACCGGGACATTCTCGGCGCGCTCGATGACGCGCTCGCGCCGTTTCCGCTGCGGGTCGAGGCTCGCGCCGGGCGCGGCGCAGTATTATCGGCGGCGCGCGAGGATGCGCTGGCCGGCCTGTCAGCAATTGCGATCGAGCTTCATGACGCAACGCTTGTGGGAACGCTTGACCGGCTGAAGATGTGCGCGTCGGAGGAATGCCGTCGGGTATTCTTCGATCGGTCGAAACCATCGACGCGGCGGTGGTGCATGTCGACGCTGTGCGGCAACCGGATGAAGACGCGCGCCTATCGCGAGCGGCAGCGCGAGGCGAAATAGACCAGATCGGGCGATCAGGCGCGGTAGTGGCCGGACTTGCCGCCCATCTTCTCGATGAGATGGATGCGCTCGATGCGCACGCCGCGCTCCACCGCCTTGATCATGTCGTAGATGGTGAGGCAGGCGACCGACACCGCTGTGAGCGCCTCCATCTCGACACCGGTCGGGCCGGTCACCTTCACGGTGGCGCGAACGAGGCAGCCCGGTAGTTTGGCATCGGGCTCGATGTCGACCGTGACCTTGGACAACGCCAGCGGATGGCAGAGCGGGATCAATTCCGAGGTGCGCTTCGCCGCCATGATGCCGGCGATGCGTGCGGTGCCGAGCACGTCGCCCTTCTTGGCATTGCCGGAACGGATCAGGTCGAGCGTCGCCTTGCTCATGACGACGCACCCCTCTGCTACCGCGACCCGCTCGGTCGCGGGCTTATCCGAGACGTCCACCATCCGCGCCTCGCCCGAGGCGCCGATATGGGTGAGGGCTGGCTTGGCCTTCGTGTCCGTCTTGGCGGGCGCCATCTCAACGCGTGCCCGTCGTGCGCGCCGCATCAACGCCGCGCGTGAGCAGCGCACGCGTGGCGGCGGTCACATCCGCCTGCCGCATCAGGCTCTCGCCGACTAGGAAGGTCGACATGCCGACGCGCTCGAGCCGGGTAAGGTCGGCCGGCGTGAAGATGCCGCTCTCGCCGACCATCAGCCGCTCCTGCGGAATCAGCGGCGCCAGGGCCTCGCTGGTCGCGAGCGTCGTCTCGAAGGTGCGCAGGTTGCGGTTGTTGACGCCGATCATCGGCGAGCGAAGTTTTAGCGCCCGGTCGAGCTCGGCGCGGTCGTGGATCTCGATCAGCACGTCCATGCCATAGGCAAGCGCCGCGTCCTCGAGATCCCAGGCGGCCGCATCGTCGAGCGCCGCCATGATAACCAGGATGCAGTCGGCACCGTGTGCGCGCGCCTCAGCCACCTGATAGGTGTCGAACATGAAATCCTTGCGCAGTACCGGCAGCGACGTCGCCGCGCGTGCGGCCACCATGAAGTCGAGATGTCCCTGGAACGAGGGCGCATCCGTCAGCACCGACAGACATGCGGCGCCGCCCGCCTCGTAGGCCTTGGCAAGCCGCGGCGGATCGAAATCGGCACGGATCAGTCCCTTCGAGGGCGACGCCTTCTTGACCTCGGCGATCAGCGCGTAATCGCCATTGGCATGCTTGGCCTTGATCGCACGTACAAAGCCGCGCGGCGCGGTTTGCGCCTTGGCCTTCGCCTCGAGGGCCGACAACGGCTGCGCGCGCTTGGCAGCGGTGATCTCCTCGCGCTTGTACGCCTCGATCTTGGTCAGGATGTCCGACATGCCAGGTTCAGTCGTTGGAGACGGCGATCAGATGTTTCAGCCGCGCGTTCGCTGCGCCGCTGTCGAGCGACGTGGCGCCGATCGCGACGCCTTCCCTGAGGTCCTTGGCGCGTCCGGCCACGACCAGTGCGGCCGCCGCATTTATCAGCGCGACGTCGCGGTAGGGGCTCGGCTTGCCGTCCAGCACGCTTTGCAGCGCCGCCGCATTGGCATCGGCGTCACCGCCCCTCAGCGCGCCGGCCGCACAGCGTGACAGGCCGGCTTCCTCCGGCGTCACCTCGAAATTCCTGATCTCGCCGTTCTCGAGCGCGGAGACGAAAGTCGGGCCGGTGAGGGTGATCTCGTCGAGGCCGTCGGAGCCGTGCACGACCCAGACGGATTCGGAGCCGAGATTCCGCAGCACCTGCGCCAGCGGCTGCACCCATTGCCGCGAAAACACGCCGACCATCTGCCGCTTCACGCCGGCCGGATTGGACAGCGGTCCGAGCAGATTGAAGATCGTGCGGGTCGCGAGCTCGACCCGGGTCGGACCGACGTTCTTCATGGCGGGATGATGGGCAGGGGCGAACATAAAGCCGATGCCGCATTCGCGTACGCAGCGCCCGACCTCGTCGGGTTTGAGGTCGATCTTCACACCGAGCGAGGCGAGCACGTCGGCGGCCCCAGAGCGCGACGACAGCGCGCGGTTGCCGTGCTTGGCCACCGGCACGCCCGCGCCAGAGACGATGAAGGAGGCGCAGGTCGAGACGTTGACCGAGCCCGAGCCGTCGCCACCCGTGCCGACGATGTCGACGGCGTCGCCGGGCGCCGTGACCTTGAGCATCTTGGAGCGCATCGCCGCGACCGCGCCGGTGATCTCGTCCACGGTCTCGCCGCGCACGCGCAGCGCCATCAGGAGGCCGCCCATCTGCGAGGGGGTGGCCTCGCCGGACATCACGGCGTCGAAGGCGGCAGCCGCCTCGTCACGCGACAGGCTGGCGCCGGTCGCCACTTTTCCAATGATCGATTTCAGGTCGTCCATCGCGTGCTTTCACTGATTACTGGTTCGCGCCCGTCACCTGCGCGAAGGCGGCCTGATTGATGCTGGTTCCGATGTTGGTTTCAAGCTTGTTGACGTAGGAGGCGACCTGCTCCTCGGTCAGCGCGCGGTCGATCGTCTCCTTCAGCTTCTTCACGGCGTCGGAGGCGAAGTCGACCTTCGGGTCGACGATGTCGGTCACGCGGAAGACGATCACGTCGCTGCCGCCACTCACAGGCGCTTGTGCAACGCCATCCTTGGCGGTGCGAAAGGCGGCGGTGACGACGACCGAGGGCACGCCGGCCGGCGAGTCGTCGCGCTTGAAGCCCGTTGCGGTCTCGACCTTGGCGCCGATCGCGCCGGCCTCGTCGGCGAGCTTGCCGCCCTGTTCGAGTTTTTTCACCATCTCGGTCGCCTTGGCCTTCAGCTTGGTGGCGATCTGGTCCTGGCGCCAGCGCGCCTCGACCTGGTCGCGGACCTCGTCGAGATTGCGGTCGCGCGAGGGCGTGACGGCGAGCACGTCGTACCAGACGTAGCCGCCCTGGAACGAGATCGGATCGTTGTCGACGCCGACGTCGCTGTTGAAGGCCTGAGATACCACGTCGAGGCCCTGCGGGATGTTGGCGACGGGCTGGCCGTTCGGCGCACGGCCGGAGCGGTCGACCGCGTCGATGGTCACGGCGGTGAGCCCGAGCTTCTGCGCCGCATCGACCACGCTGGCGCCGCCGCCGCGCTCATCCTCCATCTTGTCGCGGAGGTCCGCGACCTTGACGCGTGCGCGCTCGGTCGCGATCTCCCGCTTGAGGTCGGCCGCGACGCTGGCGTAGTTGGCCTCAACGCCCGGCTCGATCTTGTCGACCTTGACGATCGCGGTGCCGAGGGGCCCCTGGATCGGCTGGCTGATCTCGCCCACGGGCAGCGCGAAGGCGGCGTCCGCAACCGTGGGATTGAGCGCCGACTTGGTCACGAGCCCGAGATCGACATCGGCGGCGCTCAGCCCGCGCTCCTTGGCGAGGTCTTCGAAGGACATCCCGCCAGTCAGGCGCTCACGCGCGGCCTGCGCTTCGGCGGCGTTCGGAAACACGATCTGGTGGATCTGCCGCTTCTCCGGCGTGCCGAGGCGATCCTTGCGTTGCTCGAACAGCTTCTTCGCGTCGTCGTCGGAGACCTCGCTCCACTTGCCGATTTCTTCCGGCGAGATCACCACAAAGGCGATCTTGCGGTATTCGGGCGCGCGGAACTGGACCTTGTGGTCCTCGAAATAAGCCGCCAGCGTCTCAGGCGAGGGCGCATCGATGGTGCCGGCCTGTGCGGCGTCGAGCCTGACGAATTCGATCGTGCGCTGCTCATTCTGGAAACGCGTGAGAGCGTCGATCAGCGCCTTCGGCGGCTCGAGCCCGGCGCCGATCGTGCCGGTGATCTGACGGCGCTGCGAGACCTTGCGCTGCTCGGCGACGTAGCGCTGCTCGGTGTAGCCGAAATTGCGGATCACGGCCTGGAAGCGCTGGGGATCGAAATTGCCGCCGACGCCCTTGAAGTTCGGGTCGTTCATGATGAACTGGCGGATCTGCTCGTCGGACTGGCCGAGCCCGAGCCGCCGCGCCTCTTCGTCCAGCGCGGCCTCCGCAATCGTCTGCTGCAGCACCTGACGGTCGAGCCCGAAAGCGCGGGCCTGGTCAGGGGTCAACGGACGGCCGAACTGGCGGCCGATCTGCTGCAGGCGATCGGTGTAGATCTGGCGGAATTCGTTCAGCGAAATCTCGGTGCTGCCCACCTTGGCTACCGTAGACTGCCCGAAGCCGCGGAAGATGTCGGCGATGCCCCAAATGCCAAAACTGATGATCAACACGCCCATCACCACGGCCATAATGGTCTTGCCGAGCCAGTTTGATGAGGCCTTGCGCATTCCTCGAAGCATTGGGTCCAACTTGTTTGGCAGGAAGGGAACCGGAGCGCGCCTTAAAGCAGATTCCGCGAAAGGGCGTCACCGAATTGATATGGCATCATAAAGTGGCGGCTTTTCCCCCGCAACCTGCCGCGGCCTTAAGCTGTGTTAACGGATCGCGGTCTCTGGAACTGAGACGCTCGCTCTGCTAGCGCATTGCAAACCCAATTTCGCTGGAATCCGACATGACCGATGCCATCCGACCTCTGATCGCCGGCAACTGGAAAATGAATGGCCTAAAGGCCTCGACTGCCGAATTCGACGCCATGCTCAACGGTGCGGCAGACGTGACCGCGAAGGCCGACCTGTTGGTCTGTCCGCCGGCGACCCTGGTCGCGGCTTTTGCGGAGAAGGCGCGCGGGAAGGCGGTGGCCGTGGGAGCGCAGGATTGCCATCCCAAGGCCTCCGGCGCCCATACCGGCGACATCGCCGCGGAAATGCTGGCTGATGCGGGGGCGACTGCCATTATCGTCGGCCATTCCGAGCGCCGCGCGGACCATGGCGAGAGCGACCTTCTCGTGAAGCAGAAGGCGGAAGCGGCTTGGCGCGCCGGGGTAATCGCGATTGTCTGCATCGGCGAAACCCAAGGCCAGCGCGACGCCGGCCAGACGCTGGACATCCTGCGCGGTCAGCTCAACGGCTCGCTGCCGGATGGGTCGACTGCCGCCAATCTGGTGGTGGCCTACGAGCCGGTCTGGGCGATCGGCACCGGCCTGACCCCCACGGCCAAGGATGTCGAGCAGATTCATGGCTTTATCCGGGAACTCCTGACCTCCCGGTTCAAGGCCGATGGCGCCAGGATGCGCATCCTCTATGGCGGTTCGGTCAAGCCCTCGAACGCAGCCGAACTGATGGCGGTCAGCAACGTCAACGGCGCGCTGATCGGTGGCGCCAGCCTGAAGGCCGCCGATTTCCTTGCGATTGCCAAGGGCTGCCCCTAGCTAAAGGCGAAGCGCGGCGGGTCAAAGTACTGCCCGATCGGGGGTGGCAATGGCCGTTCCGATCGTGTAACACCGCGCAACTTCAGGAAAACCCGCGAAGCGCGATGGGCCGCCGATCTCGGCGCTGTCGGCTTGTGACGGAAGGGTACAATGCACACTGTTGTCATCGTCATCCACCTCATGATCGTCGCCGTGATGATCGGCGCCGTCCTGCTTCAGAAGTCGGAAGGCGGCGGCCTCGGCATGGGAGGAGGCGCGGGCTTCATGTCGAGCCGCGGCACCGCGAACCTTTTGTCGCGCACGACCGCGATCCTCGCCGCCGGCTTCTTCCTCACCAGCCTGTTCCTGTCCTGGTATGCAGGCTACGACCGCAAGCCGTCGTCGATCATCGGCCAGCCGGCGTCGCAGACGCAGCCGGCCGGAGGCGCGCCGGTCGCGCCACCGACCTCGGGCGGCATCCTGGATTCGTTGAAGAAGGCTGACGAGCAGCAGCAGAACCAAGCGCCTGCTGGGCCGCAGGTTCCGCGGTCGCAATAAAGCAGGGGGGCCATGCAGGGCGGCGGCTACCGTCCTGCATCAACAAGCCCCATCAAGGCTCTGTCACCGCTCTTAGTTTTGGCTCACCCACAGGCCCGCAGAATCTTTGGGGCGGAAGACGAATCGCTTTGGCGAATCGAATTCGGGGGATTAAAGGTTAAGTCCCATGGCGCGGTACATATTCATCACCGGCGGCGTGGTTTCTTCGCTCGGAAAGGGTCTGGCTTCAGCGGCACTCGGTGCCCTCCTGCAGTCCCGCGGGTACAAGGTCCGCCTCCGCAAGCTCGACCCCTATCTCAACCTCGATCCCGGAACGATGTCGCCGTATCAGCACGGCGAAGTGTTCGTGACCGATGACGGCGCGGAGACCGATCTCGATCTCGGTCACTACGAACGCTTCACCGGCCGTCCCGCAACAAAAGCCGACAACATCACGACAGGCCGGATCTATCAGGACATCATCACCAAGGAGCGGCGCGGCGATTATCTCGGCGCGACGATCCAAGTGGTCCCGCACGTCACCAATGCCATCAAGGAGTTCGTCCTCGACGGCAATGACGACTACGATTTCGTGCTGGTTGAGATCGGCGGCACCGTCGGCGACATCGAGGGCCTGCCGTTCTTCGAGGCGATCCGCCAGCTCAAGAACGAGCTGCCGCGCGATCATGCCGTCTACATTCATCTCACGCTGCTCCCCTACATCCCGAGCGCCGGCGAACTGAAGACCAAGCCGACGCAGCATTCGGTGAAGGAGCTGCGCTCGATCGGCATCCAGCCGGACATCCTGCTCTGCCGCACCGATCGCGAGATACCGAAGGAGGAGCGGCGCAAGCTCGGGCTGTTCTGCAACGTACGCGAAAGCGCCGTGATCGAGGCGCGCGACGTCGACAACATCTATGCCGTGCCCGAGGCCTATCACGCCGCAGGCCTCGACGACGAGGTGCTCGCCGCCTTCGGCATCGGCTCGCGGATTCCGCCGGCTCTGCAGAGCTGGCAGCAGATCAACGAGCGCATCCGCAATCCCGAGGGTAACGTCACCATCGCGATCGTCGGCAAATATACCGGGATGAAGGATGCCTATAAGTCGCTGATCGAGGCGCTCTCGCACGGCGGCATCGCCAACAAGGTGAAGGTCAATCTCGACTGGATCGAGAGTGAGATTTTCGAGAAGGAAGATCCCGCGCCGTTCCTCGAGCACGTCAACGGCATCCTGGTGCCCGGCGGCTTCGGCCAGCGCGGCGCGGAGGGCAAGATCCGCGCGGCGCAGTTCGCGCGCGAGCGCGACGTGCCGTATTTCGGCATCTGCTTCGGCATGCAGATGGCGGTGATCGAAGCCGCACGAAATCTCGTCGGCATCGAGGAGGCCAATTCCACCGAGTTCGGCCCGACCAAGGAGCCGCTGGTCGGCCTGATGACGGAATGGTTGCGTGGCAACGAGCTCGAGAAGCGCTCCCAGGCCGGCGACCTCGGCGGTACGATGCGGCTTGGCGCGTATCCCGCGGCGCTCAACCGTGGGAGCCGCGTCTCCCAAGTCTATGGCGGCGCGACCGAGATTTCCGAGCGCCACCGCCACCGCTACGAGGTCAACACGGCCTACAAGGACCGCCTCGAGCAGCACGGCCTGAAATTTTCGGGCCTCTCGCCGGACGGCGTGCTGCCGGAGATCGTCGAGTACGAGGACCATCCCTGGTTCATCGGCGTGCAATTCCACCCCGAGCTGAAGTCGCGGCCCTTCGAGCCGCACCCGCTGTTTGCGTCGTTCATTCAGGCGGCGGTGGTGCAGTCGCGGCTGGTCTGACGATTCGGCTTGACCGGCGCTGAGGATTCGGGCGCAAGCAATCCGGTGATGACCTTCATCTGCGGCCGCCGCGTGAGCCTGTAAACGGCGGCAGGGGGCACGTTGAGCATCGCGCGATCCACCAGCTTGGCCCGTAAGCCCAGCCGGTCGAGCACGGGTCGTGGCACCGGGCAGCTCATCCCATACGTGAACTGGTAGAACGCGCCGCCTGGGCGGATGTAGGTGAATGCCCCGCCGATGATCGAGACGACTTTGCGCGTCGACATGTTGAGCAGCGGTAAGCCGCTGACGACGGCGCCGACGGGGGCGCCGTCATAGAGACGGTGCGCGGTGAGCCGTGCTGCATCCATCCACAGGACGCGTGCGCCGGGAAAACGCATTTGCAGGAGCTTCATGAAGTCGGAGCCGTATTCGATGAGCGTGAGGTCTTCCTGACGGACGCCGCGCTTCAAGAGCTTATAGGTGAAGGCGCCGGTGCCGGGGCCGAGCTCGAGGATCGGGCCGGTCGCCGCGGTGATCTCGCGCGTGATGAGATCGGCAAGCGCCGCGCCTGACGGGGCGATCGCGCCGACCCGACGCGGCGCCGACATCCAGGCAAGAAAGAACGAGAGAAGATCGTTGGGCATGCGCACTCCGGCGTTTTGATTCGCGCCTCGCAATGAGAGGTGAGGCCGCTTGCAATGTCGCGGGAGTGCATTGCGACAGCATTGCGGGCGCGGAATGCGGACTAAAATCAATTGTCGCCAATCGGTGGCAGCGTAATTTTGAAGCGAGCGCCGCCATTAGCGCCGTCCAGCACCGAGACGTGGCCGCGATGCAGCAGCATGATCTCGCGAACCATGTTGAGGCCGAGGCCGGCGCCGTGATCAAGCGGGGTGAGCCGATAGAAGGGCTCGAAGATCATCTCGCGCTGATCGGGCGGAATGCCGGCGCCCTCGTCGGTGACTTCGATGCATGCGGGCTTGCTGACGCGGATGCCGATCGTGCCGCGGCGAGGCCCGTGCTGGATCGCATTTTGCACGAGATTGGTCAGCGCGCGCTCCAGTGCTGCGGCATCGCCGAGCGTCTCGATCCGCGTCTCGGGCGCGTCGAGGGCCAGTTCGTAGCCAGCAGCGATCGCCAGCGGCGCAAGCTCGGCCGCGACGCCCTGAGCGACAGCGACGAGGTCGACGCGTGTGAAGGGATGTCCGCAGCGGTCGAGCCGCTGGATGTCGAGCAGTTGCTCGGCGAGCGTTGCGAGCCGGGCGGCATCCTCGATCAGGCGGGTTTTCTCCGGTCCCGATGGAAGCGACTCCAACCGCGTGTTCAGGATTGCGATCGGCGTGCGCAGCTCATGCGCGGCGTCCGCGACGAACCGCTTGTGGCGGGCATAGCCTTCATCGAGCCGCGCCAGCGCATCATTGACCGCAGTCACGAGCGGCACGACCTCGAGCGGGATGCGGTCCACCGACAGCCGCGCGCCGCGCTGATGGATGTCGATCCGGCGCGCCTGGTCCGCCGTCATGTCCAGCCCTTTGAAGGCGCGCTGCACGATCATCGGGGTCGCGATGAATGTCGCCGTTCCCATCAGTAGCAGGCCGGGCAGGGCGATGCCGAGGAACATGAGCGAGGTCATGAACACGGCCTTGGCGCCTGTGAGCCTGCCTTGCGTCGCCGTGATGACCTGCACGTTGCCGGCATCCGTGTCGACGCGCTTCAGCCGTGCCGGCGCTTTGCGCGGATCGTCCTCGAAAAGCTGCCATCCCAGCCGCGCCTGGCTGATCTGGTCGAGCGCGCCGCCGATGGCGGCGAACTCGGCCGGCACGGAGCCTTCGCTGAGCGAACGGCCCTGTCGGTCCCGGACCAGGAACCAGAGGTCGGGCGTCTCTGCGCGCAATTGCTTCAGCTCCGCCGTCGACCGTAGTATCAGGCCGCCCTGCGCATCGCGTGCGAGCGCATGCTGCACCACGTCGATCACCCGATCTTCGTCGCGCTCGGCGAGCACGAAGCCCGATGCGCACAGCGCCAGGATGATGACGGCTACCAGCGCAAGGAGCAGTGCGGCCTGGAGCGAGAGTAGGCGCCAGCTCAGCCGCGAGCGCAGGCAATATGGATCGGCCTGCTTGCTCACGGCAGTTTCTTCAGGAGATAGCCGACGCCGCGGATGCCGTGGATCTCGACACCCGCATCCGCCTCGGCAAGCTTGCGGCGCAGCCGCGACACATGAGTGTCCAGCGCGTTGGACTGGATCTCGTCGTCGAAATTGTAGACGGCTTCCTCCAGCGCCGAGCGCAGGACGGTCCGGCCCATGCGGCGGACCAGGGCTTCGAGCACCAGGAGCTCGCGTCGCGGCAGCTCGAACGGGCAGCCGTCGATGCTGGCCTCGCGGTGGCCGACATCGAAGGCGAGGCGGCCCGCTCGGATGATGTCGGGCGTGAGGCCTGCGGGCCGCCGCAACACCGCGCGCAGGCGCGCCAGCAATTCCTCGACCGCGAAAGGCTTGGCCAGATAGTCGTCCGCGCCGCTGTCGAGCCCGGCGACGCGGTCGGCGAGCTCGCCGCGGGCGGTCAGGACGATGATCGGGACGCCGTCGGCGCGCGCCCTCAGCTTCGGGATCAGGGTAAGGCCATCGCCATCGGGAAGCTGGCGGTCGAGCAGGACGGCGGCGTGGACGGCGGCGGAAATCGCCTCTTCCGCTTCGGCCAGCGTCGGCGCGTGGTCCACTACCATGTCATAGCGCGTCAGCGCCGAGGCCAGCGCACCGGCCATCTCCGCCTCATCCTCGACGAGCAAAATCCGCATGATCCGGCACCTCAACCTCAACCGAGCTGTTCTAGCCGCCGTATCATTGCGGCAGCATTGCGGGAACCGGCTGCGACCGGGTGGCCGCGAAAGGCTGCCAGCCATGCGCGGAATGCCACCGGGGGAGCCGGGCGGGGCTCAAGACAGCTTCATGGCCGGCCGCTATAACCGCCGGACTTGATCAGGGAGGAACCAGGATGATCTACGAAATGCGTCAGTATCGCTGCGTGCCCGGCCGTCTGCCGGCACTGCTCAAGCGATTCGAGACGGTCACGCTGAAGCTGTGGGAGAGGCACGGCATCCGCCAGGCCGGTTTCTTCACCACGATGATCGGCGAATCCAATCAAGAATTGACCTATTTCCTGGCCTGGGAGTCGCTTGCCGAGCGTGAGAAGAAGTGGGGCGCGTTCATGACCGATCCCGACTGGCTCGACGCGCGGGCGAAATCGGAAGCGGACGGGCAGATCGTCGCCAACATCGTCAGCCAGCTCCTGACGCCGACCGCCTTCTCGGTGGTGAAATGATCTCCGGCCTGCCGGCGCGCGCAGCCCGGGCGCAACCCTGATATTCGAACGGCTAGGGGCCGAAGAGGGTTGATCCGACCCTCATCGCCGCTATGGTCGCGCCGAAACGAGGGAAATTGGCCTTGAGCTCTTCACCGTCAGCAGCGCCGGTCGTCACCATTGGCACGGTCAAATTCGGCAATGATCTGCCGATCTCGATCATTGCCGGGCCGTGCCAGCTCGAAAGCCGCCAGCATGCGCTGGAGGTGGCGTCCGCGCTGAAGGAGATCGCCGCGCGGCTGAAAGTCGGCCTCGTCTACAAGACCTCCTTCGACAAGGCCAACCGCACCAGCGCGTCTGCGGCCCGCGGCCTCGGGCTCGCCCAGTCGTTGCCGATCTTCGCGGAGATCCGCTCCTCAGTTGGTCTGCCCGTGCTGACCGACGTGCACGAGGCCGCGCAATGCTCCGAGGTGGCGCAAGCGGTGGACATCTTGCAGATCCCGGCCTTCCTGTGCCGGCAGACCGATCTCCTCCTCGCCGCGGCTGCGACCGGCAAGGTCGTCAACGTCAAGAAGGGCCAGTTCCTGGCGCCGTGGGACATGGCCAATGTCGTGACCAAGATCACGAGCGCGAACAATCCCAACGTGCTCGTCACCGAGCGCGGCGCTTCGTTCGGCTACAACACACTCGTGTCCGACATGCGCGCGCTGCCGATCCTGGCGCGTACCACCGGTGCGCCCGTGATCTTCGATGCCACCCATTCGGTGCAGCAGCCGGGCGGGAAGGGGACCTCATCGGGCGGCGAACGCGAGTTCGTGCCTGTGCTGGCGCGCGCAGCGGTGGCCGTCGGCGTCGCCGGCGTATTCATCGAGACTCATCCCGATCCCGACCATGCGCCGTCGGACGGGCCCAACATGGTGCCGCTGCGGGAGTTCGAAGGCCTGATCCGCACGCTGATGGCATTCGACGCGCTCGCAAAGAATCAGAGCTGATGTCGCAACGCGAAGTGCGGCCGTACGACCACGGCTTGCCGGCCGCGCTCTATGTCATTTCCGGTGCGAGCTTCGCCGCGGCGCTGTCGGCGCGCGCCCTCGATCCGGTGCTGCCGCACATCGCCGAGGATTTCAGCGTCAGCATCGCCACCGCTGCGGGCTTTTCGGCGGTCTTTGCCTTCACTTTCTCGATCATCCAGCCGCTGATCGGTGCTGCCGCCGATCTTTTCGGCAAGACGCGGCTGATGATCGGCTGCCTTGCGCTGCTCGGCCTCGCCAACATCCTCGGCGCGCTCTCGACCTCGTTCTCGCTGCTGTTCGCCACTCGCATCCTTGCCGGCATCGGCTCAGGCGGCGTGTTTCCGATCGCGCTGAGCCTGACCAGCGATCTTGTCGGCCCGGAGAAGCGTCAGGTTGCAATCAGCCGCACGCTGGCCGGCGCCATGACCGGCAATCTACTCGGCGCCTCAGCCTCGGGCCTGATCGGCGACTTCCTCGGCTGGCGCGGCGTGCTGGCGGTGCTCGGCGCGCTGGTGATCGTCGCCTCGATCGCGGTCGGCGCAGGCTTTCACGGCGCGAAGATCAAGCATCCGCCGAAGACGAGCCTGTCGGCCCTGAAAGCCGGCTATCGCACCATCTTCACCAATCCGAACGCCTATGTGTGTTACTCGGCCGTGTTCGTCGAGGGCTGCTGCGTGCTCGGCCTGTTTCCCTACATCGCCTCGTTCCTGTTCGATCTCGGGCAGACCTCGCTATCCATCGCCGGCATCGTCATCGCGGGCTTCGCGGTCGGCGGTCTGTTCTACACGCTGACGGTGTCGCGCCTGCTGCCGCGGCTCGGCGTCAAGGGCATGATGATCGCCGGCATGACGCTGGTGGCCTCGCAACTCGTCGCCGTCGCCTTCGGCCCGCGCTGGGAAGTCCAGACCCTCAATCTCATCGTCATGGGCTGGGGCTTCTATATGGCCCATGGCTGCCTCCAGGTCTTTGCCAGCGAGCTCTCGGTGGAGGCGCGCGCGACCGCGCTCTCGCTGCACTCGTTCTTCTTCTTCATGGGGCAGACGGTCGGCCCGCTCGCCTACGGCCTTGGCCTGCAACATGCCGGCAAGATGTCGACCCTGGTCGCGAGCGCCATGATCATGGTGGTGCTGGGCCTCGTCTGCGCGCAGTTGCTCAGGCCGCGCGCACCGTCTGACGCGCGCGCCTGATGCGCTGAGGCCGACACAATCAACGAGGCCGATGCGCGCGTGCGGCGATCGCTTGCGCGCGCTCGAGCAGCGCTTCTGCCCGCTGAACGATAGGGATATCGATCATCTTGCCATCGATGGCGAAGGATGCGCGCCCCTCGGCAGCCGCTTGCTTGTTGAGGGCAACGACGCGTTCGGCGTCAGCCACATCCTGTGGTGATGGGCTGAAACCCGCGTTGAGGATCGGCACCAGTGATGGGTGAATGCAGGCAGAGCCCACAAAGCCAAAATCCGCCGACCGCCTCACGATCCTGGTATACCCGTCCAGATCGGAGAAATCCGCCACCGAGCCGATGGTGCCGAGCGGCATGATGCCGGCGGCTCGCGCCGCTTGCACCACCTGTTGCTTCGGCATCAACAAGGTCTCCTCCGTCGGTTTCGCGCCGATGGCGGTCGCATAGTCTTCGGCACCCAATGAAATGCCCGCCAGCCGCGGGATCGATCGTGCGATGTCATGGGCTCTGGCGAGCGGGCCGGGCGCCTCGATCAGGCCAACAAACCAGATCTTGCCGGGTGGCAATCCGCGATCGATCTCCAATCTTGTCACCATCTCGTCGAGCAGGCGCAGATGCTCGGCGCCTTCGACCTTGGTGATCTTGATCGCGTCCACGCCCGGGATGACGGCCGCCTCCAGATCGGGCACCGCCAATTCGAGCGGCTGGTTGATCCGCACCATGACGTCCGAATTCCCGGTGTCGCGAAAGCGCTGAACGATGCCCGGTATCAGCGCGCGGGCGGTCGCTTTTTCGGCAAGCGGCACGCTATCCTCGAGATCGATGATCAGTGCGTCCGCGCCGCGCTCGACGGCTTTGACGACGAACCGCTCTACGTTTGCGGGTACGAACAGCGCAGATCGCCAGACGGGGAATTTTCGCTGAATTGTCATTTTCTGGTTTCCTTCACGACGCCCGAGGCGAGAGCGGCATCGATATCTTCAGGGCTAAGGCCGGATTCGGCCAGAATGGTGCGGCTGTGCTCACCAAGGCGGGGCGCTGGCGTCCGGATGCTTCCGGGCGTCTCGGACAGGCGCACCGGGACGGCGTGCATCGGGAACGTTCCCATATCGTCGTCAGGATAATCGGCCAGCAGTCCGCGGGCCTGCACGTGGCGGTCGTTCATCAATCGGACGGTATCGTTGACCGGACCGATCGTGACCTCGGCCGCTTCGAAGAAGGCCACGTTGTCTTCGACCGTCCGCGTCGCAATGAAATCGCCGATAATCTTGTCCAATTCGGCAACATGGACGAGCCTCTGTTCGTTGGTCTTGAACCGCGGATCATCGCAAAGTTCGGGGCGGCCGATCGAACGCAGCACCCGCATGGCCATGCCTTGCGTGGAAGCCGACAGGCAAACCCAACCGCCATCGAGTGTACGGTAGACATTGCGCGGTACCGAGCCGCTCGAGCGGCTCCCGCTGCGCGGTTTGACCACGCCGGTCAAACGATAATTTGCCGCCTGGGGCCCCAGCGAGTTGACGATCGGGTCGAGCAGCGGCAGATCGATTACCTGTCCTTTTCCACCGTTGATTTCGACCTCCCGTAACGCGGCCATGGCTGCGAACGCTCCGGTGAGACCGGACAATGCGTCGGCCAGATACATCGGTGGCAATACCGGCTCGCGATCAGGGAATCCGTTCATCTCGGCGAAGCCGGAAAAGCCTTCCACCAGCGTCCCGAAGCCGGGCCGGCGATGATAGGGGCCGGTCTGCCCCCATCCCGATATTCGAACGATCACGAGCTTGGGCTCGAGCCGCAGCAGTTCTTCGGGAGAAAGCCCCATCTGCTCGAGCGTACCTGGACGGAAGCTCTCGATCAGCATCGCGGCGCCGGGAATGAGCTTGCGGATCAACGGCACCGCATCATCGTGACGAAATTCGAGGCAAATGCTGCGCTTGTTGCGCGAATGTATCTTCCAGTTCGTTTCGACGCCCTTTGTGCGCCAACCGCGCAGGGTATCGCCTTCGCGCGGCTCGACCTTGATGACGTCGGCGCCGAAGTCGGCGAGATGTTGGGTGAGCAGATTACCCGCAACCAGCCTCGAAAGATCGATGACGCGGAGCCCTGTCAGTGGGCCGCGGACACCGGGTGTATAGTCAGCCCGATGCAGTCCGCCTTCGGGAGAGGTGGCGTCAGTGGGATTTGCCATGGTTCCGTTCTGTAAACAGGATGCCGCCGGTTACAGGCAGCCACAGGCGCAACTGGCGGTCAGTCGTTGCATCCTGGGTTTCGATGCGGATCTGATTTCCGCCGACGCTCAATCCGATCTGCCAACGACCGCCAACGTAGGAATGGCTGACCACGTCCGCTTCGATGATCGAACCTCCGATCGCCTGGTCATGGGCCGCTGCCAGGCGCATCTGCTCGGGGCGATAGGCAAACGTGACCTTGTCGCCCAATGATGGACGTTTGTCGGACTTGATCAGGACGCGCTGACCGTCGGCGAGACTGACCAGCGTCTGTCCATCGCCATCGGGTGCCCCGACGACGTCGCCGTTCAGAAAATTTGTCGTTCCGATGAAGTCGGCCACGAAACTGTCTGCGGGCCGGGTGTAGATCTCCTGAGGCGAGCCGATCTGATTGATCCGGCCGCCATTCATGACCACGATGCGGTCGGACAAGGCCAGTGCTTCGACCTGGTCGTGCGTCACGTAGATTGTCGTCAAGCCGAGACGCGTGCGCAGTTCAGCGAGCCAGGCCCGGGCACGGTCGCGCAGCTTGGCGTCGAGATTCGACAAGGGTTCGTCGAGCAAGAGGATTTCGGGTTGGTAAACCAGTGTTCGCGCGAGCGCGACACGTTGCTGCTGTCCGCCCGAGAGTTGATGCGGATAGCGATCCTGAAAGCGCTCCATCTCGACGAGAGTGAGACTCTCCTCGACGCGGCGCTTGCAATCGGCGGTCGACACTTTCCGCAGCTTGAGCGGAAACACGACGTTGTCGTAGACCGTCATGTGCGGCCACAATGCGTAGCTCTGGAACACGAGTCCGCAATGGCGGGCTTCTGGCGGCAGAAAGATGCCCTTTTCGCCGTCGAAATAGGTCTTGTTGCCGACGCGGATACGTCCGCTCGTCGGCTGATCCAGTCCGGCAATGGCGCCGAGCGTCGTTGACTTGCCACACCCGGACGGACCCAGCAGCGTGATGAACTCACCATCCGCAACGTGGATGTTGACGTCGTCGATCGCTTTGACCGGTCCGAACCGCTTATGCAGGTTCTCGATCAACAACTCAGCCATAGAGCTTCACTCCGAGAAAAGCACGCGCCGCCGTGACACAGACTCCGATGACCAGGATCTGTACGGTTGCCAGCGCGGACACCAGACCGACCTCGCCCTGCGTCCAGGCCTGGAGCAGCGTGGTCCCGATCACTTCGCTGCCGGGAGCGAACAGGAAGATCGCGGTTGTGTACTCCTTGAAGAACGTAATGAAGAGGATGATGAAGCAAGCAACGAGCGCCGGCCGCAGCAAAGGCAAAACGATCCGCCGGCTCGTCGTCCACCAGTCCGCGCCCTGCGTCCGCGCGGCGCGATCGAAATCCGGGCTCATCTGCATTAGCATCGGCGCAACCGCCCCCAACCCCACGGGGATGAAGTGCATCGTGAAGGCGGCGATCAGAATCCAGATCGTGTTTCGAAGTCCTCCCAGGCCCGGAACAAGCGCAAACGCATAGAAGAACCCGATGCCCGCGACGACGCCCGGCACCGCGCGAGGAAACAACGCGATGTAGTGCAGCGGCGCTCGCCAGCGGAAATCTGAGCGCAGAACGATGATTGCGATCAGGGCGACCATCGCGGTGGCGATGACGCCACCGAGCGTGCTGACGATGAACGAGTTCCAGATCGAGCGCGGGTAGACCGGATACTCGAGCATGTTGGCGAAGTTGCCGAGAGTCAGCACCTCGGTGATCGGCACCATCGGCGACAGCAGGCTGGTGAAGGCGCGCAGCAGCAGCGCGCCGATCGGCATCACAACTGTTGCCGTGATGTAGATCGCCGAGACGATGCAAAGCGGCCAGCGCAGACTGCTCAGGCGGAAAGGGCGCGGTCGCGTGGCCTTGCCACCGAGTGTGACAAAACGCCGGGTGCTGCCGAGCAGGCGTCCTTGCAGCCAGACCAAGACGCAGACAACGGCAAGCATCAGCACGGCTGCCGTTGCCACCAGCCCGTGATCGGGGCGCGCCGACGCCACGCCGTTGTTGTAGAGGAACGTAGTCAGCACAGTGATGCCGGCGGGATCTCCGAACACCAGCGGAATCGCGAGCAGTTCCAATCCCACCGTGAAGTTCAGCACCGCACTATAGGCGATCGCCGGCATCAGCAGGGGCAGCGTGATCCGCCACAAGGTCCTCAAGGTGCCGGCGCCAGCCACGCGCGCGGCTTCCTCCAGCGTCGGATCGGTAATCGAGGCCGAGGACATGCAGTAGATGTAGGCGACCGGCGCTTGCGAGACGCCGGCGATCATCGCCATGCCCGGCAGCGAGTAGAGATTCCACGGCGCGCCGTCGAAGATCGACTGAACAAGAAGCGTCAAGTAACCGGCCGGTCCGTAAATCGTGTACCAGCCGAACGACAGCACCAGCGCCGAGAGATAGATCGGCCACAGGAACAGCTCGCCAAACAGCCGCGCAAACGGCATGTCGGTGCGGCCGAACAGCACCGCTGCCAGCGTGCCAAGCGCCTGCGAAATCACGGTAGTGAGGGTGGCGAAAACAAACGTGTTCCAGATGACGAGTGCAAAGCCGTCGGTGCGAAGCAGGCGGCCGAAGTTGCTCAGCGTGAGCTGCTGGCCGGAATCGTAGAGCGCGCGATCCAGCATAGATTGATAGAGAACGGGAAGCAGAGGCGCTGCGATCAGAACAACTGTCAGCAGCGCCATGCCGTACTGGATGACCGTATCGCGGCCGGGCAGCGGCTTCGGCAGTGCGTCCGTAGCCGTCGGCGCTAGCGCGCTGCTTGCGTCAAGCGACATTGAAAGTCTTTTTCCAGCGCGCCAGGAAGCTGTCGTAGTCCCGCAGGGCGTCCCGATCGTAGCCGATGTAGCAAATGTTCTGCTCGCCGACGGCTTGCACGATTGACGAGTATGTATGGCGGATGCCGTCGCCCGGCTGCACACCTGGTCGCGCCGGCGTCAGGCCACCCCGTCCGAATGCGCGCTGACCGTCCTCCGAGATGATGTAGTCGAGCATCAACTTGGCGGCGTTGACGTTTTTCGACCCCTTCGGAATGGCGACGCCACGCAGCACAACCGGCTGACCATCGCCGATGAAGCTCCAGCCGAGGATGCGAGCGCGCGCCGGATCATTCAGGCGGGGCCAGAAGGTGATGGCCGAAACAAACCAGCCCGTGGCGTATTCGCCGGAGGTCACCTTTTCGGTCATCGGCCCGCCGGAGCGCTCGAACCGAGGCGAAAGCTTCGCAAGCTGAGCGAACCAGTCCCAGGCCTTCTCGCCGTGCTTCTTCACGAACGCGTAGCTGATGCCATAGCCGAAGGTGGTTTGATGCACGCCGTAGCTGGTGATGCGGTTGCGCCAGGCCTTCTCGTTTGTCACCGCAAGCTCGACGAACTCCGCAAGCGTCTTGGGGCGCTTGCCGTCCGGCACCAGCGTGTTGTTCCAGATCAGCGCCATCGGATCGGACGAAACGGTGTAGACGCCGGGAAACGGCTTCGACCAGTCCGGCCACGCCTGCGCCTCGGGTGACGCATAGTCGAGGATTTCACCGCGCTCCTGGAAGTCGATCCATCCGCCCGGATCAGCCGTTGCGATGAGGTCGCAGGTGCGGCTGTTGGTGCTCCGCTCGGCCAGATAACGTTCAAAGCTCTCGCGGGACGCGGGCAGATCCAGCGTCTCGACCTTGACCTTCGGGTAGAGCTTGTTGAAGCCTTCAATCACGGGCCGCCAGTTTTCGGGCGACATGATCGAATAAATGAGTAGGCTGCTCTCGTTCTGGGCGTCCTCGATGATCTTTTGATAATTCTCAGGATATCCGTTCGGCGCAGCCTGCGCCGTGCCCCGGAGTCCTACAGTCGCGCCGAGGACCGACATCACCATCAAGCTTCTACGATCGATGCCCGACATCCATGTTCCTCCCGCCGCCGCGATTTGTTATGCACATTTATTGGCGCCAATTTGTGCGCAACTAGCTTTGACAAGTCAAGCGCTCCGAAAAGGGAAGCAGCCATGAAAGTACGGAAGGAGCAGAAGAGACTGTTGGCGGTGGAAATCGGTGCCGCCATCCTGCAAGGCGACTATCGGCCGGGCGAATGGTTGCGCCAGATCGACCTGGAGGAGGCCTTCGTTGCGAAACGTTTCGACGTCCGAAGTGCACTGACCCAACTCGCCGCAAGCGGGATGGTGACCCATGTCGAAAATCGTGGGTACCGGGTCGCACAACCCGACCTGAATGTGGTTCGCGAGATATTGGAGATCCGCATGTTGCTGGAGGTTGAAGCGGCAACGCAGGCGTTACCGAATATCGGCCCCATCGAATTTGGAAAAATCAAGCAAGCCCAGAAACTCTTTGAAGATGCTGTGGCGCGCGGCAGCAAAGCGGACCAAGCAAATACTAACGCAGCCTTTCACGACGAGATCTATCGCCATGCAGCAAACCAATCGCTCGCCAGGCTCATCGTCGAAATCCGAAATCGCGCCAGACCAGGACCGATCGCCTTGTGGCCGTCGAATGCCGAGTTGCAAAGAAGTGCTGCACACCACGTCGAGATTGTCGATGCGATCGAGTCTCGCGATCTCGCTGCACTCATTGCAGCAGTGCGGCGCCACATTGCCGAATCCGGCGCCAACTATCCGGCGCGCGATCACAGTCCGACCAAGAAGACCTGAGCAACCTTCGATTAAATTAATGGAGAGAGAGCTGAGGTGTGCTCCCGTTGGTTTGACGCAAGTTTTGGCGTGGCGCGCTGATTCAATCCGTGCCTGAAAGAAACTAACCCCGCCCGCGATAGGGCGCGACGCCCTGCTCGGGTACCCAGAGGCCCCTTGGCACGCGGCCGGTCTGCCAGAATACGTCGATCGGAATGCCGCCGCGCGGGTACCAGTAGCCGCCGATGCGCAGCCATTTTGGCTTGATCTCGGAGGCGATGCGCTTGCCGATCATCACGGTGCAATCCTCGTGGAAGGCGCCGTGATTGCGAAAGCTCGCGATGTAGAGTTTGAGCGACTTCGACTCCAGCAGCCACGCGCCCGGTGCGTAATCGATCATCAGATGCGCGAAATCCGGCTGGCCCGTGACCGGGCAGAGCGAGGTGAATTCCGGCACGGTGAAGCGCACCAGATAGTCCGTACCCTTTTGCGGATTGGGCACGCGGTCGAGCTGGGCTTCTTCCGGTGTGTGCGGCCACTCGACCGCGCGGCCGAGCTGGAGAGATTTTTTCGCCATCGTCGTCATCCTTTTGCGGATGTCGGGATGGACGCAATTGTGGCCGTCGTCAACCGGCGGCGATGGTCTGGATCATGACGATCCGGTCGTTGCCGGATTCGCAGCCCCACAGCTCGCCCGGCCGGCCGTCGAGCTGACGGACATTGGCATTCGCCTTGTCGCTGGCGAACACGTTGAACTGCTCGCTCGCCGGATCAAACCGGAGAATCGCGTTCGCCGAGAAGTCGGTCAGCCAGACCTTGTCCTTGTCGTCGACATAGACCGCGTAGGTGCGGGGGCGCTCGCCCGGCAGCTTCCAGCTCTTCCATGAGCCGTCGGCGGGATCGTGCACCGACACATGCCCGCTGTTCCACTCGCTGACCCAGATCCGGCTCTTCGAATCCGACCAGACGCGCCGTGCCCCCTGGTTCGGCGTCGGCGGCTCGACGACATGAGCATTGCCGGTGGCCGGATCGATCTTGGCGATATAGCTCCCCGCAAGCGAGGCGTACCAGATGTCACCCTTGGGCGTGGCCGTGATGCCGTAGGGACCGACGCCCTTCGGCGCCTTGAACACGCTCATCTCGCCGGACTTCGGCGCGAGGCGGCCGTAGTAACCGGATTGTCCGGTGAACCAGTAGGTCCCGGACTTGTCGAACACGCCGGTGTTGAGATTGGCGGAAGCGAATTTCTCAGGCAGGCGGAACAACGTGACCTTGAGGTCGCTAGGGTCGACACGCGCGATCGCGTTCTGGCCGCCCTCAGTGATCCACGGCGCGCCGTCGGGACCGATCGTCACGCCGTGGGGCGCTGCGCCTTGTCCGAGGCTGACGGTCTCGTACGAGCCATCCTTCGGATCGAGCCTGCCGAGCATGCCCTTGCCTTGTGCGGTGAACCAGATGCGGCCATCGGGCGCCGGCGTGAGATCGTGCAGGCCGATGCCGGGGCTGATGGGGAAATATTTCGTCCGGAACGGGGCCTCTTGGGCAAAACTTGGGCGAACCGTGAGAAGGGCGACACTCGAGGCAAGAAACTGGCGACGATTCATGGCGTTACCCCGACTGTTTCAGATTGAGGTTGGACGCGCAGATCAGATGCGGTCGAGCTTAGTCTGAGGCACTTCACGCGTCAGTCGAAGCGGCCGGTCCAAGCGTTCACATTTGCTTGCGCTCCGTGTAAGACGCGCGGCGAACCGATCAGCTCCAACGAACGGAAGTGCAACATCATGACCGCCATTGTCGACATCATCGGCCGCGAAATCCTGGACAGCCGCGGCAATCCCACCGTCGAGGTCGACGTCGTGCTGGAGGACGGCTCGCTCGGCCGCGCCGCGGTGCCGTCCGGCGCGTCCACCGGTGCCCACGAGGCGGTGGAACTGCGCGACGGCGACAAGGCCCGTTATCTCGGCAAGGGCGTTTCCAAGGCCGTCGGTGCCGTCAACGGCGAGATCTTCGAGGCCTTGAGCGGCATCGATGTCGAGCATCAGGTCCAGATCGACCAGATCATGATCGACCTCGACGGCACGCCGAACAAGAGCCGGTTAGGTGCCAACGCCATCCTCGGCGTTTCGCTCGCCTGCGCCAAGGCGGCCGCGAACTCGCTCGACATGCCGCTCTATCGCTATGTCGGCGGCACCTCGGCGCGGCTTCTGCCGGTGCCGATGATGAACATCATCAATGGCGGCGTGCATGCCGACAATCCGATCGACTTCCAGGAATTCATGATCCTGCCGGTCGGTGCGCCGACCTTCGCCGAGGGCCTGCGCTACGGCGCCGAAGTCTTCCACACGCTGAAGTCCGAGCTGAAGAAGGCCGGCCACAACACCAATGTCGGCGACGAGGGCGGCTTCGCCCCGAATCTGCCGTCGGCCGACGCCGCGCTCGACTTCGTCGTGAACGCGATCGGCAAGGCCGGCTTCAAGGTGGGCAGCGACGTCGTGCTCGGCCTCGACTGCGCCTCGACCGAGTTCTTCAAGGACGGCAAGTACGTCTATGAAGGCGAGGGCAAGACCCGCTCGGTGTCCGAACAGGCCAAGTATCTCGCCGATCTCGTCTCGCGCTATCCGATCGTCACCATCGAGGACGGCATGTCCGAAGACGACATGGACGGCTGGAAAGAGCTCACAGACCTGATCGGCAACAAGTGCCAGCTCGTCGGCGATGATCTCTTCGTCACCAACGTCAAGCGCCTGTCGGACGGCATCAAGGCAGGACGCGCCAACTCGATCCTGATCAAGGTCAACCAGATCGGTACGCTGACCGAGACGCTCGCCGCCGTCGAGATGGCGCACAAGGCCGGCTACACCTCGGTGATGTCGCACCGCTCCGGTGAGACCGAGGATTCCACCATCGCCGATCTCGCGGTCGCCACCAATTGCGGTCAGATCAAGACCGGCTCCCTTGCGCGCTCCGATCGCACCGCCAAATACAATCAGCTCCTGCGCATCGAGCAGCAGCTCGGCAAGCAGGCGCTCTATGCCGGCAAGGCGGCGCTGAAGGCGCTGGCATAAGCCGGCGCTTTGACAGAACACGGGAGGATCGACATGAGCGACGGCAAGACCGGACTGCAACTGCGTTCGCTGATCAAGGCGAGCGGTGAGCTGGAAATCTCGCTCGTCGACGTGCCGACCCCCGAACCCGCCGCGGACGAGGTCGTCGTCCGCGTCGAGGCGACGCCGATCAACCCGTCCGACCTCGGCCTGCTCGTCGGCGCCGCCGACATGAGCACGGCCAAGGCCTCGGGTACGAAAGCTTCGCCCGTGATCACCGCACAGGTGCCCGCAGCCGCGCTGCGGGCGATGGCAGGCCGGCTCGACCAGTCCATGCCGGTCGGCAATGAGGGCGCCGGCGTCGTCATCAGGACCGGCTCGTCGGATGCTCCGAAAGCGCTGATGGGCAAGACGGTGGCGATGATCGGCGGCGCGATGTACGCGCAATATCGCACGCTGAAGGTGAGGGAGTGTCTGCCGCTGCCGGCCGGCACGACGCCCGCCGAAGGCGCATCCTGCTTCGTCAATCCACTCACAGCGCTCGGCATGACCGAGACCATGCGTCGCGAAGGCCACAAGGCGCTGGTGCACACCGCGGCTGCCTCCAATCTCGGGCAGATGCTGAACAAGATCTGCCTCAAGGACGGCATCCCGCTCGTCAACATCGTGCGCAGCAAAGAGCAGGCGGACATCCTGAAGAAGATCGGCGCAAAGCATGTCGTCGACTCCACCTCGCCGAGCTTTCTTGGCGATCTCACCGACGCGCTGGTCGAGACCGGCGCCACCATCGCCTTCGACGCCATCGGCGGCGGCAAGCTCGCCGGTGACATCCTCAATTGCATGGAAGCCGCGATCAACAAGACCGCGAAAGAATATAGCCGCTACGGCTCCAACGTGCACAAGCAGGTCTATGTCTACGGCGCGCTCGACACGCGACCGATCGAACTGCCGCGCGGCTTCGGCATGGCCTGGGGCGTCGGCGGCTGGCTGCTGTTTCCGTTCCTGATGAAGATCGGGCAGGCCGATGCCGCCAAGCTGCGTCAGCGCGTGGTCGACGAATTGAAGACCACCTTTGCCAGCCACTACACCAGGGTGGTCTCGCTCCAGGAAGCGCTCGATCCGGCCAACATCGCCGTGTACGCCAAACGGGCTACCGGCGAAAAATTCCTCATCAACCCAAATAAATCTTCGTGATGTGCTAGGGCACGTCGCCCAAAGAAGGTCTTGCCTTCTGAGCGAAGCGGGAGAACATTCGCGCCGCAATTGAAAGCGGGACAAACCGCACGCAAAGGGGACATCTCCATGACAGATCTCAATCGCCGCCACTTGCTCGCGGGCGCGGCCGCCGTCGGCGCGGCTGCCGTGACCGGACTGGGACCGACCGTTGCCAATGGCGCAGTGCCGCAAAGCGGAGCACAGGCGCCGGGCTTCTACCGCTACAAGATCGGCAGCTTCGAATGCACCTCGATCAACGACGGCGCGCGCAGCTTCCCGATGCCCGACAAGTTCGTCGTCAACGTTCCGAAGGAAGAGGCGCTCGCCGCCGCCGATGCCGCCTACATGCCGAAGGGCATGGTCACGATCCCGTTCAATCCGCAGCTCATCAACACCGGCTCCAAGCTGGTGCTGATCGACAGCGGCAACGGCGTTGCGAATTTCGAGGCGAGCAAGGGCGCGGTCGGCCGTACCCTGCAGAACCTCGCGGCCGCCGGCGTCGATCCCAAGAGCATCGACATCGTGTTGCTGTCGCATCTGCATCCCGACCATACCAACGGCATCCGTTTGGCCGACGGCTCGCTTGCCTTCCCGAATGCGGAGATCATGGTGCCGGCGAAGGACTGGGAGTTTTGGGCCAGCGAGGAGAACGCGGGCAAGGCCTCCAGCGACATGATGAAGAACTACTTCGCGAACGTGAAGAAGACGTTCGCCGGGCTCGAGTCGAAGGTGACGAAGTACGAATGGGGCAAGGAAGTTGCGCCCGGCATCACCTCGATCGCGACGCCCGGCCATACGCCTGGCCACACCTCGTTCGCGGTTGCCTCGGGCAACGCGAAAGTGCTGATCCAGTCCGACGTCACCAACATTCCGGAGCTGTTCCTGCGCAATCCGGATTGGCACGTGGCATTCGACACTGATGCAGCGCTGGCGCAGGAGACCCGCCACAAGTTCTACGACATGGCGGCGGCGGAGAAGGCGACTGTGGTCGGCTTCCACTTCACCTTCCCCTCGGTCGGCCATGTCGAGAAAGACGGCGCGAAATATCGCCTGATCCCGTCGGCCTGGAATCCGACGATCTGATCGCGCACGCCATCGGAAACATCAGGCCGCCTTCGGGCGGCCTGATTGTTTTGGGCAACAGTTCAATTCCGTGAACGCAGCGTTTCCAAATCGGCACGGTTCATGCACTTGCATCCACTGATGCAGCCGGATTAAGTGCGCGACTATCCCGCTGGAGATTAAGGACACAAACCATGGCCTATCACATCGTCACGCTCGTCGGCAGCCTGCGCAAGGAAGGCTTTTCCATCAAGATCGCCAATGCCCTCGCCAAGCTTGCCCCGAGCTCGCTCTCGCTCGAAGTGGTGACGCCAGCGGGCATTTCCTTCTTCAACCAGGACCTCGAGGGCGCGCCGCCCGCCGACTGGCTGGCCTTCCGTGAAAAGCTCCAGAAGTCGAACGGCGTGCTGTTTGTCACCCCCGAATACAACCGCTCGATCCCGGGCGTGCTGAAGAACGCCATCGATGTCGCCTCGCGGCCCTATGGCAAGAGCTCCTTCAACGGCAAGCCGGCTGGCATCATCTCCAACTCGCCGGGTCCGCTCGGTGGTGTCAGCGCAGCCAAGCATCTCCAGAACATCCTGCCCGGCATTGCCGGCCCGATCCTCCAGCAGCCGGAGATTTACCTGAACGGCGTCGGCGACGCCTTCGATGCCGCGGGCAACCTGACCAAGGACTCCCTGAAGACCGTCCTGCAGCAGTACCTCGACGCCTTCGCCGCGCACGTCGCGAAGAACCAGGGCTGACGTAAACACTGCCCGCAACATCGTAGGTCCTCATCCTGAGGAGACCGCGAAGCGGTCATCTCGAAGGATGGCCGCGGGAGACAGCCGGGCCTTCATGGTTCGAGACGGCGCTTCGCGCCTCCTCGCCATGAGGGTCTGGTCGCGTGGTCGGGCAGGGGTAGGCCAGCAAGCTGGAATTAGCACTCCCTTAACCAACCTGTCCCATCTTGCCGGACATGGTCTCCCGCGCGCGCCTGAAGTCGATCCTGACCGGCCTTGCTCTCTACACGATGGCGGCCGCCATCGTCGGCTATTTCGGCATCAATGCCTATACCGGCAAGTACGGCCTGAACGCGCGCCAGGAGCTCGACCAGGAGATCATCGCGCTGACCAGCGAACTGGCGCAGCTCAAGCGCGAGCGCGCCAGGAGCGAGCAGCGCGTGTCACTGCTCCGCAGGGAAAAGATCGACCCGGATATGCTCGACGAGCGGGCGCGCTTCCAGCTCGACTACGTCAATCCGCATGATCTCGTTCGGATGAACCCGACGAACTGACGCTTTCCGAAACTTCCGCAACTGGTGTCGAAAGTCGGCGTCGACTTCCGATAGCCTCGTACCGAAAGTCGTAAGGCGTTGTCGGATTGTCGCCTTGACGGCGGCGCGGCGCTGGGTTCATGGCATGGGCTGCGTGCAGGGCCGGCCAAGGTTGACGCAGATCAATCGGGCTGTGCCGCCACCGCGTAGACTGTTCTCGGAGGAAACAGTGATGAATGGGCCAATGTCCCGGCATCACGCGGCCCGCGTCGAGGCCGCCATCGTATCAGGCCAGGCGGCCCGCTCCGCGCTCGTGGCCTCGTGGCGGCGCGCGTCCCGACTGCATCACCTCGATCCTGGCGGCCGCAGCCCGCCGCTGCGGCTGAGCGACGCCGAATTGCGCCAGGCGCGCGAGCGCATCGGGCCGCTTCTGGCGGCCGCGCAAGCCGCGATGGACCGGCTTTATCAGGCTGTGGGCGCAGCCGGCTGCTGCGTGCTGCTTGCCGACGGGAAGGGCGTGCCGGTCGACCGTCGCGGCACGCCGGCCGACGACGCGACGTTTCAATCCTGGGGCCTGTGGACCGGCGCGCTGTGGAGCGAGGAGCACGAGGGCACCAACGGCATCGGCACCTGCGTTGTCGAGCAGCGGCCGCTGACGATCGACCGCGACCAGCACTTCTTCACCCGCAATACGCTTCTGAGTTGCACCGCCGTTCCGATCTACGACCATAACGGGATGTTTGCCGGCGTACTCGACGTCTCCTCCTGCCGCGCCGACCGCACCGACGCCATCTCCAGCCTGATCGCGCTTGCGGCGGGCGAAGCGGCAAAGCGCATCGAGGCCGATCTGTTTCGCCGCGCCTTTGCCCATGCCCGCATCCTGCTGACGCCTGCCTCCGACGGCCAGGGCGGCGGTCTCGTCGCGGTCGATGCTGATGATCTCGTGATTGGCGCGACCCGATCCGCCCGGGTGGGACTCGGGATCGCGCCCGGTCGCCCGTTACGGCCGATGCCTGCGGCCGATCTTCTCGGCGGCGATACGGCGCACGATCATCTTGCCGGCGGTCAGCGCGCGGTGCTGCAGCGGGCGCTGCTGCGCGCGGGCGGCAATGTTTCGGCGGCCGCCAAGGCCCTCGGCGTCAGCCGTGCCACGCTGCATCGAAAGCTTAAGCGGTTTGAACTGAAGCACTAAGCCCCAGTTCCTTTCCACGCACATAACTGAACCCTCATGGTGAGGAGGCGCGAAGCGCCGTCTCGAACCATGAAAGGCCCCGCTGTCGCCCGCGGCCATCCTTCGAGGCGCCCAACGGGCGTGCTCCTCGGGATGAGGCCGGGGTATCTTGTGGCCACGTCACCTGTCGCAGAACTGCGACAGGTCGGCCTGACCATCGCTTCCGCCCGGGCTGACAGGAAATCGCTCCCGCGAGATCGTCGGTGCAAGTCGCACAGGCGCAAACGCACGCGACGAATTGCGCAAACAGCAACATCGGGAGTGATCAATGAACAAGGTGGAATTCCTCAGCGTCACCAAAGTTCCCTTCGCCGCACGCTATGACAATTTCATCGGCGGCAAGTTCGTCGCGCCGATCTCGGGGCGGTATTTCGACAACGCCTCGCCGGTGAATGGCCAAGTCGTCTGCAAGATCGCGCGCTCCGACCATCAAGACGTCGAGGTCGCGCTCGACGCTGCGCACGCCGCCAAGGCCGCCTGGGGCCGCACCAGCGCCGCCGGACGCGCCGCGATCCTGAACAAGATCGCCGACCGCATGGAGCAGAATCTCGAGCGCCTTGCGATCGCCGAGACCTGGGACAATGGCAAGCCGATCCGTGAGACCCGCGCTGCCGACCTGCCGCTCGCGATCGATCACTTCCGCTATTTCGCCGGCGTCGTGCGCGCCCAGGAAGGCTCGATCGGCGAGATCGATCACGACACCATCGCCTACCATTTCCATGAACCGCTCGGCGTCGTCGGCCAGATCATTCCCTGGAATTTCCCGTTGTTAATGGCGTGCTGGAAGCTTGCGCCGGCGCTCGCCGCCGGCAATTGCGTGGTGCTCAAGCCCGCCGAGCAGACGCCGGCCTCGATCATGGTGTGGGCCGAGATCATCGGCGACCTTCTGCCGCCCGGCGTCCTCAACATCGTCAACGGCTTTGGCCTCGAAGCCGGCAAGCCGCTCGCCTCGAGCCCGCGGATCGCCAAGATCGCCTTCACCGGCGAGACCACGACGGGCCGGCTGATCATGCAATATGCCAGCCAGAACCTCATTCCCGTCACGCTCGAGCTCGGCGGCAAATCGCCGAACATCTTCTTCAAGGACGTGGCTGCAGAAGATGACGACTTCTTCGATAAGGCGATCGAAGGCTTTGTGATGTTTGCGCTCAATCAGGGCGAGGTCTGCACCTGTCCGAGCCGCGCGCTGATCCATGAGGATATCTACGACCGCTTCATGGAGCGGGCGTTAAAGCGTGTCGCTGCCATCAAGCAGGGCGATCCGCGCGAGGCCGATACGATGATCGGCGCCCAAGCCTCCGGCGAGCAGTTGGAGAAGATTCTGTCGTATATCGACATCGGCAGGAGCGAGGGCGCAAAGGTTTTGGCCGGCGGTGGCCGCGCCAGCCTGAGCGGCGATCTCGCCGGCGGCTACTACGTCCAGCCAACCGTATTCCAGGGTCACAACAAGATGCGGATCTTCCAGGAGGAGATCTTTGGGCCCGTCGTTTCGGTCACGACCTTCAAGACCGACGATGAGGCACTCGCGATCGCCAACGACACGCTCTACGGCCTTGGGGCCGGCGTCTGGAGCCGCGATGCCAACCGCTGCTACCGCTTCGGCCGCGCCATCCAGGCCGGTCGGGTCTGGACCAACTGCTATCACGCTTATCCCGCGCACGCAGCGTTTGGCGGCTACAAGCAGTCGGGCGTGGGGCGCGAGACCCACAAGATGATGCTCGATCACTACCAGCAGACCAAGAACCTGCTCGTCAGCTACAGCCCGAAGAAGCTCGGCTTCTTCTGACAAGGACTTGATCGGCAGAGCCGACAAGGACTTGATCGATCGGCGGAGCGGAGAGGGCGGCGCCGTTGCGGCGCCGCCTTGCTCCAAATCGATACCTCGCACCTTGACGCGGTCTCGAATCTGGTCCGCACGCCGCGGCGATTAGATTTGTTGCCCGATCGGCGCCAAACATTTTGCAATATTTCGGCCACGTTGCAGTGCGGCATAAATGAAAGCCGCGCCGCGGCGCCGCAGCGCTTTCGCATGCGTTTGACTTGGGTTAGAGAGGGCGAAAGTTTTCTCTGACCCGGAATTCCCATGGCCGCACCCAAGAAAGCCGCCGCAAGCGCTCCACAGGACAAGACCAACGGCGGCTCGCCACCGGGATTCACGAAGGAACAGGAGCTCAAGGCGCTCCGCGACATGCTCCTGATCCGGCGGTTCGAGGAAAAGGCTGGCCAGCTCTACGGCATGGGCGCGATTGGCGGCTTCTGCCATCTTTATATCGGCCAGGAGGCCGTGGTGGTCGGCATGCAGATGGCCCTGAAGGACGGCGATCAGGTCATCACCGGTTACCGCGATCACGGCCACATGCTCGCCACCGGCATGGAGGCCAAGGGCGTCATGGCCGAGCTCACCGGCCGCCGCGGCGGATATTCCAAGGGCAAGGGCGGCTCCATGCACATGTTCAGCGTGGAGAAGAAGTTTTACGGCGGCCATGGCATCGTCGGCGCCCAGGTCTCGCTCGGTGCGGGGCTCGCCTTCGCCAATCACTATCGCGGCAACGACAACGTCGCCGTCACCTATTTCGGCGATGGTGCTGCCAATCAAGGCCAGGTCTATGAGAGCTTCAACATGGCGGAGCTCTGGAAACTGCCGGTGATCTTCGTCATCGAGAACAATCGCTACGCCATGGGCACGTCGGTCTCGCGCGCCTCGGCGCAGCAGGATTTTTCCAAGCGCGGCCTGTCCTTCAACATCCCCGGTCATCAGGTCGACGGCATGGACGTCCGCGCGGTGAAGGCCGCCGCCGACGAGGCGGTCGCCTGGTGCCGCGCCGGCAAGGGTCCGGTCATCCTGGAAATGCAGACCTACCGCTATCGCGGCCACTCGATGTCCGATCCCGCAAAGTACCGAACGCGCGAGGAGGTCGAGAAGGTTCGCCACGACCAGGATCCGATCGAGCAGGTGCGCAACCGCCTGCTGGCGGCCAAGGTGAGCGAACAGGATCTCAAGGCGATCGACGCCGAGGTTCGCGACATCGTCAACGCCTCCGCCGACTTTGCCCAGCATGACCCCGAGCCGGATGCTTCCGAGCTCTGGACCGACGTTTACCGCTGAACGCGCGCAAGCTTTCTTTTGGAGTCGATATGCCAATTCAAGTGCTGATGCCCGCGCTCTCGCCCACGATGGAAAAGGGCAACCTCGCCAAATGGCTGAAAAAAGAGGGCGAGCAGATCAAGTCGGGTGATGTGATCGCCGAGATCGAGACCGACAAGGCGACCATGGAGGTCGAGGCGACCGACGAGGGGACGCTTGGCCAGATCCTGATCCCCGAAGGCACCGCCGACGTTGCCGTGAACACGCCGATCGCGACGATCCTTGCCGACGGCGAGAGCGCCGCTGATCTTGCCAAGGCACCGGCGCCCGCCAAGCAGGAGAAGGCCGCGGAAGCGCCGCCTGCCGCAGCGAAGGCCGAGGCGCCGCAGCCGAAGCCCGCTGCGCCCTCCGCGCCGCGGGCCGTCGCCGAGCCCGATCCGGAAGTGCCCGCCGGCACCGAAATGGTGACGCAGACCATCCGCGAAGCCCTGCGCGATGCCATGGCCGAGGAGATGCGCCGCGACGCCGACGTCTTCGTGATGGGCGAAGAGGTCGCCGAATATCAGGGCGCCTACAAGGTCACCCAGGGCCTGCTCCAGGAATTCGGCGCGAGGCGCGTGATCGACACCCCGATCACCGAGCACGGCTTTGCCGGTGTCGGCATCGGCGCCGCGATGGCCGGGCTGAAGCCGGTCGTCGAGTTCATGACCTTCAACTTCGCCATGCAGGCGATGGACCAGATCATCAACTCCGCCGCCAAGACGCTCTATATGTCCGGCGGCCAGATGGGCTGCTCGATCGTGTTCCGCGGACCCAACGGCGCGGCCGCCCGCGTCGCCGCGCAGCACAGCCAGGATTACTCCGCCTGGTACTCGCACATTCCAGGCCTGAAGGTGGTCGCGCCTTATTCGGCGGCCGACGCCAAGGGTCTGCTCAAGGCCGCGATCCGCGATCCCAATCCGGTGATCTTCCTCGAGAACGAGGTGCTCTACGGCCATACCGGTGAGGTGCCGAAGCTCGACGACTACGTGATCCCGATCGGCAAGGCGCGAATCGTGCGCTCGGGCGGCCACGTCACCATCATCTCCTGGTCGAACGGCATGACCTACGCGCTCAAGGCCGCCGACGAGCTTGCCAAGGACGGCATCGAGGCCGAGGTCATCGATCTGCGCACGCTGCGGCCGATGGACACCGAGACCATCGTCAACTCGGTCAAGAAGACCGGCCGGGCGGTCACGGTGGAGGAGGGCTGGGCGCAAAGCGGCGTTGGCGCCGAGATCGCCGCCCGCATCATGGAGCACGCTTTCGACTATCTCGACGCGCCGGTGACGCGCGTCTCCGGCAAGGATGTGCCGATGCCCTATGCCGCGAACCTGGAGAAGCTTGCGCTGCCCTCGGCGGCTGAAGTGGTCGAGGCCGCCAAAGCGGTCTGCTACAGGTAGACCATGGCGGGCCCGAAGGAGCAGCCATTACCGCCCGACGTTATCGCCCGCGAGGACGCGGTCGAGATCCTGCGCGTGTTCGTGCTGGAGGGCGGGCTGTCGATGGCATTCCAGCGCGCCTTCGAAGAGCCCGACATGTGGGGTCTTTTGCTGGTCGATCTCGCCCGCCACGCCGCACGCGCCTATGCCCGCGAGAGCGAGTACACCGAAGAAGAGGCGCTGGGCCGGATCCTCGACATGTTCCAGGCCGAGATCGACCGGCCGACTGACATGGGCGCCACCACGCCGCGCGGACAGAAGGGGCACTGAGCGTGGCGGTCGAATCCCATCACTATGATTTCATGCTGGAGGCGATCCGCGAGGCGGAGGCTTCGATCGCGCAGGGCGGCCTGCCGATCGGTGCCGTGCTGACACGCGACAAGAAGATCATTGCCCGCGGCCACAACAACCGTGTGCAGGAAAAGAACGTCATCCTGCACGGCGAGATGAGCTGCCTGCGCGACGCCGGCGTGATCTCGTTTCACGACACCGTCATGTACACCACGCTGTCGCCATGCTCGATGTGCGCCGGCGCGCTTGGCCTGTTCAAGGTCTCGCTGGTGGTGATCGGGGAGTCCGTCACGTTTCCCGGCTCCAAGGACATTCTCGACAAGTTCGCCATCCCCTGGATCGATCTTGCCGACGACCGCTCCATCACCATGATGAAGACGTGGCGTTCCAATCCCGCCAATGAGCGCCTGTGGCAGGGCGACATCGGCAACTAAACCTGGTCTGTTCGTCTTCCTGTGGAGGACGACGTTTTGAGAAGTTCTTCGTGAGGTCAGCATGCCCATCAACATCCTGATGCCAGCTCTCTCGCCGACGATGGAGAAGGGCAACCTCGCCAAGTGGCTGAAGAAAGAGGGCGACAAGGTCAAATCGGGCGACGTCATCGCCGAGATCGAGACCGACAAGGCCACCATGGAGGTCGAGGCCATCGACGAGGGCACGATTGCCAAAATCCTTGTGCCCGAAGGCACCCAGGACGTCGCGGTCAACGACGTCATCGCAGTTCTCGCCGGGGAAGGCGAGGACGTGAAGGCCGCGAGCGCGGGCGCTGCGAAGCCCAGCGCCTCGGCCGTACCGCCCAAGGCACCTGAGAAGGCCGCCGAAGCACCGGCTCCCGCGCCTGCGCCCGCTGCGCCGAAGGCTGCACCGCCCGCCGCTTCGCCGGCGCCGCAGGCCGCAACACCCGCCGTGCAGGGCAACGGCCAGGGCGGCCGCGTGTTCTCGTCACCGTTGGCGCGCCGGCTTGCCAAGGACGCCGGCATCGAGATTGCGATGGTGACGGGCACTGGCCCGCACGGACGCGTAGTCGCGCGCGATGTCGAACAGGCCAAGTCCGGCAAGGGCCTGAAGGCGCCCGGAGCCGCGCCGTCCGCCGGTCCCGCAATCGCGCCAACCATGTCGGACAAGCAGATCCTGGCGTTGTTCGAGCCCGGCTCCTACGACATCGTCCCGCATGACGGCATGCGCCGCACCATCGCGCAGCGCCTGACCGCATCGGTGCAGCAGGTCCCGCACTTCTACCTCACCATCGACTGCGACATCGGCAAGCTGCTCGTCGCGCGCGAGGAGATCAACGCGGCCGCTCCAAAGGACAAGGAGAAGAAGCCGCTCTACAAGATCTCGGTCAACGACTTCGTCATCAAGGCGATGGCGGTCGCGCTGCAGAAGATCCCGAACTGCAATGTGAGCTGGACCGAGTCCGGCA